>NZ_JBQCDN010000336.1:0-11136 GCF_051961175.1 Trinickia sp. | reverse complement strand
CAATAAATTCAACTTGTGCTCGGATTGTCGGTACCTATCGGCGCATAGTCATCATCTGCCGCACGGGCGTAGCGCCGATGGTCTTTTACTCGAAGCGCGCCCGTGCATCACTCGGGGCCGTTGGAAGGGAAGGCGAAAAACCGAGGGAAGCTCAAAGAGACACGTGACCTGAAGCCTGCGTAGCGTTGCGTTACGCCATTGCCACGGGCTCAAGCGTTTGGCTGCGGAATCGGAACGCGCTCAACACCTTCCGCTGCTGACCGACCTGTTCTTCAAGTGTTTGTGCTGCCGCAGATGCCTGTCCAACTAGCGCAGCATTCCGCTGTGTCACATCGTTGAGTTGGCTCACAGCACGCTCGATCTGGTCGATGCCGAGCGTCTGTTCTTCCGATGCCACCGAAATAGCCGCGTTGATACCCGCTACAAGGCGGATAGCTCGTGTGATGTTCGCCATCGTGTGGCCGACAATTTCCATGTGAGTTGAACCCAACTGCACCGTCGACGATGAACTGCGGATCAGTTCTCGGATGTCCTTTGCTGCCTTGGACGAGCGCTGTGCGAGTGTGCGAACCTCGCCGGCAACCACGGCGAAACCGCGCCCTGACTCGCCGGCGCGCGCCGCTTCGACCGCCGCGTTTAGCGCGAGAATGTTGGTCTGGAATGCGATAGTCTCGATCAGTGTCATGATGTCGGAAATTTTCGCGGAACCGTGCATGATGTCATTCATCGTTGTTAGCATACGAGCGGTTGCGCCATCGCCTTCGTGTGCGGCTTGCAAGGCTTCGGAGGCCAGCCGCGTCGCTTCCCGCGCGTGCTCGGCGTTCTGACGGTTTGTCGCGGCGAGCTGCTCGATGCTGGCGGCGGTCTGTTCAAGCGATGCCGCCTGCTCTTCGGTTCGCGAAGACAAATCGCGACTGCCGTCGGCAATTTCAACCGCGGCGGTGAGGATCGATTCACTCGACATCTGAATCCGTCGCACGACGTCCGCAAGTCGCGCGTCCATCTGCGCCAGCGCCCACAGCAACTGGCCAAATTCATTATCGGCTAGCGCCGCGATACCGTTCTCCAGCCAGCCATCCGCTATTCGGTGCGCGACAGCTATCGAAGCATCCAGCGGTCGCGAAATACCGCGAACCAGATAGACGCCCATGACGCATGCGATTGTCAGCGCAATGACGACAGCGCCGCCGCAGAGAAGCAACATCCGGCGCGAGATGTCTGCTCCGTCGTCGGCGGTCTGCCGGACGCGCGCGGTTTTGATGCCGATAATCCGGTCTGATCCGTTGTAGATGATCTGGCTCGTGTCGGCGAGTGCTCCGAGGAGCGGGCCCGCGAGCGCAGTATCACCCGCATCCAGTGCTGCAGCCGCGCGTGCGGCTTGCGGCCCGAACGCGGCGATTGCGGCATCGATCCGGCGAGCGGTATCGCGTTCTTCGGACTGCGCCAGACGTGCCGGATAGTAGTCGTGCCAGGCGGTGTCGAGCGATGTTCGTGTCGCAGCGAGACGCGCGATCATCGCCTTTGCTTCCGCCGGATTCTGCATCGCAGGAATGCGCATCAGACCGAGGCGAATGCGCAACGCCGAGCTTTCGACGGTGGCGAGATCGGTGATCGGCACAGTGTCGTCGACATAAATCCGGTGCATGTCGGTGCTGAGCATCGACATGCCGTGCGCGCCGATCACCCCGTTGGTCGCGATCAGCGCGGCACACACGCCGAGCGCGAACACAATCTTGAAGCGGATTCCCTGTAGGGCGACCCTCATGGCATCTTCCTGAGACGTTGTCCGTGTACTGCCAGCCTCCTGCGTGAGGACGGCGGCGCACAACCTATTACGCCCCGAACAAAGCTCGGTTCGTCAGGGCACGTTCCCGATACGACGGCAGCGAATGCATCGGTGATATCGGGACACTCGCCGTGTGATCAGAACTTGTGACGGATGCCCGTGACCGCAATAAATTGCGTGTGGCTACTCGATGGGCCGGATGCGCCTTCGATCTGTGCGACCGCGTTCGTGGCGCGCTGGTACAGCAAGTCGATGTAGACGTCGGAAGATTTGGACAGGAAGTATTGCAACCCGGCCGTCGTCTGCCAGTAGTGCCATGAATTCACCTTCCCGTTCGTCGATACATTCGTATAGGTTTCGCCGACCGCCGCATGCATGGTGGGCGTGATGCGGTAGCGCAGGCTCGCGTCAGCATTCTGGTACGTCTGGTACTGGCTCGCGGGCGTCAGCTCAAAGCGCGTGTTCGTGTACATCAACCCGACGCTTGCATTACCGATGTCGTACAACCCGCCCGCGCCGTAAATGCGCTGCCGGCTGATGCCTTTGAGAAACGTGAAGTAGTTATCGGATGGGATCGCGCCTGTCGTATCGGTGGCCGGATGATCGAGCATCACGTAGGCCGCACCCAGATGCCACGGACCATTGGCATAGGTCGCGCCGACGCTGTATGAACGGTTCGTAGCGAAGTTGCCCGGATTGCCCGACAGCGCATACATCGTGTTGATCTGCAGACCGTAGAAAGCCGGCGTCACGTATTTGATTGAGTTGTCGGTGCGAAACGTGTTGTTGATATCGTCGACATCGAACGGATGTGTACCGTATTGAACGGTATCGGCCGCAACTTGCAGCGGCTCCAACGAATCCTGCGACGCGTTGTACTGACGGCCGAACGTCAACGTGCCATAGCGATCGCTCGACAAACCGACCCACGCCTGTCGTCCAAAGATTCGCCCGTTCGCGCTGGCGGTGCCGTTCATCAGATTGAATCCGTTTTCGAGCCGGAATACTGCATGATTTCCGCCGCCGAGGTCTTCGCCGCCGAGCAGGCCCCAGCGCGAGCCCTGTTCGTTGCCGGCCGTGGCCTGATAGTTCGCTTTGCCGCCCTGATTGCTCGTGTATGCGAAACCACCGTCGACGATGCCGTACAGCGTGACGCTCGATTGGGCGTGTGCCGTTACGGCCGACAGGCCAATACCACCGATGGCGAGCAGTGTCGCCGGAAGTGTCTGTTTGAACATGGTGCTTCTCCTCTTGTAGTTGGACTTGCTGTTGAAAATCGAAAATCGGTAAGCGATGAGCCGAAAGCGGCAGTACAGGCTCGGACGCTTGAGGGCACTCGCAAAAACCGAGGGCAAAACGGGGCCTCAGACGTCGCGCTGAACGCGGCGCCTCAAGTGCGGGAAACGAGGTGATGCCGGGGCGTTTCTAGGCAGTGCTTCGGCGAGCCGGAGGGCTCGGCAGCATTCTTTCGAGCGATGCCGCCGAGACGAGCGGCAGTACGACATGCGACGCTTGACCTGCGCCGAAATGCACACGGTTCACCGCGACGCGTGGTGTGCGTGCCAGTGCGGGCGGCTCGCCGCTATTCGGGTTGACGTCGAAGTGCGGGAAATTGCTGCTTGAAACATCCAGTCGAATCCGATGGCCGCATCTGAAAAGATTCGCCGTAGCGAAAGGTTCGATTTCGATCGCGTAGACACGCCCTTTTTCGAGGGTGCGTGGCTGCGTCCATGACTCATGAAAGCGACAACGGAAGATTCCGTCGGTCAGGTTCATCGCGTACCCATGCGGGTAATCTGCATTGGGTGGATAAACGTCGATCAGCTTGGCAGTGAAGTCGGTATCGGGCGCATCCGAGGAAATCCATAGCTTGACGACGATTGGTCCGATCACAGCGACGTCTTCTTCAAGCGGCTCGGTCTGAAACACGAGAACGTCGGAGCGCGCAGAAAGCGGCATGCCCGGGTGCCGCATACCGAAAAAGCGCGGGTCTTCACGTTGGTCGAACGCGCCTCCCTCGAAAACCGGTGCTCCCGACGTCAACGCGCCGCCGATCGTCGGCACGGGATCAGACGGATCGAACGTGTAGGCGATCTCAGCCGGCTGCGCATGCAAAGCATCATTCGATGCTGACAGCGAACCGTCCGCGCGTAGGTAAAACGGCGTGAAGCGCGTGCCGGGCAGCGGCCATTGCGATGAGTTGACCCAGCGTCCACCGTGCTCCATGCGGCCCTGCGGATTGCGCCCCCCGCTACCGCCCCCCATCACGAAGATGCGTACGACGGCATCGGCCGATTCATGGGACGCCTCGTGCGGTTTCAGCCAGCGGTCGAACCAGTCGGCGCGAAACGCCAGCCAGTCTTTCGCAATCTGGCCTTCGATAACCGCGTCTTGCCCGAATTCAACGTCGCCGCTATATGAAACGTTGCGGTCGCCGTGCAGCCATGGCCCCATGATCAGATAGCTCGGGGCGCCGGCAGTGCTGGACAGCGCGGCGAAGTTATCGAGCGTGCTGCGCACATACGCGTCGTACCAGCTCGACATCAGTACCGTTGGTACACGCGTCATGGTGCCGTAGTAGCCTTCGGCATAGATGCCGGGCTGTTTCCAGTAGTCGTCGAATACGTCACGCGTCCATTGCTCGAACAGATAGTTCTCGTATTCCGGCACGGTCGCCAGCGGCGAGTGACCCGGCCGCCACGGGATCCGCGCAAACCATTCACGTAGATCAC
Source organism: Trinickia sp. (assembly GCF_051961175.1). Lineage (GTDB taxonomy): Bacteria > Pseudomonadota > Gammaproteobacteria > Burkholderiales > Burkholderiaceae > Trinickia. The sequence continues at coordinate 6,618 of NZ_JBQCDN010000336.1, read as the reverse complement.
TCGCGTTCAATGCCGCCGCAACTAGCGAATTCTCAACCGCGGCGTTACTGTTCTTTGCACGGTTGAACGCCCATGTTGCCTGCTTCAGTTCGAAGGCGCCGCCCTGGCGAATGCCGCAGTGATAGCCGTTCGAGAAACCGCCCGAATCGAGCACCATGCACGCGAGCCCAGGCGGATTCAGGCAGGCGGCTGCAAGCTGAGTGTGGGCCGCGTACGACAGTCCCATCGTGCCGACTTTGCCATTCGACCAGGGCTGTTGGGTGATCCATTCGATCGTGTCGAAGCCGTCCGGCCCTTCAGCGACATATTTTGTGAACGTGCCCTCGGAGTTGTAGCGCCCGCGGCAGTCCTGCAGTACGACAGCGTAGCCGCGCGCGGCAAAATAGCGTGCCACATCGGCACGATTCGCGGGCGGCTGGCCGTGATGGATTTCCGAACGCGAGATATCGGATTTGCCATACGGCGTGCGTTCAAGAATCGCGGGTAACGGCGCATCGATGCCGACGCGGTAATCCGTGGGGAAGTACACATCGGTTGCAAGGCGCACACCATCACGCATTGGCACCATGGCGTCGCGAAGCGGGTTGAGCGTCGAATCAGCGGGAAGTGCTCCGCTACGGAATGAAGCATCAGTCATGGTTGAGTCTCGATGAAGAGAAGCGAGGTGCGTTCAGCTTTGTTTGGACGGAAAATCACGCCGTTGCGTGCCGCCCAGTAGTCCACCGGGAAATAGAGCGGCACGATGCCGTAATCGCCGAAGCCCGCACGCCCGGCCCGTTGCAGCAACTGGTTGCGCCGCGCTGGATCGAAGGTTGCCGCGGCTTCGCGCAGCAACCGGTCGACCGTCGGGTTCGAATAGCGAGTGCGGTTGAAAGCGCCCGTGCCCGCCTCGCGTGAATAGCTTCCCAGTACGTTGGTCAGCCCGATCGCGGAATCGCTCGTCGTATTGCCGAAACTGAAGACGAAAGCACTGTAATTGCGTCGCGCGGCGGCGCCTGCATAAACGTTGTACGGTTGCGTAACGACGTCGTTCACGGTGATACCGCCGCGCGCGAGCATCTGCCCCAGTGCCTGTCCAAGATCGCCGTCGCTTGCGAACCGGTCGTTCGACGAATGGATCGTCAACCCGAAACCTTGCGGATAGCCGGCCGCCGCAAGCAGGCGTCGCGCGCCGACGGGGTCGTACGAGTCCGGTTGAAGCTGCGGGTCATAACCGCCCATACCTGGCGGCACCATTTGCGCGGCCGGTAGCCCTGCACCGTTGAGCAGATGCTGGGTAATCGCCTCGCGGTCGATCATCTTCGAGATGGCCTTGCGCACGCGCACGTCGCGCAGTGGATTGCGAGCGATTGTCGAGCCCTTGGACGCAGTGACAAACGGAGAAACATCGCGAGACGAATCGAGAGCGAGATAGATGAGCCGTGCGGATGGGCCTGAAAAGAGCGTCACGTTTCGTTCGTGGCGCAGGCGGTCGATCGTGACGGGTGGTACGTTGTCGATCAAGCTGACTGAGCCCGAGAGCAAGGCCGACAGTCGCGCCGCGTCGTTCGACATGAAACGGATGGTGCACGCATCGAAAACAGGCCGCTTGCCCCAGTAATAGTCGTTTCGCACGAGTTCAAGACGGTCGCCAGGAATCCAGCGGGCGAGACGATATGGACCCGTGCCGACCGCGATCGCGGGCAGACGGTAGTCGTCGCTCGTGCGCCCCGCCGTCGCGTGCTGCGACACGATATATACGAGCCCAACCTGCTCCACGAACGCTGGTGACGGCGTCTTTGTCACAATGCGCAGCGTTAGCGGGTCGACGGTCTCAATGCGCTGTATGTTGGCCACTGCGCCGGAAAACGGTGCGGGACTGTTCGGCACGGATCGGGCGCGGCGCAGCGAATACGTGACGTCGTCAGCAGCCATCGGCGAGCCGTCCGAGAAGCGCACGTTCGGGCGCAGATGGAATTCCCAAGTAAGCGGATCGACCGCGCGCCACGACACCGCCAGTCCCGGCCGAATCTGCAGGTTGTCGTCCTGTTCGATCAGCCGCTCGAACATGTTTTCGGCGATCTGCATATTGTTCTGCGTGCGCGAGAACAGCGGGTCGAGCGACGAAGGCTCGGAAGCAAGCGCCATCGTCAGCGAGCCAGCCTGCGCGACGGTGGACGCACTGGCAAAACCCAGTCCCCACACGAGTGCGATTGCCACCGAGTGCTTCAGGCCGCGTCCGCTCATGAATGAAATTACCGCGTTCATTGCACCCCCACCAGATGACACGCGACCTGATGAGCGGGGCCGCTCTCGCGCAATAGCGGCCGCTCGGTGCGGCAACGCTGCGTTGCATGGGGACAGCGCGGGTGGAAATGACAGCCGTCGGGAGGCGCGAGTGGGGATGGAATTTCGCCTTGAATCGACTCGAACTGCCGTTTGCGGTTCGACAGGCGCGGCATCTGCGCAAGCAGCGCGGTCGTGTAAGGATGCTGCGGATTGGCGAACAGTTCGACGGTCGGCGCGATTTCGACGATACGGCCGAGATACATGATGGCGACACGATCGCTGATGTGCTCGACGACGCCCAGATCGTGGCTGATGAACAGGTACGTGAGACCGAGATCGCGGCGCAGTTGCACGAACAGATTGATGATCTGCGCCTGGATCGACACGTCGAGCGCCGCGATGGATTCGTCGCAGATCAGAAAATCGGGCTTCACCGCCAAGGCACGGCCGATACCGATGCGCTGACGTTGCCCCCCGGAAAACTGATGCGGGAAGCGTTCGCGGAAATCCGGATTCAGGCCAACGCGCTCCATCACGTCGACGACATAGGCATCCAGGTGTTTGCGCTCCACGAAGCCGTGTACGAGCGGCGCCTCGCCAATGATGTCGCGCACCCGCTTGCGCGGATTGAGAGACGACAGCGGATCTTGGAAGATCATCTGGGTGGCGAGCCGGTGACGGGCAGCGCGCTGTCCAGCGCGAGTGCCGTCACTCTGGCCGTCTGACGCCGACGGTTCGGCGGTCTTCTCGATTGTGCGGATCGAGCCGCTCGACGGCGTCCCGATCCCGGCCAGCATCCGGCCGAGCGTCGATTTTCCGCAGCCGGACTCACCGACGAGACCGACCACTTCACCGCGATGGATCGTCAGGCTGACATCATCGACTGCGTGGACGATCTGTTTCTCAACGCGCGCGCCGAGCCAGCCGGCGATTCGCTCCGCGTAGTTCAGGCGACGAACGAAGCGGCGCGACACGTGGTCGACTTCGACCATCGGCACCATGACATGGGGTGCGTTCATGCGGGTGCTCCGGTACGTGGATGGAAACAACGGTACTGATGAATGCCGTCGCCGCTGACAGGAGGCTCTGTGCTCCGGCACAGCGAGGTAGCGTATGCGCAACGCGGCGCGAACGCGCAGCCTGCCGGCAACTGAAGCGCGCTCGGTGCGATACCCGGTATCTGTTTGAGCGGTTCGCCCCGCCGCGCCTTTTCGGGTAGGGAGTCGATCAACCCGATCGTGTAAGGATGGCGCGGTCGTTCGAGAATCTCGTCGACGCTGCCGGTTTCTACAACCCGGCCGGCGTACATCACGCAAATGCGATCAGCCAGCCCAGCGACCACCGCAAGATCGTGGCTCACCCACACCATGGCCGTATGGGAGCGCGCGCACAATTTCTGCATTTCGGAAAGGATCTGCGCCTGGATCGTGACGTCGAGTGCAGTGGTCGGCTCATCCGCAATGATGAGTTCCGGGTCGTGCAGCAGCGCGATCGCAATCGCCACACGCTGTCGCATCCCGCCCGACAATTGATGTGGATACGCGCTCAAGCGCTCTCCCGGCGACGGAATGCCGACCGACGCGAGGGCATCGTGCGCGCGCTGCCGCGCCGCGTGCTTCGATACGCGAGCGTGGGCCTGCACCGCCTCGATCATCTGCGTGTCAATGCGCAGAACCGGGTTCAGCGTCATCATCGGATCCTGAAAGATCATCGCGATGCGATTGCCACGCAAGCGGCGAAGCGCTTCAGGCGTGAGCGTAGTCAGGTCCTCGCCTTTGAATAGCACACGGCCGCCAACAATCCGTCCCGGTGGGTCGATCAACCCGAGCACGGAGAAGCCGGTAATCGATTTGCCGGAACCGGATTCGCCGACGAGGCCGACGATTTCGCCTGGCGCGACGTCGAAACTCGCGTCATCGACGGCTTTCGCGACGCCGGCACCGGTGAAGAAATGCGTGCGTAAATTCCGCACGGACAACGTAGGAGTGGACATGCGAAATCCTATTTCTGCAGACGCGGGTTCAATGCTTCGCGCAGACTGTCGCCGACGATATTCATGCTGAATACGAGCACGAGCAGCAACAGGCCGGGGAAAACGCTGATCCAGTAATAGCCTGCGATCAATTGCTGATAGCCGTTCGCGATCAGCAGACCGAGCGAGGGCTGCGTGACCGGCAAGCCGATGCCGAGAAAGCTCAAGGTCGCTTCGGCTGAAATGGCGGCGGCAATCTGTACAAGGGCAATCACAATGACGGGCGGAAGGCAGTTCGGCAGTAGCTGGCTGAACAACGCGCGCCGGTGGCTCAAGCCGAGGCACAGCGCGGCCTCCATATACTCCTTACGGCGTTCGACGGCGGCGACTGCTCGCACGGTGCGGGCAAAATAGGCCCACTGCACGACGACCAACGCGAGGATCACCTTGTCGACACCCTGGCCGAGAATGGCGAGCATCATCAGCGCGACGAGAATCGTCGGAAAACCGAGCATCAGATCCACCGCACGCATCACTAGCGTATCGACGTAGCGGCCGAAGTACGCGGCGACGAGGCCGAGCGTGGTGCCAAACGTCATCGCGAACACGCCGCTCAGCAGACCCACACCGAGGCTGATACGCAGCCCGTACATCATTGCGGCGAGCATGTCGCGCCCAAGCGCATCGCTGCCAAGCAGATACAGATGACCGCTCGTGCCACGCACGCCAGGTGCAAGGCGGCCATCGACGATGCTGAGCACGGCGAGGTCATACGGATTCTGCGGCGCGATCCATGGCGCAAACAGCGCGATCACGACCAGAGCAAGACATACGCAGGTCGCAGTGGCGACGGCCGGCTTGCCGAACAGGCTGCGCAGCACGATGCCCAACGTCGTATTGCGATCAGCGCGCCACGAGGGAAAGGTTGTGCCGGTGCTCATGCTGCCTCCAACCGCACGCGGGGATCCAGCAACGAATAGATGATGTCGACGACGAGGTTCAGTAGTGTGAACATCGCGACCACGATCAGCAGATAAGCAACGATCACCGGACGGTCGAGCTTCGTGATGCTGTCGATGATCAGCTTGCCGACGCCTGGCCACGCGAAGATCGTCTCCGTCACTGTGGCGAATGCGATCAACGAGCCGAATTCCATACCGACAACCGTGACGATTGGAATCAGGATGTTCTTCAGGACATGCACGAAGATCACACGCCGCTCGCGCAGGCCTTTGGCTCGTGCGAACTTCACATAGTCGAGCGGCAGCGTTTCGCGGACCCCAGCGCGCGTGAGGCGCGTGACGAGCGACATCTTGAACAGCGATAGATTGAGTGCCGGCAGCAGCAGGTGCCGCAGACCATCCCACGTCGCGAGGCTGGTGTGGATACCGAACAGCATGCCCGCTTGACCACGGCCGGCCGACGGCAGCCAGCGCAGCGTGACCGAAAAGATCAGCACGAGCATGATGCCTTGCCAGAAGTTCGGCAGGCTGAACCCTAGTATCGAGCCCGTCATGGCGGTGCGGTCGAGCACCGACCCGGCCCGCAGCCCGGCGATCAGGCCGAGCGGCAGACCGACTATCAGTGCAAGTACCAATGCCACGAGCGCGAGCTCCAGCGTTGCCGGCAGGCGTTCGAGAATGAGCTGAATCGACGGCTGGTTGAAGACGAAGGAGCGCCCGAGATCGCCGTGCAGTGCTCGTCCGATGAAATGCAGATACTGTTGCCAGAGCGGCTGGTCGAGCCCGAGCGATTGCACGGCCTGTGCGACTTCGGCGGGGGTAGCGTCGGCCGGAACGAGAATCGCGATCGGGTCCCCGATGGCGAACACGCCGCTGAAGACGAGCACGGACGTGAGCAGCAGCACGCCGACGCTCTGGATTAGCCGCCGAATGATGAAGGCGATCATTGCGTGTGAAACCTCAAATGATGAAAATGCGATGTGTTCCGGCGGCCCAAGCGGCACCGGGCTGATGCATCGCCCCGATCATTCGACGGCAAAAAACTGTCCGCAACCTTATGTTGATTCGGCATAGGCCTATGCCGAACGTGAGATGAACCTAAAACAACTCGAGGCTTTTCTGGCGATTTCGAAGCTGCATACGACGACGGCAGCCGCGCAGCGCTTAGGCTGCTCGCAGCCGGCGGTGAGCCGTCTTCTGAGCCAGTTGGAGGAGGATCTCGGCCTGAGCCTGTTCGTGCGCGAACAGGGTCGGCTGACGCCAACGCGTGAGGGCGACGCGCTCGTGCAGGAGGTGGAGACAATCGTCGAGGCGGCGCGCTGCCTCGAACGACAAGCCCACCAACTGCGGCTCGCTCGCACGCACCGTAAGCTCGTTCGCATCATGGTTCCGCATACCTTTCCCCAGTTCCTGCTG
>NZ_JBQCDN010000335.1:0-15055 GCF_051961175.1 Trinickia sp. | reverse complement strand
ACGGCGCGCCCGCCGCCCACGCCTGCGGCAGACAAGCCACCGGATAGGCGGTTGGCGGTTCGCCGCGCCGGCGCGCCAATCCGCAAAAGAGCTCGGGCAGGCGCATGTCGAAACTGACCGCGGCTTCAAACAGCGCCTGCAACAAGTGCACGGCGGCCTCCTTGTTGCCGTAACGCGCGAGCCCACGCGCGCAAAGCGCGTTGTCGTGCGGCCAGACTGAGCCGTTGTGATATGCCATCGGATTGAAGCGCGCCTGACCCGCGGCTAGCGTGCGTACGCCCCACCCCGTATGAAAGAGCGTCGACTGCAGATGCCGCGCCACGGCCTCGCCGCGCGCACGCGTAGGCAACCCGAACGCCAGCAAGTGTCCCGCGTTCGATGCGAGCACCCGGCACAGCTCGCCATGCCCATCGAGCGCAATACCGTAGAAGTCCGCCTCGGGCATCCAGAACAGGGCCTCCACGCGTTCGCGCAATGCCGTCGAGCGCGCGGCATAATCGGCCGCCTCTTCGGTTAAGCCACGCTGCGCGGCAAACTGCGCCATGGTGTCGAATGCCGCGCTGGCATACGCCTGCACCTCGACGAGCGCGATCGGGCCCTGCGGAAAGTGTCCGTCCGCATGAAACACGGAGTCGTGGCTGTCCTTCCACCCTTGGTTCGCCAAGCCGCGGTCGGATTCGCATTGATAATCGAGCAGGCCATGGAGATTCTTGTCGCACGCTTTCGCGACCCACTGCGCCGCCCGCTCCAGCGCCGGCCATAGTTCGGCGATCAGCGCGTGATCCCCCGTCCGCGCCGCATAGGCTCCCGCCAGCACGATGAACAGCGGCGTGGTATCGACGCCACCGTAGTACAGCGCGAACGGCACCTCGCCCGTCGCCGCCATCTCGCTCTTGCGCATCTCGTGCATGATCTTGCCGGTGGCCGCGTCCCTAAACTTCGAGTCTTCGCGCGCCTGATGCTCGGCCAGGAAACGCAGCACGCCACGCGCAAGCCAGGGCTGCAGCCACAGCGTTTGCAACGAAGTAATCACGGCATCGCGCCCGAACGGCGTCGAAAACCAAGGAATGCCGGCGTAGGGATAGGGCCCCGTGGGCAAATCCGTCGTCAACAAATTCAGATCCGCGAACGAACGGTCGAGCCATGCGTTGAACAGCGGATTGCTCGACCGCAGCCGTGCCGTCGTCCTGCGGCGCTCGCGCATCGATAAGTGGGCGTTGGCCAGCGCGGCGCGGACCGCCGCCCGGCCCACGCGCGGCGGCGCGGCATCGATCTGCGTCAAATGCGCGGGATGCGAGCTGTGGGGAGGTTGGGCGATCTGAACGCCAAGCGGCTCGGCTCCGTGCGTTGCCGACAGTGCATGCGTATTGGCCGCAACGGAGATATAGATCGAGACGCAGGTGTGCGCCGACAGTTCGACCGTGTAGTCGGCACGGTCCACTAACAGATTGTCCGGGGCCGGGGCAAACGCAATGTCGACACACCGCCGCACTTGATCGAGCCCAACGTAAGCGAGCTTGACGTCGTTTGGCCCGACCCGGGTGGGCTCGACGGTGCCATGCTTCGTTCGCTTCAGGCCCCGCACCTCGAACATGTCTTTGAAATCGCTGGCGAAGGAAATCGACAGCGGAACGACGGCGTCGTTGACGCCATAGTTCGTCAACGTAATCGCTTCGTAGAGCACCGTCCCGGACAATACGCGCAGCCGCTCCACATGGATGACACCTTCGGGCGTGCCCTCGCCGCCGAGCGGGGGCAGCGGACGATTCGTCAAATGCGCAGTGAACGATGTGTTGTCGCTGCTCACGTTGCCGGACAGCAGCGAGGGGGCGCGACCGCCGAAGGTCAACCTCAGTTGCGACAGCATGCGCGTATCGTTGACGAACATGCCGTCGTCGACACCGTTGATGTCGCCGAGCGGATCGTTGACGACGAAGGTGTCGCCCGACTTGAGCACGTATTGGCTCGTGCGCGCGATATAGGGATGTTCGGGCGCGATGAACACGCCATCGGCGTCGCCTTGCAACGGCGTGCCGGGTTGCTTGGGCGTTTCGGTTTCGGTCAGTGCGTCGGTATCGAGCATCGTCTTGCTCCAGTCAATGGGAGCTGGCGCTCGAGCGCTCGCCGCTTGGCTCTTTTAGCGCCTTACGCCAGCCCAGTGCTTTGCGGCCGTTCGCTTGCCTTGATTGTAGGAAGCGACGCGTGAAGGAAACAATGAGGCGAACCCGCCCTCGGTCAATGCAAACGTGATGCCTGTGCCCCGTCTCTCACTCGCTGTCTCGAATGAATTCGTCGATGTGGCGATTGAATGCACTTGGATGAGCGAGGTTCATGCCGTGCGACGCGCCGCGTATCGTATGGCGCCTCACGTCGGGCAACCAGCCTTCCAGCATACTCACGTTGCGTCGAAACAGCTCCGGGCTCTTCTCGCCATCGATCAGCATCGTTCGGCATCGCAGGCTCCAGGCGGTCTCCCGCGTATAGGCGGGCAACGGATCTTGAAACTGCAACGGCAGCGTCAAAGCGTTGTCCAGCGCCATCGCCCGAAACGCGGCCGTGCTCTTGGCCCACGAACCGACGCGGCTCACCGAATCGACGAACAGTTGCAGCCCGGCTTCCAAGTCGCCGCGCTCCACCAGTTGCGCCGCTCGGGCGCGCAGCGGATTGACCGTGTCGGGCAGCACCGTTTCGGGCTGGCCGAGCGTGGATAAGGGGCCGCCTGGATCGGCCAGCGTCAACGTCCGCACATGCTGCGGATGGCGTACGGCAAATTGATAGGCCACGGCGCCGCCGCGCGAATGCGCTACGACATGCGCCGGGCCCGCATCGAGCGCTTCCAGACATTGCGCGAGTTCGTCGGCATGCAGGCTCCAACTGAATGGAAGCGTAGGCGGCAAACCGGCCAAGGGCCAATAATGCGTCAGGCTCACGGCGATGCACCGATAATGCGCCGACAGGCCCGCCAGTTGCGGCTGCCAATACCGGTAATCGCATAGCGAGCCGTGCACGAACAGGACGAGCGGGCCCGAACCGCGCTCGACGTAAGGCATTCGTAACCCGTCTTTCAATTCGACGAAGCGAACGTCGTCGTCCGGTACGACGGCAGCGCGGCCCATCGCAGCTGATCGAACAGTCATCGATTCGGTCTCGCTCATGCCTCGAAACGCAATTCGGCGTCGCATGCCTGGCCCACGGCCAGCGTGCGCCCCGCCCCTGCGATGACGATCGCGTTCTGGCCGAACGTGACGGCGCCGTTCATGCGGCTGTCGGAACGATAGATGCTCATCGTATCGGTCGGCTCGTTCGGCCAGCGCGGGTCCGGCGCGCCGCTCACCTGATCGATCGTCGGCATCGGACAGCGCGTGCACGGCTTGACGATGCGCAATTCGATCTCGCCGGTCTCACCCGTCTCACCCGTCTCGCCATCTGTCGCTGCGATCCTCAACGTCTCAATGTAATCCTCTTCGTACGCTTCGATTCCGGCCACCACCAGGTTCGGCCTGAAGCGGTTCATCGGAATCGGATCGACGCCCTTGCCGCTCAAACGCAGGTTCAAATCAGCGAGCGATGCTTCGCCGATGACAAGCAGCGGGAAGCCGTCGGCAAACCGGACGTTCGCCGTGGTGTCGCCCGTCCAGTCGCGGCTCGCGATGCGCTCCGAATCGGGATTGAAGCGCACGAGGCGCACGGGTGCACCCAGGTAATCGGAAAACCAGCGGGCGGCGGCATCGCCCGCATCGAGCGCGGGCACCGTATCGCGCCACACCGTGGCCGCAATCGTGGGCGCGCCGGCCAGAGCCGCCGCATCGAGCGGGAGCGTGAGGGTGGCCATGCCGGGCGTTCGGACTTCGAGCGCGTCGCCGTTCAGCGCCGGGTGAACGCGTGCGAGGCTCGCGTGGGTGCGTTGAGTAATGAAGCGCCCCTGCGCATCGACCACCATCCAGTTGCGGTCATGCTCGAGGCCGTACGGGGTCAAGCGGACGGTGTCGCGCGAAATCGCGCCGCACGACTTGATGGGATGGACGTTGAGTTGGCTGATGGAAGGCATAACGGGCCGGCTCGCACAGACGCGGATAAGCAAACGCCGATGGTAACACCGCATCGGACCGCCCGTGCCTCGCCTCGCCGCGTGTCAGCCGTGTCAGCCGTGTCAGCCGTGTCAGCCGTTGCAGCCGTTGCAGCCGTTGCAGCCGTTGCAGCCGTATCAGCCGTATCAGCCGCTCGGTGCCGGCGTCGCTGTCGAATCGCTCATTGAAGGAAGGCAGCGGAATCGACGCACCCGGCTGCGGCACCGGCTCCGCGCACCGCGCAGGTCAGGGGCTCGTTCGCCACGCGCACGGCCAGCCCGGTTTCCTCGGCGAGCCGCCGATCGAGATGGGCCAGCAAGGCCCCCCCGCCAGTCAGAACAATGCCGGTATCCGCGATGTCGGTCACCAGTTCGGGCGGAGCGTTCTCGAGCGCATTCTTGACGGCGCCGATCACCGTCTTCAACGGCACGGACAACGCCTCGGCCACGTCATGATTGATGAGTTCGATCGTCCGCGGCAACCCGTCGGCCAAGCTGCGGCCGACCGCACGCATCCGTTGATCCGGCACGTTCGCGATGGCCGTGCCGATCGTTTTCTTGACGAGTTCGGCGGTTTGGTCGCCGATGATGACACCGTAGTTACTGCGCACGTGGCCGACGATCGCGGCATCGAACTGGTCGCCGCCAACCCGCACCGACGTTTGATACGCCACCCCGCCGAGCGAGACGATGCCGACTTCGGTCGTGCCGCCGCCGATATCGACGACCATCGAGCCGCGCGCCTCGGCGACGGGCAAGCCCGCGCCGACCGCCGCGGCCAGCGATTCGCCGATCAGCGTGACCTTCGCCGCCCCGGCCGCCAGCGCCGCCTCGCGGATGGCGCGCCGCTCCACGGCCGTCGCGTTCGACGGTACGCAGATCGTGAACTCGGCGCGGCGCCCGAACAGCGAGCGCAGCTGGGCCATGTCGATGAATTCGCGGAACATGCGCTCGGCGGCCGAGAAATTGGCGATGACGCCATGCTGCATCGGCCGCACGGCCTCGACGTTGCCGGGCGAGCGCCCGAGCAGTTGCTTCGCTTGATCGCCGACGGCCGTCACCCGGCTTCTTCCGGCATCCGTGGATTTCTGAAAACAGACCACCGACGGCTGGTTCAAGACGATACCCTTGCCGCGGGTGTAGATCAGCGTGTTCGCCGTGCCGAGATCGACCGCCACGCTTTGCGGGAACAATCGACTAAAGAATGCAGGGTGCGACATCGTTGACTCTCTCATGGATGACGACAACGGCATGCGTCCCGTCGCGACGGGCGAGGCGCCCGGTGTTCGTTGCGGATAGCGTGGTCGGGCCGATGCCACCCTTTACGGCAACGATGCCGGGCAACTTTAGGGTCGATTGACGTTTTCTTGTTGTGCGCTGCCACAAACGGCAGTGGAACGGTGCGCACGTTTGGCGGTCCGAGGGCTCGTCGCCATCGTGTTGGTCGTTGTTTTCACTTTCGTGCGTATATCGCGGCGCCCCGTGGCATTCTTCTCGCTGGCACCTCGTTACGCTTTCGCCGGGCTCATCCATTCCCTCATGCGCACTACGCTTCGACGCCTGTTTGTCCTGTTTTGCGCGCTGCGCTACGGCGCGCGGCTGCTATGGGCCGCCGCTCCGCATGACAACAAACTGCGATGGCTCATGCATCTGGCCACGCGCTTACACGCACGTCCGGGCGCGCGTGACGCACTGCATCGCGCACTGCCGCAACTGGGGCCGCTTATCCAGGCCTTTGCCGGCCAATCGTTGACGCCCCCCGAGACGTTCGCCCGGTCGGTCCACGATGTACTCGGCATCCTGGCCCGTACCGAAGCAGCGTTAGTCAGGCCGCTGCCGCCGGACGAAGTCGCGCCGGCGCTCGCGAAAGCGATGGGGCGGGCGCCCGGTGCCGTGTTCTCGTCGGTCGATCTTGTCGCCCAGGAATCCGGCATCGCCGAGCAAGTCCATCGTGCGCGTTTACGCAAGCCGGAACACGCCGCGAGGCAGGACGGCGGCTATGTCGAAACAGTGATCAAACTCCTGCGCGTGCATGAAGTCGTGCGCATCGGCGACGATCTCGCCGTGTTGCGGTGGGTCGCTCGGGTGCTGGAGCGGCTACTGCCCGCCGCGCGCGAACTTGAACTGCATGCGATGACGCAATCGCTCGGCGTCGAAGTGCAGCGACGCTTCGATTTGCGCACCGAAGCCGCCAATTTGTCGCAGACGGCGCGGCATTTCGCCGACGACGCCCGCGTCGTCGTGCCCGATGTCGTATGGGAGCTCAGCACCGATCATGTGCTCGTCCTTGAACGGATCGATTCGCTGCCCGTCACCGATCTCGAAGCGCTGCGTCTACGAGGTATCGATCTCGAAGCGTTGGCGGAGCGCATCGTGGAAGTCGTCGTCGAGCAGGCATTCGCGCATGGTTTCTTTCATGCGGCGCTCGATGCCGAACGGCTGCGCGTCAGCATCGAGCCGCACACGCAAGGCCGGCTCCTGTTCGGCGAAGGCAAGATCATGGCGACACTCACTGAGCCGGAGCGGGAATTCTTCGTCCACGGCGCAAGTGCGCTGTTCGAACAAGACTACGGGCGGCTCGCGGCCATGCATCGCGATGCGGGCCATGTGGCGCCCGACACGCGCGACGAATTGCTCGGCGCCGAGCTGCGCACGCGGGCCGAGCCGCATTTTGCCGCGCCGAGCGGCGTGCGCTCTCCCGCCGCGCTCCTGGCGCATCTTCTCCTTGCCGTTGAGCCGTTCGACGGCGCCGTCTCGCCGGCCCTCTCGCTCGCGCATCAGGCGCTTGCACGGGCGGAATCGCTCGCCCGTACGCTGGCACCCGGCATCGATATCTGGCAGGTCGTGAAAGGCTCGCTCAAAGCGCTGGCCCGTGAGGACATTGGCCATCGCGGCTGGATCAAGCGGCTCGCGCGCGAACTACCGCACCTCGCTGCGATGCCCCGCATGCCGAACCTCATCGTGCGGCGCCTTCACGATTTGACTATCGGCCATGAACGCCAGGAATCGGCGCTCTGGCTGGCCGAACTGCGCCACGAGCAGCGTCTGACCAGGCGTTTGCTCTGGGCCTGCGCGCTCGGGGGTGCGCTGCTCGGGATGGGTGCGATCTGGCTCGTCAGCTAAGTCAGGCAAGGGGGGCAGGCCCGGCGCCGCGACCCAGCTTCCCGCCCTCTGGCGCCCTCGCTCAGTCCGCCGTATCCGCCCCCTCCGGCACGCGCGCCTTCACCTCGGGCCTCGGCTCCCGCGACCACACCGGGCGGGATTTCGCGTCCGAATCCACGACGGCCAAATAACGTCCCGCCCACGGCGTCACCGTCCGATCGCGATGCAGCACCCAAAGCGAAAAGCCGGCATCGATCATCGCCTGGTACCCGGCATCGATCACGCCGTACTCATCGAGAAAGCGATCGAGCGAAGCCGGAATCCGCACGCACCCCTTCGAATGACGAATGCCGAGCAGCGGCTCGAGTTTGTCCGGATCGGTCGCATGCATCTGAAAGCGCATCGACGACACCCCGCCCTTGCCCCATCCGCGTTCGGCATCGGTCCATCCGAAATCGAAGATCCTCATATCGCGCGCACCATAGCCGCGAATGCCGTTCTCGTTGACCGTGCCCTCGGCGCGAAAATCCATGTTTTGCGGTGTGTGCTCGAACACGCCGAGCGGGGTCACGAAATGATCGTAGCGGCCCGGCAGCCCCGTTGCGACGGGCGCGGCGCCGATCAGCGTCCAAGCGCTCGCCGGATCGCCGCGGAAGTAGATAAACAACGCTTGGACGTTTGGATTGCGATCGACGAGCACGACATATTGGCGCGAGAGCGCGCCGAGCCCGTTGGCGGCCAACGCCGCCTGCAGGCGCTGACCGTAGGCGCGCTGATCGGCCGGCGGCACGCTCAGGCGTCGCGTCACGGCGCTCGAAAATTGATCGGCCAGCTTCAGCGCATCGCGCGGATCGAGGTGGGCGGCGACATCGGCCGCATGTTGAGCCGCGGCTGCAACGGCGGCGGAGGCGGCTGCCGTGGCTGCGGCTGCCGCGGCGGCAGAAGCCGCGGACGCGGCGTAAGCAGCGGCATCCGCGGGCGATGAAGCCGATCCGGGCGCGGGGGCCGCGGCGCCTGCCGGCCCATTGGCCGCCGTCGAACCCGGTGCTGCCGCCGTGGCGTGCGCGCTCGAGACCCCGCCGCCGCGCTTCGTTGCCGCGTCCGACCCAGCCGTCGCTGCGACCGCCGGGCCAGCGATCGCAGCGCACAACATCATGCAAATGGCCGTCGCCGCCTTGCTCCGGCTCCCCGCATTTCGTCCTTTCGACTGCGGATTGGCTTCGTGTTGCTCATTCGACACATTGGCACGCCCGTGCGCCACGCATCGCTCGGAAATAATGACTTCTCTC
This sequence comes from Trinickia sp., assembly GCF_051961175.1. GTDB lineage: Bacteria > Pseudomonadota > Gammaproteobacteria > Burkholderiales > Burkholderiaceae > Trinickia. The sequence continues at coordinate 6,598 of NZ_JBQCDN010000335.1, read as the reverse complement.
ATCAATAAACCACCGTAGAAAGTGCTTGCCTGCGTGCGTTCAAGCAAATCCTGTGCGCGGCGTAGGAAGGACGTCGTATCAAAGCGGCTTCCACGCCGCGATCACCCGATGCTTCAGTGCTTGTTCAGTGCTTGACGATGCCCGGGGCGGAGACATCGGTATCCGGAGCCTCGACGACCGCGAGCGGCAGCCTGACGGTCAGCGCGAACCCCTCCCCCGGCGCCGTGGCGACGCTGAGCTCGCCGCCCAGCCGCGCGGCGCGCTCTCGCATGCCCAGCAAGCCGAAGGACTTGCGGTTGCGGCGCGCGTCGGGCAGCGCCCCACGCCCGTTATCGCGAATTTTGACCAGGCAAAATGGCTCGTCGCGGGCAATTTCGATTTCGGCCTCGCTCGCGCCCGAATGCCGCGCAATATTCGTCAGCCCTTCCTGCACCATGCGGAAGACTTCCGTCCCGCTGTCGCGATTGAAGGCGACTTCGTTGATATCGAGGTGAGCGTTGACGGCGATGCCATGTCGCGCGGAAAACTCGTGAATGAACCAATCGATCGCGGGGATCGGCCCAAGGTCGTCGAGCATCACGGGACGCAGATCGGCGGCAATGCGGCGCACCGAGCCGACGAGCTGATCGATGAGCCCATACACATTGCGCAACGCACCGGCCGCCGATTCATCGATCGTGCCTTCGATCGCCTGCTCGAAGTGAATCATGTCGATCTTCAGCGCCGTCAGCAATTGCCCAAGATCGTCGTGCAACTCGCGGGCGATCCGCGTCTTTTCTTCCTCGCGGATGTGTTGAATATTCGCCGACAAGCGCTGCAATTCCTCGGTCGACTGGCGCAGGGCCTCGTCCGCGCGCCTGCGCTCGGTCACATCCAGGATCCAGCCCACCATCCGGTACGCCGTTCCCGAAGCGTCCCATAAAGCTTGCGCGCGCGATTGGATCCAACGGTACTCGCCGGCGCGCGTCCGGACCCGATATTCGATGTCGTACGGATGCCGGTCTTGCGTATGGGCACGCAGCGCCCGCATGACGCGCTCGACGTCGTCGCCGTGAATGATTTCCAAATGCGCGCGCATTTGACTCGGCAGTTCGTCTTCGTGGTGGCCGACGATCTCGCGGAAATGCGGCGACAGATACAATTCGTCCGTCCGCGGATCCCAATCCCACAAGCCCGCGCTGGCGCCGGTGACGGCCAGCTGAAACCGCTCCTCGCTTGCGGCCAGCGCCGTGAGCGCGCGATTGCGCTCGATGGCGTAGCGTATCGCCCGGCTGATCAGCGGCGCCTCGATCTCGCGCTTGAGCACGTAATCCTGCGCGCCTTCCTGAATCGCCACCACGCCGACGGAAATATCCGCCAGCCCCGTCAAAACGAGTACCGGTGTATCGGGCGCGACCTGCCGGAAGCGACGGAACGTGTCGATGCCATTGCCGTCGGGCAAACCGAGATCGAGCAAGACGACGTCGAAGCGTGCCCCCTCGGCCCGCGCGAGCGCTTCGGCAAGCGATTCCGCGTGCGTCAACGTATGGCTGAACTCGCTGATATCGATCAACGCCTCGCCGATAATCAGCGCATCGGTGGGGCTGTCTTCGACCAGCAAGACCTCGATGGGTGACGGGGTGTTCAAGAGCGAACCGGCGGCAGAGTGACGACGCCGAACCAAAATTCGTTGATGCTGCGCACGACGTCGATGAACTTCGCGAAATCCACGGGCTTGGTAATGTAGCAATTCGCGTGGAGACAGTACGACTTGACTACGTCCTCCTCCGATTTCGATGTCGTCAACACGACAACGGGTATGTTGCTCAGTTCTGGATCCTGCTTGAGTTCGTAGAGCACTTCGCGGCCGCTCATACGAGGCAGGTTCAGATCGAGAATGATGAGCCCCGGCCTGGCCAGCTCGCGACCGGCATATTTGCCGCGGCCTTTCAGATAATCCATGGCGTCGACGCCGTCCTCGACGATATCGAGCGGATTGAGCACCTTGTATTGCTCCATCGCTTCCCTCGTCAACATGACGTCGGTGGGGCTGTCTTCGACGAGCAGGATGTGGACGAGCTCACCGGTTTCATTGCGTAACATCAGCGGCACTCCTCAACGACGCGTTAACCTCGTCTGCGCTCGCCGCGCGGGGCAAGGTAAAGAAGAACGTGGTGCCCTCGTCCGGCTTCGACTCAAGCCAGATCTTCCCCCCGTGGTGCTCGACGATGCGCTTGCAAAGCGCAAGCCCGAGACCGGTGCCCGGATATTCGCGGCGCGTGTGCAGGCGTTGGAAGATGACAAAAATGCGCTCGAAGTACTGCTCCGCGATGCCGATCCCATTGTCGGCAACCGAAATCCGCCATTCCCGGCCGTCCGATTGCGCACCGACATGGATCTGCACGGGCCGGTCTGGCATTCGGAATTTCAGGGCGTTGCCGATCAGGTTTTGAAACAGCAAGATCAATTGCGTCGGAATGCCCTGTACCGTCGGCAGCGCATCGTGGGTCACCTGGGCCTCGGTCTCTTGCAACACTACCGCCAGGTTCTTGAGGGCGATCGCCAATGCATCGCCAACCGGCACAGGCTGCTTCGGATCTTCGATCCGCCCGACTCTCGAATAGCTGAGCAAATCGTCGATCAGCTTCTGCATGCGCGTCGCACCATCCACGGCATGGCCGATGAACTCGTCCGCTCGTTCGTCGAGTTTTCCCGCGTACCGCCGCTGCAACAGTTGCAACGGACCGGCGACCGCACGCAACGGCTCTTGCAGATCGTGCGATGCCACATAGGCAAACTGTTCGAGGTCGCGGTTCGAGCGGGCCAGCTCTTCGGTGCGCTGCCGCACTTGCTGCTCAGCCCGCTCGCGTTCCGTCACATCATGCAAGACGAGGACGGAACCCACGAGCCGCCCGGTGGAGTCGAACGTCGGCGCCCCGTTGGCATCGACGTGGGTACGCCTGCCGTCCCGCCCCACCAGCGTCCCGCTCGCATGATCGATGGTCCGTCGCGCACGAATCGCACTCAGCCCCGGGTTGTCGGCCTTGCCTTCATCCTGGTGCTCCAACCGCACGATTTCTTCGACGGGACGGCCAATCACCTGCTCGGCATGCCAGCCGGTCAACCTCTGCGCCACCCGGTTGAAAAACGCAATCCGCCCGTCGACGTCGGTGGCCACGACCCCGTCGCCGATGCTCGCGAGCGTCACCTCGAGCCATTCCTTTTGCTCGAACAGCGTGGCGGCCAATTCCGTCGCCTCACGAAGCATGCGTCGCGCCAGGTAGCCGAACGACAAGCAGAGGAAGACGGTCAGCGCAGCCGAAGCAAGACCGATCGCAACTGCCACATCACGCGTGCGCCTCGCCGCGGCCTGGCGCGCGTCGAGCTGTGCGGCGACGTCGCGCTCCATCTCGCCCACGATCGTCCGCGCGCGATCCATAAACCCCTTGCCGGTATCGGTCGCGACGATGACTTGAGCGGCCGGAAACCCCTGCGTGCGCCGCACGTCGATAACGGCCCGAAGTTCGCGGTGCTTCTCGTCGAGCAGCGTGCGCAGCTGTTCCAACCGTTGCTCTTGCGCGGCATCGTTCGTCAACAGCGATTGAAGACTGTCGAGCTCCGAGCCGATCTCGGGCTGCGCCTCGCGATAGGGTTGAAGGTATTCCTCGCGCCCGGTGATGACGAACCCGCGCTGCCCCGTTTCCGCGTCGCGTGCCAGCGCAAGCAACCGTTCGAGGCCCATATAGATCGTATTCGAATGTTGGACTTCGGCCTCGCTGTTGTAGAGGCTCAACGTGCCGAACGCCCCGATGCCCGCCGTGACGAGCATGAGCGCCCCGATCAAGGGCCAACCCAGCCCCACCCAGGCCAACCCCTTGCTACCGAACCGCTGGACGGCCTCGTTCATTTCCTCTCGCCTCGAACGCGAATTGCGGTGCCTCCTTACAAGATAGGAAATTCGGCTGAGGAAACACAACGATATATCGTCATTCGGCGTGGTTATCAGGGTTTTGTAACAACCGTCCGGGCGCCGTCCCGCTCCGCCGGCCGGTAATCGGTGGGCCGAGCGCCCGTCCACTTCCGGAACGCGCGATGAAAGGCGCTGGGTTCCGCGAATCCGACGGCGACGGCAATATCGGCGATCGTATGCGTCCCGCTTTGCAAGGCCGCGATCGCCATATCGCGGCGTAGCGCATCCTTGATCGACTGATAGGTCTCGCCCTCGCGCTTGAGCCGGCGGCGCATCGTCGCTTCGGCGATCCGCAGCTCGGCGGCCAGCGCGTCGGCGCCGGGCCATTCGGCAATCGGATGCGCGCGCAGGGCCCGCCGCACGCGTGCCCCCAGCGAATCGGGATTGCGGTACTTGACGATAAAGCTCGCCGGCGCGTTGCGCAGGAACGTTTTTAGCGAATTCGGCGTCTGGATGACGGGCAGTTCCATGAACGCCGGCTCGAGCTCGACATACGATTCGCGTTCGCCGAAACGCAAATCGTCGCAGAACATCGACCGATACTCATGCCCAGCCGCCGGTTCGGTGCAAGCAAAGCGCGCGGCACGCACGGGAATGCGGCGTCCGACGAGCCAGCACACAACGCCGTAAACCAGAATGAAATGCGTGGCGTAGGCGAACATCTCCTTCCCGGGCGCCCCCTCGCGCAGCCGATAGACGAGGCGCACGCGCTCGCTCGTCGCCTCCACGTGCGCCGTGAGCTCGTCGAGCACGAGCCGCATGAAGCCCGTGGTGCGTGCAATCGCCTGCGCGCCGTTGCGCGCGGTCAGGGCCGCTTGACACATCGCGATGAAGCTGCCGCTTCTCATCGGGTGCGCATCCTGGCCGAAGAATTCGTCGTCGAGCCCACGGCCGATCGCGCTCCACAGCGCGCCGTATTGCGCCGAGGATACGCGCGCCTGCGGTGCAGCGAGCAGTTGCGGTGAGATCCCAGCTTCCTCGAGCATCGGCGCAGGATCGACCCCGCAGCGCTCGACGCAGCGAACGGCTTCTTCGACGAGGCTGACGGCGATGGTCCCTTTCTCTTTATCCATGAGTCGTTCTGACGGGGGGTGTGGACATCGGACGGCTCGGCGGACACGACGATCATGACCTCGTCGCTTCCATCCCGATGCCCGGATGGCAAATGCGCTCACGGCGAGTGAGCGGCCAGAGCATCGAAAGCCGCGGCGAGCCTGCCTACACTTCGTCACGTACATCAAGGCTCGCCGGTCGGCACCGCCACGCGCCGAATGCATGCGGTATCCGGCCATCGGCGCTGCCGCGCCGGCCGAAAACCCGAAAGTGTAAAGCCGGCACGGCCGGCCGCCAAGCCAACGCTCGGCCAGCGCGACGCGAGGCCGGCGCCGCGCGGATTCGATGCCGCTTGGCCTCCCGCGTACGTTGCGGCGCGAAACACGGTCGCCGCCCGAGCCACGATTCCTTCACCCAATGCCCGAGGCTGCGCCGCCATGGACGAGTTCTACACCGATGACCAACGAATGATCCGCGACGCCGCACGCGCGTTCGCGATCGAATGCCTCGCACCCCACGCCGCCGAATGGGACCGCGACGGCGCCTTGCCTGCCCACATCGTCCGGCAGATGGGAGAACTGGGCTTGCTCGGCATGATGGTGCCGTCCGAACTCGGCGGTACCTATACCGACTACGTCGCCTATGCCCTCGCGCTGGAGGAAATCGCGGCCGGGTGCGCCGCCTGCGCAACGATGATGAGCGTGCACAACTCCGTTGGCTGCGGCCCGATCCTGAGATTCGGCACTGCGGCGCAGCAAGCGCGTTGGCTCGGCGATCTGGCGCTCGGCAAGACGATCGGCGCGTTTTGCCTCACGGAACCGCACGCCGGCTCCGAGGCCAACAACCTGAAAACACGCGCCGTGCTGGAAGGCGGACGCTGGATCATCAACGGCAGCAAGCAATTCGTCACGAACGGCGGGCGCGCCGGCGTGGCGATCGTCTTCGCCGTCACCGATCCCGAACTCGGCAAGCGCGGGCTGTCGGCGTTTATCGTGCCGACGGACACGCCCGGCTTTACGGTGGGCCGGCCCGAGAACAAGCTCGGCATTCGCGCATCGGATACCTGCCCGATTACGCTCGATCACTGCGCCGTGCCCGAGGAGAATATCCTCGGCGAGCGGGGCGAAGGGCTGAAGATCGCGTTGTCGAACCTCGAGGGCGGGCGTATCGGCATTGCGGCGCAGGCCGTCGGCATCGCCCGGGCTGCGTTCGACGCGGCCCGAACCTACGCCGGCGAGCGCATCCAATTCGGGAAGGCCATCAAAGAGCACCAGGCGATCGCCCATATGCTGGCGGACATGGCTACGCGTCTGAACGCAGCGCGGCTGCTCGTCCATCACGCCGCTCGGCTGCGCACGGCGGGCAAGCCTTGCCTGTCGGAGGCGTCGCAGGCCAAGCTGTACGCGTCGGAGGCGGCCGAGGAAGTCTGTTCAAAGGCCATCCAGATCCACGGCGGCTATGGCTATCTGGCGGACTATCCGGTCGAGCGCCACTACCGCGACGCGCGCATCACGCAAATCTACGAAGGCACGAGCGAAGTGCAGCGGATGGTCATCGCCCGTCATCTTTGAGCGGTCCAAGCGCCACGCCCCACCG
>NZ_JBQCDN010000334.1:0-15084 GCF_051961175.1 Trinickia sp. | reverse complement strand
CTGCGGACATCGTTGTGGATGGGTGTAACGAGGTTGGCGGCTCGCATCGAGCGCGCATCGATGCTGTAGCGAATGCGGCGCGCGAAGCCGTGAGGGCAAGTGCGCGATGTTAACACGGATGCGCCCTGCACCCGGCCCGACTCGCTGGAATCGGTTCATCCCCACAGCGAGGCGTGCCACAATGTTCGACTCTCGTGCCGCGTGGCCGAGCTGTCAGCGCCCGACACCGCGCTAAGCTTGCTCGCGACACACGGCTTCCCCTCGTCCTGAAGCGGAGGAAAACACTCATGGCTCGCACGTTGAACATCGGTTTGATGGGCTACGGGTATGCGGGCGCGACGTTTCACGCGCCCGTCATCGATCATTGCGGCGCGCCCGCCGAAGCACCGGGCGCACCCTACGCGCGGGTCGCCGCAATCGCCACGAGCCAGCGCGAGCGCGCGCTGGCCGATTACCCCGATGCAGAGATCGTCGCCGATATCGACGCGCTGATCGCGTCCAGCCAAGTCGAGTGCATCGTCATCGCCACCCCGAACGACACGCACTTCGCGCTCGCGGCCAAGGTCCTGTCGGCCGGCAAGCATGTTGTCGTCGATAAGCCCGTCACGCTGACGGCGAGCGAAGCCCGCACCCTGGCCCGGCTCGCACGCGAGCACGGTGCCCTTTTCGCACCGTTTCACAATCGTCGCTGGGACGGCGATTTCATGACCGTTCGCGAGCTCATCGAAAGCGGCACGCTAGGGCGCGTGGTCCACTTCGAGTCGCACTTCGACCGGTTTCGGCCGCTGGTGCGTCACCGCTGGCGCGAGGAAGCCGCACGCGGCGGCGGTCTGTTGTTCGACCTCGGCCCGCACCTGATCGATCAGGCGCTGGCGCTGTTCGGTGCCCCCGAATCGGTTTATGCCACGGTCAAACAACACCGCGATCAAGCGAGCGCGCCCGATTACGTCCATCTTTTGCTCGGCTATCCGGACAAAGAGGTGGTGCTCCACGCCAGTGCGCTGGCGGCCATCGAGCCGCCGCGCTTTGTCGTCCACGGCACGCGCGGCAGCTACGTCAAGGCAGGGCTCGATACTCAGGAGGACCAGCTGAAGGCGGGCCTGCGGCCCGGTCAAGCCGGCTTCGGCGCAGGCAATGCAGCGGGCATAGTGCGTGCTACGGAGGGCGAGCGGGAAGTCGAGCGTGCCTTGCCGACGCGCGACGGGACGTACGTCGAGTTCTACCGGGCAGTCGCCAACGCAATCGTGCACGGCACGCCATTTCCCGTCTCGCCGCAAGATGCTGTCGACGTCATGACCCTCATCGAGCTTGCAAACGAAAGCGCCCGCGAGGGCAAGCGGCTACCGTTCTTGCGCGAACCGGCCTGAAGATGGAGGGGCCTAATGAGAGGAGAAAGGGTACGGGCTAACGGCTAAAGGCCGCATTGGGAAATTTCGCGTGCGGCTGTCATCTGAGCTGGCCTGCCGGACGTTTGTTACGACGTGGCCGCCATGGTCCACCCATACCCCCATGCAAAACCACAAGGAGAATGGGATGCAACGCTTGATTCGCGCATTCGTTTATTGCGCGCTCGTTTCCATGCTGGCGGCCTGTGCTGTGGCGCCGCGGCCGCATCGGCGTGCACCGCCTCCTCCCCCGCCGCCGCCTCCTCCGCCGGTCGTGGTCCGGCCGAATCCGCATGAGGCCGAACTCGCTCGACGCGCAGAAGTGGACGAGCGGATCGACAATCTGAGCCGCCGGATCGACGACCGCGTCAATCAAGGCTATTACCCGCCCCCGACGGGTGCCGGGCTGCACCACCGGCTCGATGTCATCCGCCAGGAAACGAGCGACATGGCCGGGCAGCATGGCGGCGGGCTATCGGGCGACGAACAGCACGTCATCAACCAGGAGTTGGACAACGCCGCACGAGCAATCGGAAATTGACGTGCAGGCGCGGCATGAACGCCGCGCCGACAAAAAAAACGCGGCGGGCCTTGCGGTTCCGCCGCGTTCGCTTTAGGGGCGCTTCACGCGAATTTGAGATTCGAGGCTTGCCCTGACCGGGAAGGTTCGGCTGCGCCCGCTCACGCTCAACGCCGCGCCTGCGTCGCCATGCGCACAGCGAGCCCGGCGAGCACCGTGCCCATCACCCAGCGCTGCACCATGACCCAACTCGGCCGGCCCGCGAGAAACGTCGAAATCGATCCGGCCATCATCGCCACCGCGGTGTTGACCGCGAGGCTCGCGGCGATCTGCAGGCTGCCCAGCGTCAGCGACTGGCCGAGCACGCTGCCTTGGTGCGGATCGATAAACTGCGGCAGCAGCGAGAGATACAGCACGGCGATCTTCGGATTCAGCAGGTTCGTCACGAAGCCCATGGCGAATAGCTTGCGTGGGCTATCGGCCGGCAGATTGCGCACCTCGAACGGCGAGCGGCCGCCCGGCTTCACCGCCTGCCAGGCCAGATAAATCAGATAGAGCGCACCGCCCAGCCGCAGTGCGTCGTAAGCGAAGGGCACCGCCATCAGCAGCGCCGTAATGCCGCACGCCGCACTGACCATATAAAAGACGAAGCCGAGCGCGACGCCCCCGAGCGAAATCATGCCGGCGGCCCGCCCCTGGCACAGCGAGCGCGAAACGAGATAGATCATGTTGGGGCCGGGCGTCAGCGCGAAGCCGAGCGCGACGAGGCCGAAGGCGAGTACGGTTCCGGACGTGGGCATTGCATCTCCTCATCGATGATGGATAGATGGATGGCAGTTCATGCCCAGGCGCGCGGCGGATCCTTCGATCGAAGCGGGCAGCCACGCGGCTGCGCTCGCCCGTGTCCCGCGCTCCCCGATGGTGTACTCCATCTCACGGCGCCAGTCGCGCGGACGGATCGATTATTCCATGCTTTATGCTTAATGCGCAGCCAACCGCGCAAGTCGCTAAGAGATTACGCAACAACGGAGGCCGATGTAGGCGTAGCCAGCTTCACTTCGATATCGCGCATCATGCGTTCGATCCAGCCTCGCAAGACGCCGTCGAAACAGACAGCGGCTGTCGAGCCCGCGACGAGCCGATAGACGTCGTTGCGGCGCACCTTCGAGATCCGGGCGGGATCGAGCCAGGCATCGTTGGCGGCCAGCAGCCGCAGCGTCTCGAGTCCGATCAGGATCGGCCATAAGCAAGCCAAACGCAGGCGAATCGACAAACGCGGAATCGAGAACGTGTAATCGGCCGCGGCGCGGTAGTGCGCGAGCGCCATCGCCATCAGTTCGACGAGCACCGGACGCGCACGCAACGAGGCGCCCGGCTCGAGCAGCGCAGCAGGCGTCAGCGCATGCCGCTCGAGCAGCGGTGCGGGCAGAGAGCAGCGGCCGATCCGAAGATCCTTCGAGCAGTCTCGTAGGATGTTCGTCAGCTGCAGCGCCTTGCCGAAGCGCACGCCGCGTTCAATCACCGTCTCTTGCGGCTCGTCGAACGTGGCGGGCAGATGCGCGTAGGTCATCTTCGTCCAGAACTCGCCCACGCAACCCGCCACGAGGTAGGTATAGCGGTCGAGTTCCTGCACATCGCGCAACGCCACGACGGAGCCCGAATCTTCCGACGGGAATGTCCGTAGATCGAATTCCATGCCCATCGTTAGCGTCGCGACGATGTCGCGCACGGCGGCGCGATCGTCCGGTGCAAGCTGTTCGAGCACGCCGAGCGCCGCATCGATCGACTCGAGCAAACGCTTCTCGTCCGGCAATGCTTGCTGTCCGGCCACTTCGTCGGCGATTTGCGCAACCGCCCGCTTCGTGTCCTCATCCGTATCGCCCGCCACCGCGGCCCGCAGCGCCAGCAGCAGCGACAGGCGGCGCGCCGGTTCGATCAGCGAGGTGTCGGCGATCGTATCGGCCGCGCGCGCCAGCAGGTAAGCCAGGCCGATCGGATCGCGCATCGGCGCCGGCAGGATGCTCAGCGTCAAATAAAACGAACGCGAGACACTTTTTAGCAGAGGGCCGAGCAGATCGGCGCGGGCAGCTTGGGACATGAATCGATGAATGAAGGGACGGACGCGCGTCGCGGTCCGCAATTGTATCCGGCCCTCGTCGGGCCTGATCGTCCAACGGTTCCAATGCCGGTTTCAGCGCGGGTCCCGCGCCCGCGCCTGTGTGTGTCCCGAACGAGCGGGACTTCCGGCAACGCCGCCGGCTGACATATTGAGCAGGCCCGGACCGGATCGCACTGTCGGTAAGCGCGCGGCGGCTACGACAGTGCGATACTGGGCCGCATTCGCCACGCCGATGGGCGCCCTTCATGACCGCTCTGGCCGATGTCGTCCTTGTCTTGCATGCGCTCGTCGCGCTGTACATCGTCGGCGGGTTCGCGGCGATTTGGCTCGGCGCCCCGCTAGGCTGGGGCTGGGTACGCGAGCGCCGCTTTCGATTCTGGCATCTGGCGGCCATCGGCATCGTCGCCCTGCTTGCCGCGCTTGATATCCCCTGCCCGCTCACCGCACTGGAGGATTGGCTGCGCACCGGCAGCATCGGTCCCCAAGGCTGTATCGAGCTTTGGGTCGGGCGGCTGCTTTTCTATGCATTGCCGGCCTGGATGTTCACGCTCGCGTACGGGCTGTTCGCCCTGCTCGTGCTCCTGACCTGGCGTTACGTGCCTCCGCGCCCGAAACGTCGGCGCTTACCGCGCTGAAGGGCCTGGCGGCGCGGCCCGGCGAGCCCGCGTCACGGCGATTCGGGCGCGTCTTGCCGCACTTTGGCCGCCGTCTGCATGACGGTTTGCGCTTCACGTTTGCGCCCCATCTCGCCGTAGAGCTTGGCCAGATTATCCAGCACGCGTGCATAAGCCCCACGGTACGTGGCCGGTTCTTTTTTCGTGAGCGTGCCGTAGAGCGCGACCGCGCGGCGATAAACGTCCACGGCCTCGTGTCGGCGATGCGTCTTGCTCAGCAGCACGCCGAGATTGTTCAACGCGCGGGCGCGGTCGGCGTCCACCGTGCCGGGCTCGGTGCGATCGAACGGTGCCAGCGTGCGCAATGCCTCCCGGTACGCGCGCTCGGCCAGCAATGCCCGCCCCTGTCTCCGGTAGAGCACCCCCAGGTTTGTCAGCGTGCGCGCCACATCCGGCGCGTCGTACGCCGGGCTCTCGCGCGCGAGCTTGCGACGGATCGCCAGCGCTTCGTCATAGGCATGTTCCGCCTCGGTCAATTTCCCGCCGTTGCTATACAGATTGCCGAGGTTGTTCAGCGTCTGTGCAAGCACCGAGCGATAGGCGGGTGCGTTCTCGCGCACCAGTGCCCGCTGCAGCCCAAGCGCCTCGGCATACGCGTCCTGCGCTTCGCCGGCCCGGTGCTCCGTCGCATAAAGCACGCCGAGATCGTTCAGTGTGGACGCGAGATCGGGCGTGTACGCCTGCGCATCGTGCTGCGCGAGCGCACGCTCGAGCTTGACCGCCTCGCGATAGGCGTCGATGGCGTCGTCCGTACGCGCCGCATCACGGTAAAGCTCCCCGAGCGCTCCGAGCAAGTCGGCGACGGTCGGGCCAAAGCGTCCCGGCTCCTCGCGCGCCAGTCCCCAGTAAGTACCGAGCGCCCGTAAGTCCGCCATTTCGGCGTCCGCCGGCAGCGCGAGCCCGGAATACAAACGGCCGAGCTTGACCAGCGCACTGGCAAACGAGGGCCGCCATCGATCTGGCTTATCGTGCACGAGCACCTGATACCGCAGCACGAGCGATTCATAAACGGGCTGCGCCATCTCGAGCAGCCGCGCCTGCACAAGCAGATCGCCGTAAAACTCCGCGATCCGCAGGTCATCCGGCCGCAACACGTGAGCAATGCGGACGAAGGTAAGCGCTCGCTTCGTGGAGAACCGCAGCGATTCGACGATGCCGGCTTCGAAACTGCGCGCGGCAATCAGATCGTCGGGCGCACCCGATTCGGTCAGTTCAGCGGCGAGCAGCTTGGCCGCCGCTGCCAGATCGAACGCCGCAACCGCCGCATCGACCTGCGGCTCGAGCGGATCGTCGGTTCGCAGCATACGCGTGCGCAGCCGTAGCATTGAGTAGCGCGCGGTCCAATCGCGCGCAAGCGCGAGGAAGTCGGTGTCGCTGCCCGCACCTTGCGTTACAAACGTCAGGACGATCGGCGCGACCGCCGAGAACGGAGCGGCCGGGTTCGTCTCGAACATCCAATCGGCGGCCTTCGCCAGCGCCACACGCTGGCGGCCCGGCAGATGGGCGCGGCGCGCAGCGCGCCAGGCGTCGGCCGCAAAGCGCTCGAGCTGCGCCGGTTCGATTCCGCAACCGCGTTCGAAATGGAAGCCGTGCTCGACATCGGTGACCGACAGCGACGGCGCGCAGGGAACCTGCGGTGACGGCCCGGCGGCCAGCGCCGTGCACGCCTGCGCCATCGCGAGGGCCGTCAGCCACCGATGTGCGCGCCGATTCGTCATGCTCGTCTTCTCGTGACAAGTAGCCGTCGATCCCACACATGAAGAACGGTCGCGGCGCGGCCGTCTGTTGGCCGGCGCACGCCCGTGCGCCCCGGCGGTTGCCGACACGCGCGCGACGCCACATAGTGGCCAGCATAGGCGCGTTGGCCCGTTTGCGCAGCGTGCGGGCGCACCAATCGATGCGGGCGGTACCGCGGCCATCGACGTTACCGGCAAGGGCGGCGAACGGCCCGGGAAACGTCGACTACTTCGGTGCCGCCGCCCGGGCTCGCCGCCCTTGCTCGCGAATGTCGTCGAGCGTGGCCGCCGGCGTGCTGACCTCTTGAGGCACCCGAATTTCGATCAGCGCGGGCCGTCCGCTCGTGAGGCATCGCTCGAACGCCGGCAAAAAATCGGCCGTACGCTCGACCGTTTCCCCGTGCGCGCCGAACGAGCGCGCGAACGCCGCAAAATCCGGATTCGTCAGCCCCGTGCCATGGGTGCGCCCCGGATAGTGCCGCTCCTGATGCATGCGGATGGTGCCGTAGTGCGCGTTGTTGACGACGACGAACACGACGTTCAAGCCGTACTGCACCGCTGTGGCGAGTTCTTGCGACGACATCATGAAGCACCCGTCGCCGGCAAACGCGACGACTGTCCGTTCGGGATACTGCGCCTTCGCCGCGATGGCCGCCGGCACGCCGTAGCCCATTGCGCCGCTCGTCGGCGCGAGCTGCGTGCGCCATTGCCGATACGCGAAATGGCGGTGCAGCCAGATCGCGTAGTTGCCGGCCCCATTCGTCACGATCGCATCGGCGGGCAAACGCTCGCGCAGCTGCACCATGATTTCGCCGAGCTGGACGTCGCCGAGCATCGGCCGGGGCGCGCGCCACTCGAGGTAGGCGCGATGCGCCTCCCCGGCGGTGCCGGCCCACACCGGTGTCCCGCGCGGCTCGAGGCTCGCGAGCGCGGCAGCGATTTCGGGCATGCCCGAGACGATTGGCAGCTCGGCGGCATAGACCCGCCCCAGTTCCTCGGCCCCTTGATGCACGTGCACGAGCGCTTGCCGGGTCTTCGGGATATCGAGCAGCGTGTAGCCCCCCGTCGTCGCTTCGCCCAAACGCGGGCCGATCACGAGCAGCAAGTCCGCCTCGCGGATGCGCTGCGCGAGCGCGGGATTCACGCCGAGGCCGACATCGCCCGCGTAGTTCGGCGAATCGTTATCGATCGTGTCTTGATAGCGAAACGCGCAGCCGATCGGCAATTGCCATGCTTCGACGAACCGGCGCAGATCGGCGCACGCTTGCGCGTTCCACCCGCTGCCGCCCGCGATCACCATCGGCCGCTGCGCCCGCTCCAGCCGCGCGCGCACTTCATCGATTTGTGCGGCCGACGGCGATGCGGCCACGCGGTGGAACCGAGGCGCGTCCGGCACCCGTGGACACGGATCCGAGAGCATGTCTTCGGGCAACGCCAATACCACTGGGCCCGGCCGGCCCGCACAAGCCGTATGGAACGCGTGGCTCAAGTATTCGGGAATACGGCGGGCGTCGTCGATCTGCGCCACCCATTTCGCCATTTGTCCGAACATGCGCCGATAGTCGATTTCCTGAAACGCCTCCCGATCGAGGTGATCGCGCGCGCATTGACCGATGAGCAGAATCATCGGCGTAGAGTCTTGAAACGCGGTGTGCACGCCGATCGACGCGTGCGTCGCCCCAGGCCCGCGCGTGACGATCGCCACACCGGGCCGGCCCGTGAGTTTGCCCGTCGCCTCGGCCATATTGGCCGCACCGGCCTCGTGCCGGCAGACGATCGTCCGAATGCGCTCCGTTTCGTCGTGAAGCGTATCGAGCACGGCGAGAAAGCTCTCGCCCGGCACGCTGAAAACACGGTCGACGCCGTGCGTGATGAGCGCATCGACCAGCAAGCGCGCCCCGGTCACGTGGGCGGTATCGGCGGCATTCGACATAAGACGGCGACCTCCTGATTGAACGGTGGATTTCCGCGAAAAGGTGGCGACAGCTTACGCCCGCGCTTTGAGGATGTCATGCACGACGCAGGTGGGACGCTTACGTACCAGCAAGTTCGCAGTTCAGACTTTTCATGTGGAAGTCCAACGAAAAGGCGCCCAATCTCCGACGGAGACGGAGACCGAGACCGAGACGGCGATGCATGAACTTCATGCGCAAGCGGTTTGCTCGACGCTTTCGGAAACAAAGATCTTTCCCTTTACGGAGTCGTCACTTATGCCAATCGATGCACGAATAAACCCGGCACAAGCCGCGGAGCTGTATCGCAGCACCGCGAACCTGCATAGCACCACAAAAAGTACCGGCTATACAAAATTCGACAAAAGCCACGACGATTACCACTATTCCTGGCACCGGGATAAAATCGTGGTGGGCATGGGAATGGGTCAGGGTTACCACAAAAACTTCAAATGCACGATAAGCGATACGTTCCAAATCGTGCTCACGACAGACCCCGGCGCAGGCCGCCTTCCGGTAGGGCCCAATGGAATTAATGTATCGAAGTTAACCCACAGCGTATCAGCCGCGCTGGCGACGTGCTTCAAAAAGTCGATCCGCACGGCCGCTTTCAACGGGATGGGTAGGACGCCTCAGCGCGTGACGCTTCAGAACACCAGAATCGTCAATCGGTTTGACAAGTCAAACATCGTCGTCGACGCAGGCCCCACTTTGGTCACGATAAAACCAGGTCAATCGCATACCTTTATCAACGGTTACTTGACGGGTTTTGTCGTGACGCATGGCCTGTCCGACGGCGAGATCTATTATCGAAACGTCGATGTGCGAGAGAACGTCGTCCTGATGAGTGGCGATACGTTGAGAGTGATGAAAGCCAGGCCGTCTGCACCGATAACGCTGACCGGCGTCGTATCGGGCGATATACGCGTCGTCGTCATTTGAGAAGGACAGGGGTTGCCGGCCGCGGCGCCATATCGCATCAGGACATGTTCCGCGGACGACACGGCCGCACTGCCCTTATCGCCCCATGCCGGCTAGCACTCGACGATATTCACCGCCAACCCGCCGCGCGACGTCTCCTTGTACTTCGTCTTCATATCGGCGCCCGTCTCGCGCATCGTCTTGATGACCGAATCGAGCGACACGTAGTGGCTGCCGTCGCCGCGCAGCGCCATGCGCGCCGCATTAACGGCCTTGACCGATGCCATCGCGTTGCGCTCGATACAGGGAATCTGCACCATCCCGCCGACCGGATCGCACGTGAGCCCAAGGTTGTGCTCCATGCCGATCTCGGCCGCGTTCTCGACTTGCTTCGGCGTGCCGCCCATGACTGCGGCGAGCGCGCCGGCCGCCATCGAGCACGCAACACCGACTTCCCCCTGACAGCCCACTTCGGCGCCCGAAATCGACGCGTTCAGCTTGTATAGGATGCCGATTGCGGCGGCCGTCATGAGGAAATCGATGACGCCCTGCTCGTTCGCGCCGGGCACGAAGCGCGTGTAATAGTGGAGCACGGCCGGCACGATCCCGGCGGCGCCGTTCGTCGGCGCCGTCACGACGCGCCCGCCGGCCGCGTTCTCTTCGTTGACGGCGATGGCGTACAGGTTGATCCAGTCGACCATCGAGAGCGGATCGCGCAATCCCTGCTCCGGGTTGCCCGACAGCGTGCGATAGAGTTGCGGCGCGCGCCGTTTCACTTGAAACGCCCCGGGCAGCGTGCCTTCGGCGTCGGGATTGCCGATGCCGCAGCCACGCGCGACGCACGATTGCATCACGTCCCAGATCTTCAGCAAGCCGACGCGCGTTTCCTCCTCCGTATGCCACACGCGCTCGTTATCCCACATGAGCTGGGCGATGGACTTGCCCGTTTGTGCGCACATCGCAAGCAGTTCGTTGCCCGTGCTGAACGGGTGCGCGCGTTGATCGGCCGCTTGCAACACCTTCGTGTTCGGCGCGCCGGCCGTCACGACGAAGCCGCCGCCCACCGATAGATACGTCGCCTCTCTGAGCACCGCCCCCGCCGCATCGGAGGCGCGCAACTTCAGGCCGTTCGGATGCTCGGGCAGCGCTTGCCGATAGAAGGCGATCTGCTCTTTCGGCACGAAGCCGATTTCATGCGTGCCGCCGAGCACGAGCCGGCGCGACTTCTGCACGGCATCGAGCCGCGCGGCGATCGTCGACGGATCCACCGTATCGGGTGCATCGCCCATCAGGCCCAGCATGACGCCGCGATCGGTACCGTGCCCCTTGCCCGTGGCCCCGAGCGAGCCGTAGAGCTCGACCTTGACCGCGGCCGTCCGCTCGAGCAGGCCATCGCGTTCGAGCCCCTGTACGAACAGCAGGGCCGCGCGCATCGGCCCGACTGTGTGCGAGCTTGATGGGCCAATGCCGATTTTGAAGAGGTCGAAAACGCTGACTGCCATGGCTACTCCACGAGCTGAACAGGGCGGTGTGCCGCCCTTGGGTTGATGAGTGCGCCTCGTTCGAGGCCGCCGCAGTCTTGCCTTTTGGGCTGGAATGCGGCTCGTTCAGGCAAAGCGCCTGGACTACCGTTATCTCGCCGGCACCGGAAGGCAGACCGAGAGCCAGGCGGGCGGCGTCGGCGCGAGGCGCTGGGCCACCTGCGCATAGCGGCCCGACAGCCGCGCGGCAAGGTGAAACAATTCATCCGAGCTTTTCGGATCCCACGGGCCCGAGTAGCCCGGCAGTCCAGCTCCGCGCCGCTTCGCATCGAACGGGACGCTCGAATGGACGAACTCCTCGTGCGTCTTTTCGCCGAGCGCATAGGGCACCAGCCAATCGAGGGCAACGCCGAGCGTCGCGCCATTCGGCGCACGCAGCGTCAGCCAATTGCGGTTGTGGCGCCGCGCCGCCAGCGCAGCGACGACAAGCGGCTCCAAGTCGTACGTCACATAATGCAGCGCGTCGCGCTCGGTGAAATCCACCGTCGTGCCGTCGGGTGCAACGTTTGTGCCGATCTGCTCGACAAACAGCCGCTGCGCCGCGTTGATGAGCTTGCGATCGTCGAGTGTGAAAGCCGCCATCGCAACGAGTTTGACCCGATGGCTCTCCCAATTGTTGCGGTAGGTGCCGCTCAAGGGCCGCGGCTGAGCGTCCACGCGCGCGAGATAGCCGTTTGCGAGCCGGGTGATGAACGCGGACGCCGCGTTGCGCGTCTTGACCGGCAACGCGCTCGCGGTCATATCGTAGGCGAGGATCATCGAATCGAAGTGCGTCTCGTCGATCGGATTGAAGCTCGGCTGATAGGTCGTGGCCCAAGCCAGCAGGAAGCGGTCGACCAGACGCAAATAGCGCTCGTCGCCCGTGGCGCGCCACACGAGCGCCGCATCGCGCATGAGTTCGAGATCCCGCTCGGCATCGACGCTTTGGTCGTAGATGCCTTCGTGCGGCAGCGTGCCTTCGGTATGAAGCCGGGCAAGCGGCTTCGGTTGATCGTTCAGCTGCGCCGCCACATTTTTTATCAGCGCCTGCACCGCGGGCACGGCGCTCGTGCGCTCGCTCGTCTGCATGGCGGGTGCCGCGCAAAAGTTCATCGCGGCGCGCGCCGCGCTCATCGATGCGAGCACGCCCGCGCACGCAAGCAGCCACGCGGCAAGCGACGGCCCTCCACGCAGTTTCGCACCGATCGTGCGATGCACCCGCCGCGCGGGCGCCCATTGCTTGATTTGCGCGCTCGGCACGCCCCATTGCACGCATGGCACACAGGCCATCGCTGCCGGCACCTTTCGCCCCATCGGTCGCTCCTTCGTTGGCTGGATCGCGGGATGAGATGGTACCGGGATTCGCGACGCACGAGGCGCGCCCGCGCATCCCCATGCGAGAGGGATGGAGCGACGGCCAGCCGCCGAGCGGACGGCGGCGCCGGTCGCGCCGTGAGCTTGCGCGGTGACGCTCACGGGGGCGCCGTCAGGCGTAGTCCGCCATCGGCACGCAGGCGCAGAACAGATTGCGGTCGCCATAGGCGTTGTCGGCGCGGCCGACAGGCGGCCAATACTTGCGCGCGACGAGCGAGGGCAGCGGATAGGCCGCGCTCTCGCGCGAGTACGCATGCGGCCACTCGTTGGCCGTGACCACCGCGGCCGTATGCGGCGCGTGCTTGAGCGGATTATCCTCGCGGTCCGCGCGCCCTTCTTCGACGGCGCGGATCTCCCCACGAATCGCGATCATCGCCTCGATGAACCGATCGAGTTCTTCCTTCGATTCGGATTCGGTCGGCTCGACCATCAGCGTGCCCGGCACGGGGAAGCTCATCGTCGGCGCGTGGAAGCCGTAATCGGCCAGGCGCTTGGCGACGTCGTCGACGGTAATCCCGCTCGCATCCTTGATCGGACGCAGATCGAGAATGCACTCGTGCGCGACGAGCCCGCCGGGGCCCGAGTACAGCACCGGATAATGCGGGGCCAGCCGCTTGGCGACATAGTTCGCGTTCAGGATCGCGACTTCCGTGGCCGCCGTCAGATTCTTCGCGCCCATCCTCGCGATGTACATCCACGAGATCGGCAAAATCGAAGCCGAGCCGTACGGTGCGGCCGATACGGCACCGATACCGCGCTCGGCGCGGCGATACCCCGAGGAAGTCTGATTCGGCAGGAACTGCGCCAGATGCGGGCCGACCGCCACCGGGCCGACGCCCGGGCCGCCACCGCCGTGCGGAATGCAGAACGTCTTGTGCAGATTCAGGTGCGAGACGTCGCCGCCGAACTGGCCCGGCGCCGTCAGCCCGACCATCGCGTTCATGTTCGCGCCGTCCACGTAAACCTGGCCGCCGTGCGCATGCACGATTTCGCAGATTTCCCGCACGTTCTGCTCGAACACGCCGTGTGTCGACGGATACGTGATCATGATCGCCGCCAGCTTCGCGGCATGTTCGGCCGCCTTCGCCTTCAGGTCTTCGATGTCGACGTTGCCGTGATCGTCGCAGCCCACGACGACGACCTTCATGCCCGCCATATGCGCCGAGGCCGGGTTGGTGCCGTGCGCCGAGGCCGGAATCAGGCAGACGTCGCGATGGCCTTCGCCGCGCGAGGCGTGGTACGCGTGGATAATGAGCAGGCCAGCGTACTCGCCTTGCGAGCCCGCGTTCGGCTGCAGCGAAACAGCCGCATAGCCCGTGGCCGCCACGAGCATCTGCTCGAGCTGGTCGATCATTTCGCGATAGCCGGCCGTCTGCTCGGCCGGAGCGAACGGGTGAATCTGCGAGAACTCGGGCCACGTGACGGGCAGCATCTCCGATGTCGCATTGAGCTTCATCGTGCACGAACCGAGCGGAATCATCGAGCGGTCGAGCGCGAGATCTTTATCCGCGAGACCGCGCAGATACCGCAGCATCTCGGTTTCCGAATGGTGGCGATTGAAGACGTGGTGCGTGAGGTAGGCACTCTGACGCACGAGCGTCGCGGGCAATGCGCCCGAATCGCCGCCCTGGCCTTGTTCCTCGGCCCGCGTGAGCGCCGTATCGAGCGTATCGACGTGAGGCACGTCGATCGCGCCGGCCGCGTGCGCGAACAGGGACAGCAAGTCGGCCAGATCGGCGCGTTTGGTGGTTTCGTCGATGGAGATGCCCACGCGCGTGTCACCGACGCGGCGCAGATTGATGCGCATGCGCTTGGCCGCGTCATGGACGGCGGCCGTGCGCGAGCCCGTTTCGATCGTCAGCGTATCGAAGAACGTTTCGTTGACGAGCGCGTAGCCGAGCTGTTTCACGCCGGCGGCCAGCAGCGCGGCGACGCGATGCACGCGCTGCGCGATCGTCTTCAAGCCGTGCGGCCCGTGATAAACGGCATACATGCTGGCCATGATCGCGAGCAGCGCCTGCGCCGTACAAACGTTCGAAGTGGCTTTCTCGCGACGAATATGCTGCTCGCGCCTTTGCAGTGCCAAGCGCAAGGCGCTCCTGCCTTGCGCATCGACGGTCACGCCCACGAGCCGGCCCGGCATCTGGCGCTTGAATTCGTCGCGCACCGCCATGTAAGCGGCATGCGGGCCGCCGAAGCCGACCGGCACGCCAAAGCGTTGCGACGTGCCCACGGCGACGTCGGCGCCCCATTCGCCCGGCGGCGTAAGCATCGTGAGCGCGAGCAGATCGGCTGCGGCCACCACATGGCCGCCCGCGGCATGCACGGCTTCGGTCAGCGCGCGGTAATCGCGCACCGCGCCGTCTGCGCCCGGATATTGCAGCAGCACGCCGAACGCATTCGCGCCAGCCGCACCGTCGGCCGGGCCGACCTGCACCTCGATGCCGATGGGCTCGGCACGCGTGCGCACGACTTCGATCGTTTGCGGCAACACGTCGTCCGCCACATAAAACACGTTCGACTTCGACTTGCCCACGCGTTGCAGCAGCGTCATGGCCTCAGCCGCGGCCGTCGCTTCGTCGAGCAGCGACGCGTTCGAAATCTCCAGTCCGGTCAAATCGCCGATCATCTGCTGGAAGTTCAGCAGCGCCTCGAGCCGGCCTTGCGAGATTTCCGGCTGGTAGGGCGTGTATGCCGTGTACCAGGCCGGATTCTCGAGCACGTTGCGCAAGATCACGGCTGGCGTGTGCGTGTTGTAGTAGCCCGGCCCGATATAGGAGCGGAACACCTCGTTCTTGGCCGCGAGCGCGCGCAGGTGCGCGATCGCCTCCGCCTCGCTGCGCGGCTCGGCAAACGGGCCGAGCGGCAGCGGATCGGTGCGGC
>NZ_JBQCDN010000333.1:0-5299 GCF_051961175.1 Trinickia sp. | reverse complement strand
TCGACCTGAGCGAAGACGAGACCGGAGGCGGCCATCGACGCAGCCGTGAACGCGGCGAGCATGTAGCGGTAAAACGAAGCTTTCATTTTCATCCTTGCGGGTTGACGTCTTTTAAAGTTCCACACTTCATTTCTGTTGCAATGGCTCGAAGCCAGGCTTTTTCGGCTTCCCTTTCAAACAGGGAATCATGCGCGCCAGCAAGCCGTCGCCGTCGATCCATTGGTGCTTCAGCGCCGCACCGACGTGGGCCAGCACCAGTGCGGCCAAGCCCCAATTCAGGATGAGGTGGGCCGTCTTGAAGATGATTTTGAGCGTCGGATCGGGGGCGATCAGCCGCGGCAGCGGCACGATGCCGAGGTACACGACGGGCACGTTCGCGGCCGAGCTGAACAGGTATCCCGTGATCGGAATGGCCACCATCAGGACGTACAGAAGCACGTGAACGAGGTGCGCGACGGCACGCTGCCAGGCCGGCATGCCGGGCGGCAGCGACGGCGCGCGATGCGTGGCGCGCCAGAGAATGCGCAGCGTCGCGAGCGCGAATACCGTCACACCAATCCACTTGTGCCAGGATACATAGCGCAGCTTGGCCGGCGTGAAACCGGGAATGCTCGTCATCACCCAGCCGAGCGTAAAGCCGGACACCATCAAAGCGGCAATGAGCCAATGCAGGCTGATCGCAGTAGCGGTATAAGCCTCATTGGACGCCGTACCGGAAGCGCCATGGGAAACGGAAAACGAATTGCGGTGTGTCATTGCCGGGCTGCGAAAATGGATCGTCGCCATGCTACCCCAAGCCGCCGTTTCGTGCGGCACGGCGCGAGCCGCGCCGGCCTCCCATTTGCCAGCCCGATGTGGCGCGAAAGTTGCCCGCATTCCGTCGCCGCCGCATGCCGGACACCCACCGCACCGCCGTCCAAACACACTACCCGATGAGCGTACAGCACCCCTTTTGGTAAGATGGGCGCGGGTTTGCGGGGCGTCGCCCTTCATTTTGCCCGCTTACGCGATGTCCCGCTTCCATGAAGTCGACGCGCAACGCCTATGAATCGAAACGACCTTATTGCCTGTCACGACTGCGACGCACTGTTGCGAAAACCGCGCCATTCCGCGAAGGGCAGCACGCGGTGTCCACGCTGCGGCGCCATGCTGTATCGCCCGAGTGCGGTCCAGCTCGAACGCATCACCGCGCTCACGCTGGCGGCGCTGTTCACGTTTCTTATCGCGCAGGCTTTTCCGATCGTCGAACTGGACCTGAACGGCGTGACATCGCAAACGACGCTGACCGGTGCGCTTGTGGCGCTGTGGAACGAAGGCATGGAGCTTGTCGCCGTGGCCGTCTTTTGCTCGACGTTCCTCTTTCCGTTGATCGAACTGACCGCCTTGCTGTACGTGCTCATTCCGATCCGCGCCGGCGTCGTGCCGCCCGGCTTCAATCTCGTATTGCGGGCGATTCAGTTCGTGCGGCCCTGGGGCATGATCGAGGTGCTGATGCTCGGGATTCTCGTCACGATCGTCAAAATGACGAGCCTCGCCCGGGTCATCCCCGAAGCCGCACTGTTCGCGTTCGGGGCGTTGACGTTGATGCTGGCCGTGGTCGTCTTGTTCGATCCGCGCGCGCTGTGGGACGTCGCCGACATCATCAAGGCCCGCCGCGCCCGCGTCGAACGCATGCTCGCCCCCGCCTCCCCTCATGCTCCGAGCGGGAGTACGCCTCCCCAATGAGATATGTCAGCGCCACCCGAACGGGCATGATCGGCTGTCACGCCTGCGGACACGTTCAGCCGCGCCGCACGGCCACGCGGGCCACGCCGCGACAGCACTGCGAACGCTGCGGCGCAGCGCTCCATCGGCGCAAGCCGGACAGCATTTCGCGTACTTGGGCGCTCCTGATCGCGGCCGCGATTCTCTACATCCCCGCGAACCTGCTGCCGGTGCTGCATACCGCGTCCCTCTTCGGCAACGAGGACGACACGATCATGAGCGGCGTCGTCTATTTCTGGGTGTCGGGCGACTGGCCGCTGGCCGTGATCGTCTTCGTCGCCAGCATCCTCGTGCCGATGCTCAAGCTATCCGTGCTCGCGCTGCTGGCCTGGACGACGCAGCGGCGCTCCGCCTGGCGGCCGCTCGAGCGCACCAAGCTGTACCGCATCGTCGAGCGTATCGGCAGGTGGTCGATGCTCGACGTGTTCGTCGTCACGCTGACCGTTGCGCTCGTCCGCTTCAAGTCGCTCGCCGTCATCACGGCGGGCTGGGGCGCACTCGCATTCGCCTGCGTGGTGGTGCTCACGATGCTGGCGGCCCTTCAATTCGATCCGCGCCTCATCTGGGACTGCGCGGAGGCCCGCACCCCTCAAGCTTCAGGACGTGACCATGACTAGCCCGCAAGGACAGCCCCCCTCATCGAACGGCGGCTCGGCCGGCGGTCCCCCGCAAGGCCCCGAACTGCCGCCCGAGCTGCCCGAGCCCGTCACCACGCCGCGTTCGGGCTGGCTGCCTTCGCTCGTCTGGCTCGTGCCCCTCGTTGCGGCGCTGATCGGTATCACGCTCGTCGCGAAGTCCGTGATCGACCGCGGTCCACTGATCACGATCAGCTTCTCGACGGCCGAGGGGCTGGAACCCGGGAAAACGAAGGTCAAGTACAAGGATGTCGATATCGGCTCCGTCAAGACGATCCGGCTCTCGCGCGATCACGCGCGCGTCCTCGTGTCGGTTCAGCTCACGAAGGAAGCGGACGATTTCGCCGTCGAAGACACGCGGTTCTGGATCGTGCGTCCGCGTATCGGGACGACCGGGGTAACGGGGCTCGGCACCTTGCTCTCGGGGTCGTACATCGGCGTCGATGCCGGCCGCTCGCACGAATCGCAGACCGACTTCGTCGGGCTCGAAAAACCGCCTGCTGTCACCGGCGATCAAAAAGGCCGGCGCTTCGCATTGCACGGCGCCTCGCTCGGCTCGATCGATATCGGCTCGCCTGTTTATTACCGCCGCGTGCAGGTCGGCCAAGTCGTCGGTTTTTCGCTCGATCGCGACGGGACGGGCGTGTCGATCGACGTCTTCGTCGATGCCCCCTACGATCAATACGTCGGCGTCAATTCGCGCTGGTGGCATGCAAGCGGCGTCGACCTGAGCCTCGATTCCAGCGGGCTGAAGCTGAACACGCAATCGCTTGCCACCGTCATCATCGGCGGGCTCGCGTTCCAATCCCCTCGCGGCGAACCCGTCGGCGCCGAAGCGCCTGACAACACGGTATTCAACCTGGCCGCGAACGAGGGCGCCGCCATGCGTGCGCCAGACGGCCCGCCGCTGGTCGTCGTCATGAATTTCAATCAATCGCTGCGGGGGCTGTCGGTGGGGGCAACCGTCGATTTCCGCGGCATCGAGCTGGGCGAAGTCACCGCCATCGGGATTCACTACGATCCGAAGGCGCGCGATTTCACGATGCCGGTCACGATGAACCTCTACCCCGATCGCCTCGGGCAGCGGTTCCGCGAATCGATCGAACACGGCGGCGAAACGGCGGGCAAGCAGCTGCTCGAAACGCTGATCAAACACGGGCTGCGCGGGCAGCTGCGCACCGGCAACCTGCTGACGAACCAGCTGTACGTGGCGCTCGATATGTTCCCGAAAGCCGCGCCGGTCAAGTTCGACGCCAATCGCACGCCGCTTGAGTTGCCCACCGTGCCGAACACGCTCGACGAGCTGCAGGTGCAGGTGGCCGATATCGCGAGGAAGCTCGATCAGATTCCGTTCGATCAAATCAGCAAGAATCTGAACGGTACGCTGCAAAGCGCGAACGGGCTCTTCAAGCAGCTCGATACGCAGCTCGCACCGCAGGCGCGCGAGACGCTGGCCGCTGCGCAGCGCACGTTCGGCGCGGCGCAGTCGACACTGCAGCAGGATTCGCCACTGCAATCGGACATGCATCAGGCACTGAACCAGCTCACGCAAACCCTGCAGACGCTCAATGCACTCGCCGATTACCTGGAGCGCCACCCTGAAGCGCTCCTGCGCGGCAAAGCCAAGGATCCCGCCCAACCTTGACGTCAGGCGATGCTAACCTGGGAACGCCGCCTTTCGGCGGCGCTCCTTTCATTCTCGGAGCAAAAGCAGATGAAGCGTGAACGATTCGCCCGGCGCCGACACCCGCTCGCGTCGCTCGCCGCCTGCGCCGCGCTGATGGGCGCAGCCCTCTTGCCGGGCTGCGCCTCGTCGCCGTCGAGCCGCTTCTATACGCTCGGCAGCGACCCTGCGATCGAGCAGGCGGGGACGGCGAATCCCGCGAGCCCCCCGGCGTTCCTGATCGAAGTGCCGACGCTCGACGTTCCTACCCAGGTCGCGCGCAATCAGCTCGTCGTGAACGACAGCGCGACGCGTGTAACCGTCCTCGAACAAGAACGTTGGGCATCGCCGCCGGCCGACGAACTGCGGCGCGCGCTGTCGAGCGACCTCGCGGCCCGACTGGGGACGTTCGACGTCTTCGCTTCACCGCATCCGGAGAAGGTCCCCGTGTACCGCATCGCCGTGAACGTGCGCCGCTTCGAGTCATGGCCTGGCTCGCGCGCCGTAATCGACGCCGTATGGAGTGTGCACTCGCTGCGCACGCAAGCCGTCGTGACCTGCCGGACCGTTCAGAGCGAAGCGGTCGGTCCGGGCTTCGACGCGCTGGTGGCCGGCCATCGGCGCGCCGTCGGGGCGCTCTCCGATTCCATCGCAGCGGTCGTGCGCGCGCTCGCGTCCGGCGCTCGCGCCCCGGGGCCCGGCACCGGCGATTGCGAGACGGGCAACCTGGAGCGGACAGCGGGCAGCGGCACGCCGTAGCCAGGAAAGCGGCCCGAGTCCGGCCGACACCCGCGTACAATGACGCCTTTGCACGCTCGGTTTTCGTCCATGTCTTCGCCCACGCCGTTTGACTTTTTCGCCCCTTGCCCGCGCGGGCTCGAAGCCGCGCTTGCCGCCGAGCTATCGGAAATCGCGCAACGCCTGCCGAACGCGGCCGGCAACCCACCGTACGAGGCTGGCGCCCAGGTACCGGGCGGCGTCCATTTCCGCGGCGGCTGGGCCGCCGGCATGGCGGCAAACCTGCACTCGCGCATCGCGAGCCGCGTGCTGTTGAAAATCGCCGAGCGCCCCTACCGGGGCGAGCAGGACATCTACGCTCTGGCCGCCGAACAACCGTGGGAGCGCTGGTTTTCGGCGAACGAGACGCTGCGCGTCGACCTCACGGCCATCAAGTCGCCCTTGCGCAGCCTGGAATTCGCGACCCTGCGCGTGAAGGACGCCGTCTGCGATCGCCTGC
>NZ_JBQCDN010000332.1:0-14652 GCF_051961175.1 Trinickia sp. | reverse complement strand
GCACCTTACCCCTGTCGCCGGAGAACGTGCTGGTGCGGGATCGGGCACCCCTGCTCCCAGGCGTACCCGGGAGAGCGTACCCCATCGCCGTTACTTGATGCTGACGCCGTCGAAACGCGCATAGCCGAGCGGGTCGATGCGCATATCGAGAACGTTCTTGGTCGTCGGCTGATAGATGGTGGAGTGCGCGATCGGCGAGTACGGCAGTTGCTGCGCGAAGATCTGTTGCGCTTGCGTGTAGATCTTCGAGCGTGCGTCCTGTCCGCTCGTCGTGCGGCCCTTCTGGATCAGATCGTCGAACGGCTTGTAGCACCATTCCGAGAAGTTGTTGCCGTGCACGGCCTGGCAGCCAAGCAACGTGCCGAGCCAGTTGTCGGGATCGCCGTTGTCGCCACTCCAGCCGATGAGCATCGAATCGTCTTCGCCCGCATGCGCGCGCTTGATGTATTCGCCCCACTCATAGGTCACGATCTTCGCCTTGACGCCGATCTTCGCCCAATCGGACTGAATCATCTCGGCCATCAGCTTCGCATTCGGGTTGTACGGCCGCTGCACGGGCATGGCCCACAACGTGATGTCGAAACCGTTCGGGAAGCCGGCCTTTTGAAGTACCGCTTTCGCCTTGGCCGGATCGTAGGATGCCATCGTCAGCTTGCCGTCGTACGACCATTGCGTCGGCGGCATCGGCGCCTGCGCCGGCTGGCCTGCGCCCTGGTAGACGGACTCGATGATGGCCTTCTTGTTGATGGCCATATCGAGCGCGCGACGCACGTCGACGTTGTCGAGCGGCTTATGCGTAACGTTGTACGACAGGTAGCCGAGATTGAAGCCTGCCTGCGAGGGCATCGCGATATCGGCGTCCTTCTTCAGATCGGCTATGTCGGCCGGATTCGGATAGCTCATGACCTGACATTCGTTGCGCTTGAGCTTTTGCGCCCGCACGCTCGCGTCGGTCGTAATCGAGAAAATGAGGTTCTTCAGCTTCACGGCACCCGGCTTCCAGTAATCGGGGTTCCCGGTGAAGCGAATCGTCGCGTCCTTCGTGTAGCTCTTGAAGATGAACGGACCCGTGCCGAGCGGCTTCTGATTGATGTCGGCAGCCTTGCCTTCCTTCAGAAGCTGATCCGCGTACTCCGCGGACAGGATCGACGCAAATTCCATCGCCATGTTCTGGATGAACGGCGCGTTCACTTCCTTGAGCGTGAAGCGCACCGTGTACGGATCCAGCTTCTCGATCTTGTCGATCAGCTTGTCGAGACCCATATCGGTGAAGTACGGGAACGACACCGGATACGCCTTGCGGAACGGCTGATTCGGATCGAGCATGCGCTCGAACGTGAAGACGACATCGTCGGCGTTGAACTCGCGCGTCGGCTTGAAATAGTCCGTCGTTTGGAACTTCACGCCGTGGCGAAGATGGAACGTATAGGTCTTGCCGTCAGGCGACACGTCCCACGACTGTGCGAGCCCCGGCTCCACTTCGGTGCCGCCGCGCTTGAATTCGACGAGACGGTTGTAAACCGTGAACGTGTTCGCGGTGAAATCGGTGCCCGTGGTGTATTGCGCGGGATCGAAACCGGCGGGACTCCCCTCGGAGCAATAGACGAGGGTCTTGTTGGGAATGTCGGCCGCGTGCGAGATCGACGCAGCGAGCGATACCGTCACGATGGCGGCGGCGACCGCGCTCAACCGCACAGCGCGCAACAGTTTGTTTTGCTTCATGTTTCCTCCAGGACTCGGGCCAGACAAAGCCAGCGTACGCGGATATTACTGAGCTTTGATTACCCGAACAAGCGGTCGGGAAAAGGCAACGATCAGCACTTGTTCGCGTTGACTTTGTACTCCGCGCATGTTTAGTGCCACTAAAATTCCGTGTCAACCCCTTCCCGCCCCTTCTCGTCCCTTCTCACTGTTTTCCCGGCAAGCTTGACGATTTTTCGATCGATGCGTGACGCTACTTCAGCCCGACGCCCCAAAACTGCGTGGGCCCGAACGGATCGATCTTGAAGCCGGTGACGTTTTTGCGCAGCGGCTGGTACACCGTCGAATGGGCAATCGGCGTGAACGGGACTTGGCGCTTGAAGATTTCCTGCGCTTGCGTATAGAGCCGGATGCGCTCCGCCACATCGTTTGTTTCGCGCGCTTTGACAATCAGATCGTCGAAGGGCTTGTAGCACCACTTCGAGAAGTTACTGCCGTTGACCGCTGCGCAGCTTAGCAATACACCCAACCAATTGTCGGGATCGCCGTTGTCGCCGGTCAAGCCGATCAACATCGCATCGTGTTCGCCTGCATGTGCGCGCCGCACATATTCGCCCCACTCGTACGTCGTGATTTGCGCGTGCACGCCGATCTTTGCCCAGTCGGCCTGAATCATCTCGGCCATCAAACGCGCGTTCGGGTTGTACGGCCGCTGGACCGGCATGGCCCATAACGTCAGCGAGAAACCATCGGGGTAGCCAGCCTTCGCGAGCAGCGCCTTTGCCTGCGCCGGATCGTAAGGCGCGTCCTTGAGCGCCGGATCGTATGACCACTGCGTCGGCGGCATCGGATTGACCGCGGCCTGGCCCGCGCCTTGATAAACCGATTTGATGATCGCTTGCTTGTCGATCGACATATCGAGCGCACGGCGCACATCGACGTTATCGAGCGGCTTGTGCGTCGTGTTGTAGGCGAGCAAGCCGACATTGAAACCGACTTGATGCGGCACCTGCAGATTCGGGTCGCTCGTCAGAGACGCAATATCCGCGGGGCGCGGGTAATTCATTACCTGGCATTCGCCGTTTCTCAGCTTTTCCTCACGCACCGCCGGATCGGGCGTGATCTGAAACACGAGCTTGGCGACACGCACGACACCGCTCTTCCAATAATCGGCGTTGCCGTCGAAACGGATTGTCGCGTCCTTCTCATAGCTGTGAAAAATGAACGGCCCCGTGCCGATCGGGTAGCGATTCAAGTCGGCCGCTTTGCCCGCGTGCATCAGCTGACCGGCGTACTCCGCCGAGAGGATCGACGCGAACGGCATGGCCAGCTCGGACAGGAACGGCGCGCTGGCCGTATGGAGCGTCAAGCGCACGGTGTGCGGGTCGATCTTCTCTACTTCCGCGAGATTCTTGGCAAGCCCCAAATCGGAGAAGTACGGGAACGCCACGGGATACGCCTTGCGCAGCGCATCGTTCGGATCGCGCATCCGCTCGAACGTCTGCACCACATCGTCGGCATCGAATTCGCGCGTCGGCTTGAAATACGACGTGGTATGAAACTTCACGCCTTGGCGCAGATGAAACGTATAGACGCGACCGTCGTCTGAAATGTCCCACGACTGCGCGAGGCCCGGCTCGATTTTCGTGCCGCCATGTTCGAATTCGACCAGGCGGTTGTAGACCGTGTAGCCCGCCGCCGAGAATTCGACACTAGTCGTGTATTGGGCCGGGTCGAATCCGGCGGGGCTCGCGTCCGAGCAAAAGACGAGCGTTTTGGCGGGCAACCCGGCGGCCTCGCTATGGGCAGCGCCGAAGAGGACGCTGGCCGTAGCGGCCGCCATCACGAGGTGTGCAGTGAAGCGAACGGCGAATGGCAGAAAACGCATCGGCACAGGCTCCTTCGTTGGCAAACCGGGCAAGCGTAGCACGATGCTCATCCGGCGCCCGCCCGGCCGTGTAATGGTTATCACGCACCGCGTTCACTTCAGATGATTTGCGCCGCGATTGGTCGCGGGTAAACACTATGCCACCGCACCATTGACGAACATTTTTGGCTTGCTAGCATGGCTAATACGTAATGAACGTTACATCGCGGGCGATAGCCCACGCCTCGAATCGAAGATTTCATCGAACGAAACATCGTGGCACTGCCTTCTGTGAGGACGCTGCTCAAGCAGCGCGAAGCATCCGTAACGACCGCCGAGCAGCGCGTCATCGCAGTGCTGCTCGCCAACTATCCGAGCGCCGCGCTGACGTCGATTTCGCAGCTGGCGACAGCCGCCGGCGTGAGCGATCCGACCGTGCATCGGCTCGTCTTGAAGCTCGGTTTCGAAGGCTATCCCGAGTTCCAGCGCGCCTTGCTCGCCGAAGTCGACGTGCGCATGAACTCGCCGTTGTCGAGGCTCGAATCGTCGGCTGATCAGCTGCATACCGAAGACACGCAACAAGCGATGCTCGGCTCGTTGACGCTCGCGATCGGCAAGACGGCGGAGCTGTCGTCACGCGAGGACTTCGAGCGCACGGTGTCCTTGCTCGCCGATCCGCAGCGCACCGTACTGTGCTGCGGCGGCCGTGCCAGCGGGTTCATCGCGGGATGGCTCGCGGTGCTGCTGAGCCAGGTGCGGCCGCGCACGCGGCATGTCGAACCTTCGCTTGAGCGCGGCTCCGAAGCGCTGGCCGATCTGATGCCGGGCGACGTACTCGTCGTCTACGACTACCGCCGCTACCAGGAGAGCGTCGTTCAATTCGCGCGTGCGGCGCGCGACCTCGGCGCGCACGTCGTGCTGTTCACCGACGAGTGGCGCTCGCCGATCGCGACCTTCGCCGATACCGTATTCGTTTCCTTTGTGCAAAGCGCGTCGCCGTTCGATACGAAGGTGCCGGTGGTGGCGCAAACGGAAGCGCTCGTCGCGGCGCTCGTGCAGCGGGGAAGCGTCGAAGCGAAGACCCGATTGAAACGCATCGAAGCATTGAGAGCCGGGGGCGTCACCGAAGACGCTTAACCAGCCGCCTACCCCATCACCCACATCACCTCTCACTGCGAAGACACCGATGAAAAAAGACACCCCACTCCTCGCCGCGCTCACCGCGGCACTCATCGCGACGAGCACGATTGCCGCCAGCGCCTGCGCCGCTTCGCGTCCCGCTGTGGAAGCGCGTAACGGCATGGTCGTCACGTCGCAGCATCTGGCGTCGCAAGTTGGCGTCGACATCCTGAAGATGGGCGGCAATGCAATCGATGCGGCTGTGGCCGTCGGCTACGCGCAGGCGGTCGTCAACCCGTGCTGCGGCAATATCGGCGGCGGAGGTTTCATGACGTTGCACCTCGCGGACGGCCGCGACACGTTTATCAACTTCCGCGAAACGGCGCCGGCCGCGGCAACGGCGAATATGTACCTCGACGCCGAGGGCAACGTGAAGAAAGGGGCGAGCTTGTACGGCTACGGTGCCGTCGGTGTGCCCGGCACCGTGATGGGGATGGACTTGGCCGAGCGCAAGTACGGCAAACTCACGCGCGAACAAGTGATGGCGCCGGCGATCCGTCTCGCGCGTGAAGGGTTCGTGCTGACGCGTGCCGATACCGACATTCTCGATACGACGGTCAAACGCTTCAAGGACGATCCGGGCATCGCGCGTATCTTCTTGCGCAAAGACGGCACGCCGCTGCAGCCCGGCGATCGGCTCGTGCAGAAGGACTTGGCCAATACGTTGGAAGCGATCGCGAAGCATGGCCCCGATGCGTTCTACAAGGGCAAGATTCCGCAGGCGATCGAAGCGGCGTCGAAGGCAAACGGCGGGCTGTTGACGAAGGCCGATTTCGCGAATTATCGGGCCACCGAAATGACGCCCGTGACCTGCGACTATCACGGCTATATGTTCATCTCGGCGCCCCCGCCAAGTTCCGGCGGCACGACGATGTGCGAGATCCTGAACACACTGGAAGGCTATGACTTGAAGGGCTTCGGCTGGCATTCGGCGCAGGCGGTGCACTACATGTCCGAAGCGATGCGTCACGCCTATGCGGATCGCAACACGAAGCTTGGCGATCCGGCGTTCGTGAAGAACCCGCTCGATCAATTGCTGAGCAAGTCCTACGCGGCGCAGATTCGCGCGTCGATTCCAGCCGACAAGGCGACGCCATCGATGGACTTGGCCGATGCCGCCTCACTGCCCGAAAAGAAGGAGACGACGCATTATTCGATCGTCGACAAGGACGGCAACGCCGTTTCGACGACATACACCGTCAACGGCCGTTTCGGTGCGGTCGTCATGGCGCCGGGCACGGGCTTCTTCTTGAACGACGAGATGGACGACTTCACGTCGAAGGTGGGTGCGCAAAATATGTTCGGTCTCGTGCAGGGGCCGAACAATGCGATCGCACCGGGCAAGCGGCCGCTGTCGTCGATGGCGCCGACGATCGTGACGAAGGACGGTAAGGTGTTTCTCGTGATCGGTTCGCCGGGCGGCTCGCGCATTATCACGACAACGCTTGAGACGGCGATCGACATCATCGATTACGGCATGGAACCGCAAGAGGCGGTCGATGCGGCGCGGATTCACGAGCAATGGCTGCCTGATGTCGTTTATTACGAGCCGTATGGGTTGTCGTCGGATACGCTCAAGATTCTCGCGAGCGAGGGGTACAAGATGGTGCAGCAAACGCCTTGGGGCGCGGCTGAGCTGGTTGAAGTGGGGCTGCCGGGATTAGCGGCGGATGCGTCGCAGAGCTCGGGGAACGATTCGTCGGTGGGCGGGAAAGTGCGCGTGGGGTATTTTTATGGCGCCAATGACGAGCGGCGGCCTGCGGGGGAGGCGTTGGGGTATTGATTGGCCCGCGCCACGAACACGTTGCCGGCGTCTGATTCGATCGGGGATGGGGGCTGCTACCGGACATTGCGGCGGATGAGTCGCAGAGTTCGGGGAATGAGTCGTCGGCCGGATGATGGAAGATGCGCGTCAGTTAATTCGATGGCGCAAACGGCGAACGTCGTCCGGGGGAAGCGTTGGATATGGGTGAGTGACCGGTCAGCCCGTATGATCGGCATTCGATTTTCATCGAAGTCGAGCACCGGGCTGGCCGCTTACCGCGTTCGTGCGTCAGGCGACACCGAACGAGAAGCCTTGGCGATGCTCACCCCAACCGCTCGCAAATCGCCTTAGTCGCGGTAGCCGCATTAAGCGTATAAAAATGCAGCCCCGGCGCGCCTTCCTTCACGAGCCGTTCGCAAAGCTGCGTGACGACATCGAGCCCGAACGCGCGAATCGCTTCCTTATCGTCACCGAAGCTTTCCAGCCGCTTGGCGACCCAACGCGGCACTTCCGCCCCGCACATTTCCGAGAACCGCATCAACTGCGAGTAATTCGTGATCGGCATGATGCCCGGCACGATCGGCACATCCACCCCGAGCTTGCGCGCCTCGTCGACGAACCGGAAATACGCATCCGCGTTATAGAAATACTGAGTGATCGCCGCATTCGCGCCCGCTTTCACTTTGCGCGCGAAGTTCTCGATATCGTGCTTCGGCGAGCGAGCCTGCGGGTGATACTCCGGGTAGCCCGCCACTTCGATTTGGAACCAATCGCCATGCTCGGCCCGGATGAAGGCGACGAGTTCGGACGCATAGCGCAACTCGCCCACTTCGCCCATACCTGAGGGCAAATCACCGCGCAACGCCACGATATGGCGAATGCCGTGCGAGCGATAACGCTCGAGAATCGCACGCAGGTTGTCCTTCGACGAACCGATACACGACAAGTGCGGCGCGGCCTCGAGGCCATCCTTCGCCATGTCGAGCACGGTGTCGAGCGTACCTTGCTGCGTCGAGCCGCCCGCGCCGAACGTTACAGAAACAAACTTGGGCTTGAGCAGCGCCAATTGAACCCGCGTAGCGCGCAGCTTCTCGACGCCGTCAGGCGTCTTCGGCGGAAAAAATTCGAATGAAATTTCGATGGGATTCATGATCCGGTTGATCCGGTGTAAGACCGAGCCGCAATAGCCGAGGCCGCGATCAGCCGAAGCTCCGATTGCCGAAGATCAACGCCGACAGCAACCACGACACGATGCTGTACAAGATCGAGCCGAAGAACGCCGACCAGAATCCCGAAACCTCGAAGCCCTTGAGCAGCGAGGCAGCAAGCCAGAAGCACAAGGCGTTGACGACGAGGATGAACACCCCGAGCGTGACGATGGTGACCGGCAACGTGAGCACGATCAACACAGGCCGAAGCACGGCATTGATGAGCCCGAGCACGAGCGCGACGATGAGCGCCGTGCCGAAGCTGCGGACGTGAATCGACGGCACCAGATAAGTGATGATCAGGAGTGCGAGCGCATTGATCACCCAGGTCAGCAGCACGGTCATGGCGAGGTTCCTTCGGCGTAGTGGTCGATTGGGGTCGGCTAGGGTCCGTTAGGTCGATCGTTATCAGACAGTTGACGGCAAGACGACTTCGAACAGCCGCGCGATAGCGCGCGGCTCGGTACTGCGTTGAACGTGACGGCGCCGGGAACGGCAACGCCGCCTTTGATGCAAGCCGGCCGGCACCGGGTACGCCTCGCGCGTTGCGAGGAGGCCCGGGCCGTTCACCTGATCAATAGCGATAGTGATTCGGCTTGAACGGACCGTTCTTGTCCACACCGATGTAGCCCGCTTGCGCATCCGAGAGTTCCGTCAGATTCGCGCCGATACGGGCCAGGTGCAGACGCGCCACCTTCTCGTCCAAATGCTTCGGCAGCACATACACCTTGTTCTCGTACTGGCCGCCACGCGTGAACAGCTCGATTTGCGCGAGCGTTTGGTTGGCGAACGAGTTCGACATCACGAACGAGGGGTGGCCCGTCGCGCAACCGAGGTTCACGAGACGCCCTTCAGCCAGCAGGATCACGCGCTTACCGTCCGGGAAGATGATGTGATCGACTTGCGGCTTGATGTTTTCCCACGTGTATTGGCGCGTCGAAGCAACGTCGATTTCCGAATCGAAGTGGCCGATGTTGCAGACGATCGCGTTGTGACGCATCGCCTTCATGTGATCGTGGCCGATCACGTGGTAGTTGCCCGTGGCCGTCACGAAGATGTCGGCCTTATCCGCCGCGTAATCCATCGTGACGACACGATAGCCTTCCATCGCCGCTTGCAATGCGCAGATCGGATCGATTTCCGTGACCCACACCGTCGCGCCGAGCCCACGCAGCGATTGCGCGCAGCCCTTGCCCACGTCGCCGTAGCCGGCCACGACGGCGATCTTGCCCGCGATCATGACGTCGGTCGCGCGCTTGATGCCATCGACGAGCGATTCACGGCAACCGTACAGGTTGTCGAACTTCGATTTCGTGACCGAATCGTTGACGTTGATGGCCGGGAACGGCAGACGGCCGTCCTTTTCCATCTGATAGAGGCGATGCACGCCCGTCGTCGTTTCTTCGGTCACGCCCTGGATCTGCGAGAGGCGCTTCGAATACCACGAACCATCGATCTCGAGATGACGCTCGATCGACTTGAACAGCGCGATTTCTTCTTCGTTCGTCGGCTTGGCGATCACCGAGCGGTCTTTCTCCGCCTTCGAGCCGAGAATCAGCAGCAGCGTGGCATCGCCGCCGTCATCGAGGATCATGTTCGCGAATTCGCCGTTCGGCCATTCGAAGATGCGGTGCGAATACTCCCAGTATTCGTCGAGCGATTCGCCCTTGAACGCGAACACCGGCGTACCCGACTTGGCGATGGCCGCCGCGGCGTGATCCTGCGTGGAGAAAATATTGCACGACGCCCAACGCACGTCGGCGCCGAGGGCCTTGAGCGTCTCGATCAGCACGCCCGTCTGGATCGTCATGTGCAGCGAACCGGCGATGCGCGCGCCCTTGAGCGGCTGCGCAGCCTTGTACTCCTCGCGAATCTGCATGAGACCGGGCATTTCGGTCTCGGCGATCGTCAGTTCCTTGCGGCCCCAATCGGCGAGCGACAGGTCGGCAACGATGAAATCCTGGTTTTTCGAATCGATAACTGCGGCGTTCATCACGCCCTCCTTTTCTAAATGAGTTCTAGAAAAATTGACGTGAGCGCCGTTCGATGGAGCGGTACACCCGCGCGGCTGCCGCGCGATAACTATACCGTCCGATTGAATTCCGAGCCTGGCGGGTGGCCCCGTCGCAACGCTCCTCGGAAGTGGCAGGCATTGTACATCAATGCGTTTGAATCCTGCATGAACAGCGGCAAAAGCAACGCGATCCGCGTGTTACCCCAACGTCGCGCCGAGCAGCGGCGCGAGCAGCACCATCACCACACCGGCAATCATCATCGTCAGGCTCGCGATCACGCCTTCCTCGCTACCGAGTTCGCGCGCTTTCGCGGTGCCCACGCCGTGCGCCGCCGCGCCGAACATCGCGCCGCGCGCCAGCCGGCTGCGCAACGGCAAAAAGACGAGCACCAACTCGCCAAGCAGCATCCCGCATACGCCAGTCGCGATCACGAACAGCGCGGTCAATTGCTTGGGCGCGTGGATCTGATCGGAGACGGCCAAGGCGAACGGCGTGGACACAGAGCGCGTCATCAGGCTACGCGCGACGTCCGGCGCAAGGTGCAACAGTTTGGCCAGCGCGAACGAGCCGCTGACCGCCACGATGATCCCTACCGTGACGCCGGCCGTCAGCGAGATCCAATGGCGGCGCATCAAGTCGCGGTATTCGTAGATCGGCACGGCGAACGCCACCGTCGCGGGGCCCAGCAGCCACATCAGCCAGCGCGTGTCGGCAAAGTAGACCGAATACGGAATGCGCATCGCCAGCACCACCGCGGCGAGCATCGCGGGCACGATCACGAGCGGTGTCAGCCACGGCTGCTTGAAGCGGGCATACAGGCGCTTGCCCACCGCGTAGAAAGCGATCGTCAGGACAAAGCAGGCCGCCGCTACCCACTGTGGGCCAGCCTCAGTCACGGGCCAGGACAGGGCGGATGAAATCGACATCGACATCTCCCTTGCGATAGCGTTCGGTTCGGCTCAACCCGCGCGCGAAGCGCGTTTCAGGCCGCCGACCCGGCGCGCCCAGCCAGCGCACGACGGGTGGCAAGCACGCGTTCGAGCCGCACGGCTTGATCGACGGTGAATGCGACAGCCAGCAAGACGGTCAACGTCCCGCCGATGACGACGAGGGCGAGACGCCATCCGTCGGTCTTGAACAATCCGCCGTATTGCACGACGGCGACGGCCGCGGGAACGAAGAACAGCAGCAAATCGGAGAGCAGCCAATCCGCGCCGGCCTTGACCCAGCGGGGCGCGATGCCGCCCGTCAGCAGCAACACGAGCAACGCCGCCAGGCCGATCACACTGCCCGGGACGGGCAGGCCCAGATGCCGCGACGCGAAGTCGGCGACGAACCATACGGCGGCCAGAAATGCGGTTTGCGCCACGATGCGGGCCACGCCGTTCAGGCGTTCGATCGATTTCGATTTCGTGCTCATGGCAAAACTCCCTATTGACTCCATGGCGAAATTGTAAGAGTGCAACATGTATAAATAAAATGACTTAAACTCATCTCCATCATTCCAAATTGGAACTACAGAGCGCGCCCCATGGAGCTACGTGCATTGCGGTATTTCGTCGAAGTCGTCAGGCAGCAAAGCTTCACGCTCGCCGCCGAACACATGTTCGTCACGCAGCCCACCATCAGTAAGATGGTCAAAGCGCTCGAGGAAGAGATCGGCGCCCCGCTCTTATTGCGCGAGGGCCGTCAGATGGTATTGACCGACGAGGGGCGCATCGTTTTTCAGCGGGGACAGGACGTTCTGGCGGCCTATGCGCAATTGCAGGCCGAGCTCGATGACGTCGGCACGCTGGGCCGCGGCGCGCTGACGATCGGCATTCCGCCGATGGGCGGCTCGTTGTTCACGCCCGTCATCGCCGAATTTCGGCGGCGGCATCCGAAGATCGAATTGAAGCTGTTCGAGCAGGGATCACGTGCGATCGAGGCGGCGCTGCTGGCGGGCGATATCGAATTCGGTGGCGTGCTGCTGCCCGTCGACGCTCAAGTGTTCGACGTCCTGCCAATGTCGCTGCAACGGCTGTGGGTCGTGGCGCCGCACGGTTCGCGCTTCGATACGATGCGCGAAGTGCGTTTATCCGATCTCGCGTCGGAGCCGTTCGTCTACTACGGCGAAAGCCTCGCCCTCAACGACGTTGTCACGCGCGCCTGCCGCGACGCGGGCTTCACGCCGCAAATCGTCTCGCGCAGCAGCCACTGGGATTTCATGGCCGCACTCGTGCGCGCGGGAGTCGGCATCGCGCTACTGCCCGCGCCGTACTGCCGGCGGCTCGATCCGGCCTATTTCACCGCCCGTCCCGTCGTCGAACCCGAGATCCGCTGGGAAATGGCCATCGCCTGGCGCAGGAGCGGCTATCTCTCGCACGCCGCGCGCGCCTGGCTCGACGTTGCCCGCGAAACGCTGCCGGGACAACCCGGCGATGAGTTTGTCTATACGACGCACGCCGACAACTTCGACGAACCCGCCGCAGACGACTGAGCCGCGCCGCGCGCGAGCGCGATGAACTCCGCCCGCGCTCGGCGAGCACGACCGTCAGCGCGTTCGTGTTGCCGCCGATCAGCATCGGCATGATCGACGCTTCGCCCCACGGGCGGGGCAACAAACGCAGAGCGAATCCTCTAAACGAAGCGCGCCGCGCGAACCTATCATTAAGGGAGACATGCCTATGCGCACCCCGCGTGTGATCTTTCGCACGCGATTCGAACGCCGACGCATCTCCCTTCGCCAGACCCTACGCAGCTCGCGCGCCGAATGTCGAACGCCTGGGCCGAATGCGTCGCGCGCCGCCAAGGAGACACGCAAATGGAACCGCAAGCCCCGCCGGCCACGCACGAAGTCACCAATCAGGTCCCGCCGCTCGAGCACTACAACCTTTACGAAAGCGACGCGACGCTCACGGCTGCCGTC
This sequence comes from Trinickia sp., assembly GCF_051961175.1. Classification (GTDB taxonomy): domain Bacteria; phylum Pseudomonadota; class Gammaproteobacteria; order Burkholderiales; family Burkholderiaceae; genus Trinickia. Next base: position 2,009 of record NZ_JBQCDN010000332.1, on the reverse strand, counting down.
GAGCGCGAAGGCGCTGCGTGGCACGCACAGGCACTCGCGCGCGATGGTGCGACGCTAGGCGCGCCCGAGGTGATCGCCCTCGCGGGCGCGGCGAACCGCCACGAGCCCGAGCTTTCCACTTTCAGCCCGCGCGGCGAGCGAATCGACACGCTCGAGTTTCATCCGAGCTGGCACCGGCTGCTCGCATTGCTGCGGCAGGAAGGACTGCACGCGCTACCGTTCGACACGCCTCGCACCGGTGCGATGGCCGCACGGTGCGCCGGCTATTTTCTGCATGCGCAACTCGAATCCGGCTCGCTGTGCCCGCTGACGATGACGTTCGCGAGCATTCCCGTCTTGCAGCGGGAGGCGGCGCTGTTCGCCCAGCTCGCAGACAAGCTCTATGCGCGCGAGCACGATCCAAGCGATGCGCCGCTCGCACACAAGCGTTCGATGATGGTCGGCATGGGCATGACGGAAAAGCAAGGCGGCTCGGATGTACGCACGAATCAAACGCGCGCATCGGCGCCCGGCGCCGCCTCGGGGCGAGGCGCCGAGTACCGCCTCGTCGGTCATAAATGGTTCTTCTCGGCGCCGCAATGCGACGCGCATCTCGTGCTCGCGCGCACGAGTGCCGATGCGCCGATCTCCTGCTTTTACGTGCCGCGCTATGCGCCCGACGGCACGCGCAACGCGATCCGTATCCAACGCCTGAAAGACAAGCTCGGCAATCGATCGAACGCCAGCAGCGAAGTGGAATTCGTCGATGCCTATGGCGTCATGATCGGCGACGAAGGGCGCGGCGTCCCGACGATCATCGAGATGGCGAACTACACGCGCCTCGATTGCGTGATCGGCAGCGCCGGGCTCATGCGTGCGGCCCTCGTGCAAGCGATTCATCACGCGCGTCACCGCGTGGCCTTCTCGCGGCGGCTCGTCGATCAGCCGCTGATGCGCAACGTGCTGGCCGATCTCTCGCTCGAAACCGAAGCGGCGACCGTGTTGTTCATGCGGCTCGCGCGCGCGTTCGACGCGCATCTCGCCGCCGCCCGCACGGGCGCAAGCGAGAGCGGCGTCGAGCGCGCCTGGCGGCGGATCGTCACGCCAGCAGCCAAATTCTGGGTCTGCAAACGTGCGCTCGAATTCACCGGCGAGGCGATGGAGGTATGGGGCGGCAATGGTTACGTCGAAGAAGGACCGATGGCACGGTTTTACCGCGAGGCGCCCGTCAACTCGATCTGGGAAGGATCGGGCAACGTGATGTGCCTCGACGTGTTGCGCGCGCTGGAACGCGACCCGCAAGGCGCACATGCGCTGTTCGACGAATGGCGCGCCGATGCGCAGGACGCGCCCACCCTCGCCGCCGCACTCGATGCATTGCAGGCCTCGCTCGCCGCACCGGCCGAACATCGCGAAGCCGGCGCACGCAGATTGACCCAGCAACTCGTGCTGTGCGCGCAGGCGGTCTTGATGTTGCGCTCGTCGCCCGATGCGCACGCGAACGCGTTTATCGCGACCCGGCTGGCGGATGCCGGCGCGGGGCTCGGTGGCGGGCGCGTGTATGGCACGCTGCCCGCGTCATTCGATCAGCGCGCGATCATTGCAGACGCGTTCCGCACGTGAATATCGCGGGCCGAATGCGAGGCATCGGCCCCCAATCAGCAGTGAACCCGCCGCTCGGGCCGACACCCACAAGGAGCGCACACGAATGAAAAACGACTTGCCGGGCGCGACGACGCTCGACGCATTGCTCCTGTTGCAACGCGAAGCGCATGCGCGCGAGCCGTACCCGTCATGGGAGACGCGAGCCGCTCACCTGAAAGCGTTGCGCGCGATGCTGCTCGATCACAGCGACGCACTGGCCGAAGCGCTGAACGCCGACTTCGGCCAGCGCGCCAAGGCGGAACTCATGCTCTCCGAGCTTTGGCTCGCCAAGAGCGAAATCGATTCGGCGCTGAAGCACGGTAAGCGCTGGATGAAACCGCAACGGCGCGCAACCGGCATTTGGCTGCGGCCCGCCACGGCGAAAG
>NZ_JBQCDN010000331.1:0-2067 GCF_051961175.1 Trinickia sp. | reverse complement strand
CGCCGGACGATTCGGCAGTGCGCGATACCCAAGTATCCACGGTGCAACCGGCTGAAGTCCAGCAGCCGCGAGTCGAGACTATAGCCGGTACGGCGAACTCCATGACGAAAAAGCTGAACGAAGTATCTGTCGATGACGACGCAACCCAAGCCGAAGAGCAGCAAGTAACGCCGGGCAAGGGCGAGAAGGCCAAGGCGCGCGATCGCCGCGCCAAGGAGAAGGCGCTGCTGAAGGACGCGTTCGCGTCCACTCAGCCCGGCACGGCGGAGGAGCTCGAAGAGCGCCGTTCGAAGCTGCGCGCGCTGATCAAGCTCGGCAAAGAGCGTGGCTTTCTGACGTACGCCGAAATCAACGATCATCTGCCTGACAATTTCGCCGAAACGGAAGCGATCGAAGGCATCATCAGCACGTTCAACGACATGGGTGTGGCTGTCTACGAGCAGGCGCCCGATGCTGAGACGCTGCTGTTGAACGACAACGCCCCGGCCGTTTCGTCGGACGACGAAGTGGAAGAGGAGGCGGAAGTTGCCCTCTCGACGGTCGATTCGGAGTTTGGCCGTACGACCGATCCTGTCCGTATGTACATGCGGGAAATGGGTACGGTCGAGCTGTTGACGCGCGAAGGCGAAATCGAGATCGCGAAGCGTATCGAAGACGGCCTGAAGCATATGGTCATGGCGATTTCGGCGTGCCCGACGACGATCGCGGACATTCTCGCGATGGCTGAGCGCGTCGCGAACGATGAAATCCGTATCGACGAGCTCGTCGATGGCCTGATCGATCCGAACGCGGAAGACACCGACGGCTTCTCGGCGCAGGAAGCCGAGGCGATCGAGAACGAGAGCGAAGAGGAAGAGGAAGAAGAGGGCGACGAGGAAGAAGAGGACGATGGCACCGCGCAAGCCACGGCCAACGCCGCGCAACTCGAAGCGCTCAAGCGTACCTCGCTCGAGAAGTTCGCCATGATCAGCGAATGGTTCGACAAGATGCGTCGTGCGTTCGAGAAGGAAGGCTACAAGTCGAAGTCGTACCTGAAGGCGCAAGAGACGATCCAGAACGAACTGATGTCGATCCGCTTCACGGCGCGTACGGTCGAGCGTCTGTGCGACACGCTGCGTGCACAGGTGGATGAAGTGCGTCAGGTCGAGCGTCAGATTTTGCACATCGTCGTCGATAAGTGCGGCATGCCGCGTTCGGAATTCATCGCGCGCTTCCCGGGCAGCGAGACCGATCTCGATTGGTCCGAGAAGGTCGTGGCGGAAAGCCATTCGTACAGCGCGATCCTGTCGCGCAACATTCCGGCTATTCGCGAGCAGCAGCAGCGTTTGCTCGATTTGCAGGCGCGTGTGGTGCTGCCGTTGAAGGACTTGAAGGAAACGAACCGCCAGATGGCGGCCGGCGAATTGAAGGCGCGGCAAGCCAAGCGGGAAATGACCGAGGCGAACTTGCGTCTCGTGATTTCCATCGCGAAGAAGTACACGAACCGCGGCTTGCAGTTCCTCGATTTGATCCAGGAAGGCAACATCGGTTTGATGAAGGCCGTGGACAAGTTCGAATATCGCCGTGGCTACAAGTTCTCGACGTACGCTACGTGGTGGATTCGCCAGGCCATTACGCGTTCGATTGCGGACCAGGCGCGCACGATCCGGATTCCGGTTCACATGATCGAGACGATCAACAAGATGAACCGTATTTCGCGGCAGATTCTGCAGGAGACGGGGCTCGAGCCCGATCCGGCCACGCTCGCGGAAAAGATGGAGATGCCCGAGGACAAGATCCGCAAGATCATGAAGATCGCGAAGGAGCCGATCTCGATGGAAACGCCGATCGGCGACGACGACGATTCGCATCTGGGCGATTTCATCGAGGATTCGAATACGGTGGCGCCGTCGGATGCCGCGTTGCACGCGAGCATGCGCGATGTCGTGAAGGACGTGCTTGATTCGTTGACGCCGCGCGAAGCGAAGGTGCTGCGGATGCGTTTCGGTATCGAGATGAGCACGGATCACACGTTGGAAGAAGTGGGTAAGCAATTCGACGTGACGCGTGAGCGGATTCGCCAGATCG
>NZ_JBQCDN010000330.1:0-13876 GCF_051961175.1 Trinickia sp. | reverse complement strand
CGCAGCATATTGAAACCGTCCTGCGTCATGTTGCGCGACAGCAGCGGGTTCTGCGCAGGCAGCGCGGTGTCTTCGGCCGCATAGGCAGCGAGCGGAAGGGCGGCGGCCAGGCAGGCGACGCCGAGCGATGCAATCAGTGGATGAGACATGGCGGGACCTCATCGTCGTGAAGGAAAGAACGGCTGCCGTCGTGCTGAGCGGCAGCGGCACCCGCACTGGGATGCGGCGGTGACGGCGGGACGGGTGGCCGATGTCCAAACGTCCGTCGATGCAAACCAGTGCGCCTGAAATTTAGGCAGCGAGGCTTAAAAAAGGCTTAAGACTTCCGTGGGGATGGAGTGTTAGCACCTCGTAAGGATCGAGTTCGCATCATTCTCCGATGCTGTCGCGAGTATTCGTAGTCCCCTCGCGCGCCAATGCACTCAATCTTCAATCCGTTTGACATCCGCGTGCAGCCGTGGATTACTAGGGCGAACGAGCAAAAGGAGGTAACCCGTGAGCCTGACCACTTGGCTGGCATTCGCCGGCGCCAGCATCGTCCTGTTGCTGATCCCCGGCCCAACGATTCTGCTTGTGATCGGCGATTCGCTTGCTAACCGCGGCCGCTCCTCATGGAGCACGATCGCGGGCGTGGCGGCCGGCGATACGATCGCGATGGCGGTATCCCTGGCAGGTGCGGGCGCGCTTCTCGCGATGTCCGCCACCGCATTTACCGTGCTGAAGCTATGTGGCGGTGCGTACCTGATCTATCTCGGCCTGCGCTCGATCACCCATGCTAGAAAGCAAGGCGCCGTGAAGCTCGCGGGACAGGGGAAGTCCGCGAAGCGTCGTTTTTTGTCGGCCTGCACGGTGACGGCGCTCAATCCGAGGAGCATCGTGTTCTTCGTTGCGTTCGTGCCGCAGTTCATTTCTCCGCATGGCGTGTACGTCGAGCAGTGCGCGATTCTGTTGCCGACGTTTGTCGTTCTCGCTGCGCTGAATGCCGCGAGCTATGCGCATATCGCGCGTTTTGCGTCGAAGCACCTGACGGGGGGCGTGGCGCAGCGCCGTCTTGGCTACGGCGGCGGCTTTGCGCTGATTGGCGCCGGTGCGCTGACGTTGGGGATGTCGCGTAGTTGAGGGGCACTCCCACTTTTCGATGACGCCCGGCGCTACGTTTGCCATGACCGGCGGATGCGTTCGCGTATCGGTGGCCACTAATGGTCTCTCATTTGAGCTCCGCATCCTTGCATGTCGGCTCTAAATCGCGATCGAAGTATTGATAAAGATGAACCAATAATTTGTTGTCGCCAACCCGACGGCCAAGATAGTGCACGCCTTCTGCCGACGTGCACACTGAGAGGTTGACTTGCAAGCCGTCGTCCAAGGTGGCTTGGGGGTGCTGCCCCTGCCGCAACATACGGACATGTCCGGCGATACCGAAGCCCGATGTTTCCTTTGAAAGCGATCCCGACAACGCCAATGTATAGGCCGTTATGTTCCGGTCCCGAAGGCTATCCAAGACTTGAGTTTGCTGGCCGGTGTCTTTGGCCTGTCCGGTAATCTCGCCACAACAGCGGATGACGCTGTTGTCGTCATCGGTCAGAACCTGAACGAGCGTGCCGTTCGGCAACCGAGGATTGACTGAGTAATAGACTCCATTGTTCACGACACCAATTTGTTGCGCGTGTGAGAGGCTTGATACGAACAGGCTTACCGCCATGAAAAACGCTTGCGCAAGTTTTGTGGTCAAGCGTGTAGCAGCAGCGTAGGGAGGCAACATCGGCGTGAATACCTGATCGAAAACGTGGGTTCGGGATTGTCCAACGATTCGGGCCCCGTGTCGAATGGCTTAAACTATCCCGCCTGTCACCGGAAACGATTACTGCGGTTGTGACGCGATGACCAACATGGCAGGATAGCGGGCCCGTTTATCGCACGGCTTCGCGATTTGACTTGGTAGGGTTGAAAAAACATGTTGTCTTGCCGACTGCGGTGGTATGTGCTGGAGACGTCTCGTCTGCTGCGCCGATATTGGCAGGCGCTGTTGTTGTCAGTCCTGCTATTGTTGCCGGCGATGCCCGTATTCGCGCAGGCACAGATTCTAGGTGCACCGGTGCTCGAAGCCGTAGCGCCCTCGCACGGGATGGCGTGGCAGTTGGCGTGGGTGCACATGCTCGAAGCCATCGGCGTGCTGTGGGTGTTGGCGCAACGTACGGCTATCAGCGGCGGGGCGTTCGGCGCCTTCCTCGAATCGTTGCCTATTGCTAAAGGCCGTCGCCGCATCGTCGATATTGCGGTCGTGCTCATTGCGAGTACGCCGCTGTTGCTGCCCGTGCTAGCCGCAACGATCGCATTGGCCTTTCTGCCGCAAAAGGCCGGCAACTATTTGTTCCTCGTCGACCTCACATTGATCACGCTCGGATGGCAATTGGCCGTGCTGCCGCGCGGCATCCGGAAGGCGATTCCACTGATCGTGGCCAATCTCGTGCTCGTCGGTGGCTCGCAGGCTGGGGAGACGATACGGCCGGTGTTGTTGCTCGTGCCGCTCGCGCTTGCCGCGTTTGCGATTGCGCATACGCCGGCCGCCGTCTCTGCTTCGCGACGGTCTTTATGGCTTGGGGCGTTCACGCGTCGCCTGATCGATTCGATGCGAGCGAATATCGGGTTCAGGCTCTCGCCTCTGACCCGACTGCAAATGGGTATCGTCCGGGATCGTGCGGCAGCGGCTTTTGGTCGATATTTGACGATGGGCGCCGTAGTGACATCCACATGCGTCCTGCTCAGGCTCTGGGGCTTCGATGCGCGTGGTGTCCCTCTGGCGCTGGTGTCACAGGCTGCGATCGCACTCATTGCCGCTGCGACGTACCGCGATTTGCGTGCCGCGCATGCGAGCGCCGCACATTTTATGTTGTCGCTCCCCATTGGATCGATGGCGCAGGTGCGTGCCGACATGTTGACTGTCGCCACGTTGGCGCTGCCGTTCGCTTCCATCGCACCGCTGATGCTAGTGGTTCACGGTGTTCTGTCCGGGTGGGCAGCGATGGGACTGCTACTGGCCGGGGCGCCGCTCATTGCATTGCTGTATCTGCCGCAGCGCTATGTGGTCCGACAATCCGTCGTACTCGCCGTGATGTTTGCTGCGATGTGGGTGGCCACCGCCTGGAAATTTTTTGTCTGACGAACTGCACATGCTTCGATTCGAAAACCTCGCAAAGCGCTATGACGGGCGCGTTATTTTTGAAGGGCTGCAACACGTTTCCGGTCCGGGATGTATAGCGCTATGTGACGAGAACGGTAGTGGGAAGTCCACTTTGCTTGGCGTGCTCGCGGGCGCAATTGACGCCGACGAAGGGGAGGTATGGCTTGGCGGACATTCACTGCGTAGAGCGCCGCTAGAGGCGAAATCCGCGTTGGCGTACGTGCCGGACGATTGCATGGCGTATCCGTTCATGACTGGACGGGCGTTTCTTGAGCTGGTGGCATCGACTAAGAAAACGGAGGTAAGCGCCATCACGCTTGATCTTGCCGAGCGCTTCGGGCTCGCTCCGCATCTTGACAAGTGCTTCGAGCAGATGTCGTTAGGGACTCGCAAGAAGATATTTTTGACGGCGACCACCCTCGGGGATCCTGCTGTCGTGATCGCGGATGAGCCGGGCAACGGACTTGATGCCGCCGGCCGCGCCGTGCTTATCGATCTGTTCAAGACCTTGGCCAAAGATCGCGTTGTCTTTTTTTCGAGTCACGATCCGGGCATCGTGCGGGCGTGTGAGGCGAGTGTGGTGGGGTTTGTCGATCTCGCCACGCCAATCCGCTAGGCGAAGCCGCTTATCGTACGGAATGTCGGTGACAGCGAAACCTTGACGCGCGAACCCCGAATTCTCCCCGCGCCGCGGAGAGAATCCAGTTTTATTTGACCGCCTGCTTGCGCGCACCAGCGGGCTTTCCAGCCGGCTTACGTGAACCCGCGGTTGCCTTGCTCGCCGGTTTGCCGCGCGGCTTTTGCGTGCTGAACGGGCTACCGGTGGACAAGCTTGCGCCTTTACCCGCTGCCGTACCGCGCCGCCCCTCAGGCTTGCGTTGATTTTCGCTACTTGGCGGACGCGGTTTTTTGCCGAGCACCAGGGTGCCTGGCGCAGCTTGCGGCACTTTGGGCTTCTTCGGCTTCTTGGGTTTCTTGATGATCTGGCCTGTCGCGCTGGTTTCCGGCACGCGGTGTTCGGCTTCAAAACCCGGCTCTTCTTCGCGCGGCAGCGTTTGCCGGATCAACGCTTCAATCGCGGCCAGCTGCGGCGCTTCATCGGCGCACACAAGGGACAGCGCCACACCGCTGGCGCCCGCGCGGCCGGTGCGGCCAATACGGTGCACATAGTCTTGCGCCACGATCGGCAGATCAACGTTGATCACGAGCGGCAGGTCATCGATATCCAGCCCGCGTGCAGCCACATCGGTGGCGACCAGCATCTGTACTTCGCGCGCCTTGAAGCGCTCCAGTGCACGAAGGCGCGCGGGCTGCGGTTTGTCGCCGTGAATGGTGTCGACCGCATAGCCCGCTTCATCCAGCCTGGCCGCCAGGTAATCCACGCCGTTACGGGTTTTGACGAACACCAGCGCGTGTTGCCACCTGTTCTCGGCCACAAGGTGCATGAAGAGCTCAGGCTTGTTCCTTTTATCCACCGGCACGACCCACTGTTTGATCTTGCTGGCCGTGGCATTGGGCGGGCTGACGCTGATATTGACCGGGCTGCGCAAAACGCTCGCCGCCATGGCGCGGATATCGTCGGTGAACGTGGCAGAGAACAGCAGCGTCTGGCGCTGAGCGGGCAAAGCAGCAAAGACGGCGTTGAGTTCGCGCGCAAAGCCCAGATCCAGCATGCGGTCGGCTTCATCCAGCACCAGGGTTTGGACTTGATCGAACTGAACGGCATTCTGGCGATTCAGATCGAGCAAACGGCCCGGCGTGGCAACGAGTACATCCACGCCTTTGCGCAACTTCATCATCTGCGGATTGATGCTCACACCGCCGTAGGCGGCCAGGAACCGTAAGTCGAGGCCCTTGCCGTAAGCGATAAAGCTTTGCAGCACTTGTTCAGCCAGTTCACGCGTTGGCACCAGCACCAGAACGCGCGCGCGGTTGCTGGACACGGCGGGGCCGTGTTGCACCAGCCGTTGCAACAGCGGTAGCGCGAAGCCCGCCGTTTTGCCCGTACCCGTCTGCGCTGCCGCCATGACGTCCTTGCCGCTGAGCACGATAGGAATCGCCTTGGCCTGCACCGGTGTAGGCGTCTGGTAATTGAGGTCCTGCACGTTACGCAGCAAGGGGGCGATCAGGCCAAGCGAGGCAAAAGACATTCGCGTATTCCGGGCTAAAAGCGCAATTCTAGCGGCTACCGCGTGTCGAGATGGAGGTCATGCGGGCCCGTGAGGCGAGGGTGGTTGGGATTGTCGATCTTTCGCGGGTGAGCGTGCCCCCGGCGATCAAGTCGCGCTTTGGGGGCGTACGAACCAAACGCTCCCATCAATGGTCGCCTCAGAGGCGGGTTGTTCACTCGGCAATATTTGCGAAACTGCGAGCACAAACCGCGTCGCATCGCGACGCGGCTTTGCTCGCACTCTCGGGTCTCAGCGTCTGATCAATCCCATGACCAGCATGACGACGAAGATGACGAGGAAAATGAAGAATAAGAGTTTGGCAATGCTTGCCGCGCCGGCGGCGATTCCGCCAAAGCCGAATACTGCGGCAACGATGGCGATAATAAAAAATATCAGAGCGTAGTACAGCATAGTGCTTCCTCCGTTCCGTCCCATGCGATCGGGCGTACTTGTTAACCAGCAAGCCGTGTTCCCTCATCCATTTGGTCGTTTCGGAACCCGTGGAGCGCTGGCATAATGCCGTTGGACGCCGCGCACATAATCGGGGTCGCAGCAATTCATTTTCCTCCGTTTATTTATCAGACCTTAATGGTGTTCCAAAGGTCTCGAAGTTCTGGAAGTCGTTGTAATGAAACCGGCAAGAAATTCATGGTGGTCGCGAATCGGCAGATACGTGACGTTCGGCACGATTGCGGCGTCGCTGGCGGCAGCGCTGATGTGGTTCCACTGGCAACAGCACGATCGCTACAGTCAAGCCCCTCCTTCCTTGACGGGGATGGCGAAGGAGATGCGACACGATTCGTCGGCGTGGACGCGCGACGAAAAAGAGGCGTCGACGGTTTTGCGCGATATCGACCGGCACCATGTCGTTGCGATCGGCGCAGGCCGGAACGCGATTCTCGTTTCGACGACGGACGGCCGGAAGTACTTCGTTGCGGACCAGGACGCCGCCTTCGCGAGCGCCTTGATGCCCACGATCATGAAAGCGGCGAGCGACGCGTCGTTTCAACTGGTTTCGCTGCCCGATGTCGACGTCGATATCGGCGCGGTGCGCTGGTCCGAAGTCATCGACAGGACACGCGACGCACTGTCCCTTCTGTTGCCGGTTCTCATGATGGCCGGTCTTCTATGGTTCATGCGCCGCGAGATGAACGGTGGGGCGCGCCTGCTTCAGCAATCGCCCGAATTGAGCTTTGACGACGTGATTGGCGCCGGCGAAGCCAAGGCCGCCCTGGCCGACGTCAAGGCCTGGCTGACCGATCCGATGCAGTTCACCGGCATGGGGGTGCGCGCGCCCGGCGGCGTGCTGATGACGGGGGGGCCGGGTGTCGGCAAGACGCGCCTTGCAAAGGCGCTTGCCGGCGAATGCGGGGCGAACTTCATCGCCATCACCGGAAGCTACTTCAGCGCGAAGTACTACGGTGTGGGTATCCAGAAAGTCAAGCACCTGTTCGAGCTCGCCCGCAAGAATGCGCCGACCGTCATCTTCATCGACGAAGCCGATGGTCTCGGCAAGCGCACCGATGCCGGCGCGGGTCCCGTCGAAGCAGAGAGCAATCGCATCATCAATCAGTTGCTTGCGGAGATGGACGGCTTCGAATCGAACGCGGGCGTGATCGTGGTCGCGGCGACGAACCACCCCGACAATCTCGACGAAGCGATGCGCCGGCCGGGCCGTTTCGATCGCACGGTGCAGGTTCGCCTGCCCGATCTCCACGATCGCGTACATATCCTGCGCTTTTACGCTACCAAGCTGAAGTCGAAGGCGGATGATCTCGATTTCGAGCAGCTCGCGCGGCTGACGACGGGCTTGTCGCCCGCGGCGCTGTCGACGATCGTCAATCAGGCGGGCCTGATTGCGCGTAAATGCGGTGACGACACAGTGAGCTCGACGCATTTCATCGAGGCGATCAAGATCGCGCGCATCGGCGACGTGAACGGCGCTGAACGCGCGCTGGCGGACGACGAGCGTACGCGTATCGCGGTGCACGAAGCGGGCCATGGCCTCGTGGCTGCCTTGCTCGGCACGGGCGTGCTCGAGGAGATTACGATCATGCCGAGAGGCGGCGCACTTGGCGTGGCACTGGTGACCAAGCGCCAGGACAAGCACCTGTACCGCGAGACGGAAATGCGCAACGAGATCCAGGTGCTGCTCGGCGGACGTAACGCGGAATTGCTCGTTCTCTCGGAGGCGTCGAGCGGTGCGGCGCAGGATCTGCAGGAGGCATCGCGGATCAGCCTCGACATGGTTTCAAAGTTCGGATTCAACGTCGACGGCAATCTGTTCAGCCTCGCGGCGCTCCCGCAGCAATATGCCGGTTTGCAACTGAAGAATGCGATCCAGCACTCGAATACCCTGCTGAAGGAATTGAACGACGAGTGCTACTCGCTGCTTCGCGCGAACGAACCGGTGCTCCGTGCGATTGCGGACCGGTTGCTGGAATGGGAGACCGTGGCAGGGGAAACCGTCTATGGCCTGATCGAAGACCATGCGGCAGCCCTGAAGGGAACGGAGCGGGTATTGACGGCGTAGCGGCTCATGAACCTCAGCTGCCGCTTCTGGCGCCAGGCTGCATCTCATGAACCAGCCGCCCGAGCGTGCGCAATGCCTGCTCGATCGCCTCCGACCACGGGTAGCTGTAGTTGAGTCGAATGAAATGCCGATAAGCCCCCGTGGTGGAGAACATGTGCCCCGGCCCGACCGTAATGTGCTGGGCCAATGCCGCGTGGTAAAGCCGCATGGCGTCGATGCCGCCGGGAAGCTCTACCCACAGCACGTATCCCCCCTGGGGCTGCGATAGCCGCGTGCCCTCGGGAAAGAACCGCCTGACCATCGCGCTCGTTAAATTCGCCTGCTGCGCATATTGCTTGCGGATCCGCCGCAGATGATGGTCGTACCCGTCGTGCTTCAGGTATTCGGCGATTGCAAGCTGCTCGATCGCCGGAGTCGCGAGCGTATTCAAGAACTTGAGCTTTTCGACACGATCGCGAAATCGTCCCGGCATCGCCCAGCCTATTCGATAACCGGGCGACAGGCTCTTCGAAAACGATGCGCAGTGCAGCACCAGCCCCTGGCGATCGAATGTCTTCAATGCGCTCGGCCGCGCCTCGCCGTAATACAGCTCGTGATAGACGTCGTTCTCGATCACCGGGACCTCACGACGCGCGAGCAGTTCGACGAGCGCGGCCTTGCGTTCGTCCGGCATCTGAAAGCCGAGTGGGTTCTGGAAGTTCGGCATGACCATGCAAGCAGCTATGCGCTCGCGCTCGAGCGCACTGGCGAGCGCGTCGAGATCGATCCCGAGCTTAGGATGCGTCGCGATTTCGATCGCCCGCATGCCCATCCGTTCGATCGCATGCAGCATCGCATAGAAGGTCGGCGATTCCACGGCGATCGTGTCGCCAGGTCGTGCCACGGCTTGCAGGCACAGGTTGATCGCTTCAGTCGCACCGATCGTCACGACGATCTCGCCCGGATCGACGCCGATTCCGCGCTCTTGATACCGCCGCGCGATTTGCCGGATCAGCTCGGGATTGCCCGGCGGCAAATCGTCGATCACGCCCCAGCGTGTGCGTCGGCGCGAAATCGACTGCGCGTGCCGCGCGAGGCGCTGCACCGGAAACTGTGCGGCGTCCGGGTAGGGCGAGCCGAGCGGCATGGTGTCGTCGCGGGCGATCGAGCGCAGCGTCGAGAGCACGAGCTCGCTGACGTCGACAGCCGCCGATGTTCCGAGCGGCGCCGAGACATGCAGTTCGGCCGTCGCCGAGGGCAGGGTGCGCGCCTTGACGAAATAGCCCGAGTGCGGCCGGCTCTCGATCAGGCCGCGGCTTTCGAGGATCACATACGCCCGGAGCACGGTAGTGATGCTTAGCCGATGCTGGCTGCTCGCCTGCCGCACAGACGGTATCCGCTCGCCGGGCCGATACACGCCGCGTTCGATCTGTGTCGTCAAGTCTTCGGCCAGCTTTTCGTAACGCTTCATTTTCTGCCTTAAAAGTACAGCTTTTCGATGCGCCGCAACATTCGGCAAAACTGTACTCTTTTTTCCGGTGGGCAGGTGTACGTACATGGATGGCTACGCAAGACGTACGCTGTGGGCAGCTCCAGAAATACCCTTTCGACGAACAAAGGACGCCCGCCGTGTCGAAGAAAGCCACACCTGTCGCCAAGATCGAGCCCTACACGCATCCTGCCGCCGGATGGGGGGCGCTGAAGGCCGTCACGATCAACCTGATCAAGGAACGCGTGCCGGGCGCGCACTATCGGGCGCTGCTACGGCAGAACCAGCCGAACGGCTTCGATTGTCCCGGCTGCGCGTGGCCGGACCGCAAGCACGCGTCGACCTTCGAGTTCTGCGAGAACGGTGTAAAAGCGGTCGCGGCTGAAGCCACGGGCAAGCGCGCGACGCCGGCATTCTTTGCGGCGAATACAGTCACGGCACTGCTCGAGCAATCGGATTACGAGCTTGAGCAGCACGGGCGCTTGACCGATCCGATGATCTACAACGCCGAGACCGATCGCTATTTGCCCATCGCTTGGGACGATGCCTTTGCCTTGATTGCCCGGCATCTCAAGGCGTTGCCGGATCCGAACCAGGCCGCGTTCTATACCTCGGGCCGCGCCAGCAACGAGGCCGCATTCCTCTATCAGTTGCTGGTGCGGCTATACGGCACGAACAATTTCCCCGACTGCTCGAACATGTGTCACGAGGCGACGAGTCGAGGGCTGCCGGCGACGGTCGGTGTCGGCAAGGGCACCGTCACGCTCGACGATTTCGAGCACGCGGACGCGATTTTTGTATTCGGCCAGAATCCGGCGACGAACCATCCGCGCATGCTCGGCGAACTGCGCGAATGCGCGAAGCGCGGCGCTGCGATCGTGTCGATCAATCCGCTGAAGGAGCGCGGGCTGGAGCGCTTCGCCGATCCGCAAAGCCCGCGGGAAATGCTGACGATGTCGAGCACGCGCATCGCAGGGCGCTTCGTGCAGCCGACGGTCGGCGGCGACTTCGCGTTGATCAAGGGCATGGCGAAGCGCCTGCTCGAACTCGACGACGATGCACGCGTAACGCGCGCCACACGCGTGCTCGATGTCGCGTTCATCGACGAACATACGAGCGGCTTCGACGCCTTCGCGGCCGATCTGCGCGCGGAAAGCTGGGCGGCACTCGTCGCGGAAAGCGGCGTGCCGTACGAGCAGATCGACGATCTCGCGCAGCTCTATGCGCGCAGCGAGCGCGTGATCGTGACCTGGGGCATGGGCCTTACTCAGCACAAGCATTCGGTGGCGACCGTGCAGCTTCTCTCGAACCTGATGATGATGCGCGGCAATATCGGCAAGGAGGGGGCGGGGCTCTGTCCGGTGCGCGGCCATTCGAACGTGCAGGGGAATCGCACGATGGGCATCGAGGAAAAGCCGACGCCCGCGTTTCTCGATCGCCTCGGCCGGGTATTCGATTTTGAGCCGCCGCGCCGGCATGGGTACGATGTCGTCGAGACAATCGAAGCGATGCTCGAGGATCACATCCGGGTGTTCATCGGGCTCGGCGGCAACTTCGCCATGGCGACACCGGACACGCCGCGCACGTGGGAGGGCCTGCGCCGCTGTGCGCTGACGGTCCATATCACGACGAAGCTCAATCGGAGCCATTTGATCCACGGCCGGGAGGCGCTGATCCTGCCTACGCTCGGCCGCACGGAAATCGATCTGCAAAACGGCGTCGCGCAAGGTGTGACTGTCGAGGATTCGATGAGTATGGTGCACATGTCATACGGGATGAATGCGCCCGCGTCGCCGAATCTGCTGTCGGAACCGGCGATCGTCGCGCGCATGGGGCATGCGTTGTTCAACGATCGCGGCGGCAACATCGATTGGCTCGGTTTCGGTGCCGACTATGCGCGCATCCGTGATGCGATCGCTGCGTCCATCGCAGGTTTTGACGACTACAACGAACGGGTCGCGAATCCGCGCGGGTTTCATTTGCGGGTCGCGGCGCGCGAGCGAGCGTGGCTGACGCCATCCGGGAAGGCAACGTTCATCGCTCACGCGCTGCCTTCCGATACGCCGATTCAGCGGGCCCGCGCTCGGCACGGCAAGCGGCTGATGACACTGATGACGACACGCTCGCACGATCAGTACAACACGACGATCTACGCGCTGAGCGATCGCTATCGCGGCGTCTATAACGAGCGGCGCCCGTTGTTCATTCACCCTGACGACATCCGCATGCTCGGCTTTGCAGCCGGAGAGCGCGTTGATCTCGAGACAGTGTGGCACGACGGCGTCGAGCGCCGCGCTCACGGCTTTCTGCTCGTCGAATACGACATTCCGCGCGGGTGCATTGGCGCGTACTACCCGGAGACGAATCCGCTCGTGCCGCTGGACAGCGTCGGAGACGTGTGTAATACGCCCACCTCAAAGTCGGTGCCGGTGCTGATCCATCGAGCGCCGGCGCGTCATCCCGCTGACCGCGAAAGCAGGCGCTTGCCGATCGGACAGCTTAAGACCGGCGCCCCATAGAGCCGAGCAAGAGTAGCGCTACGCCGAGCGTAATTCCTATGTCGGCGACGTTGAACACGCCAGTTCGCAATTGGCCGATGCCGACGTTCAAGAAATCGAAAACCCGCCCATCATAGACGTACCGATCGAGCAGATTGCTGAATCCTCCGCCCAGAATACAAGCTATCGCGATGACGTCTACGCGGCCAAGGCGCGACGAACGCGCCAACCATCCTGCCAGGCCCATCAGAATAGCCAACACACCATAGGTGAAAATGATGTCGCGCGTCGCCTCAGACATTCCGGCCCCGAGGCTGAGGAATGCGCCGTGGTTGTATACGGGGAGCAGCAGAAGACACCCAGCGAAAAGCGACATCACGTGGCTGGGCGTCAATATCTGCTTGAATAAAACCTTTGTCAGTTGATCAATGATGATCCAGGCAAGCGCGCCGAGCAGCGCGGTGACAAGTCTTTGTTTGGTCGTCATTCGAAAAGCAGCATCGGGAAGAGGGGGGCCGTTGCGGAAACCCCCATCGGCACGGTTGCCTATTCCAGCGTAGTGCAGCGTTCGGGGGAACCCGTTCCTGTTTCGGACCGGATTCTACTCCTTACCGTACCGGATTAAGCTTTCCGGACGCAACGCATGATAGGTCCGACCGCACGGCTCACACCGTGCCGGTGTACTCGCCGCGCGCCGGATAATCATGCTCGATCATGAAATCAAGCGCCTGCACCAGCTCCTTGAAATTCGGTCGCACGAACGGCATCGATTGCACGGAGAGATAGTAGACCGTCCTGTCAGGACGAATCAGAAACAAACCCGGCTCGGAGAAAAGCTCGGGCTCGACAATCCCGATGGATGTCTTGCCGCGAGACGCCGAGATGTAGAGCCCCCACTTGCGAGCGTCGGACAATGAAAGCCCGTAACCGATACGCAAATTGGCCGCGGCGATTTTTTGCTGCATTTCGCGCGCGCGAGGTTCGCTATCGGAACTGACGGCGATGGTCGACACCCCCCGTGAAGCGAACTCCGGCGTCAGCCGTTCCAGCTCCTTCAGAGACATCGCGCAGATCGGGCAGTGTAGCCCTCGATAAAAGCAGATCAGCGTCAGCCGCTCGGGCGTTTCCGAGGCGAGATCGAACGAACCATGGTCCAAGGTATCGACCACAAGATCGGGGGCCGGTTGACGGGGCGTAAGCATGCGGGATCTCCTTTGGTGACGAACAGTTCGCGCCCGTTGACGCGATGGGCCTACTCTCCCATACTTCGAGTCATGAAAAATCCGAAAGGCATGATCGAAAATCCGACGTCCGCGAGAAAGGTGGATCGGCTGTCGGCCTTTTTCCGCACCTTCGATTTGTCGATCCAAGTATCGGAATGCCCCGTACCGATGGCGGACGCAAGCATCCTGGTCCTTGGCGATGCGCGACGGGCGCCGGAACGACTCGTTCTCTACACGGGCGCTATGAAAAGCCCAGTAGCCGAGGCCAACGCGCTCGTTGGCGCTTCGGTCAGCTTTGGCGGGCCGTTGAATCCGCTGATCACGGCATTGCCGGAAAGAGTCAGCGTCGATTTGAACGAACTGCCGACGTTGTACGCGATCACCCATGCGTTCGTCGAAGAAGCGTCGAGCCAACGCTGTGGGCAAAGCGCTGCCATCGGGCGCCTGTGCGAGGTCATGTTGTTGATGATCTTGCGAGAAGTCATAGACGGCGGTGCGACGACGCCTGGATTGCTTGCCGGGCTCTCGCACCCGGCGCTTCACCGGGCGCTGGTGGCGATGCACGACGCGCCCGACCGGCCTTGGCGTGTCGAAGAGCTCGCTTCGGTTTCGGGTATGTCACGCAGCCAATTTATGGCGTCGTTCCGCCAGACCATCGGAACGACGCCCGCTGCGTATCTCACGACGTGGCGTTTGTTGCTCGGCCATCGCGCGCTGGCCAGCGGCGGGAAGATCAAGGCCGTTGCGCAACGGGTTGGATTTGGCAGTGCCTCGGCGTTTTCACGCGCGTATTTACGCGCGT
>NZ_JBQCDN010000329.1:0-3563 GCF_051961175.1 Trinickia sp. | reverse complement strand
GACATCTCCGAATTCGCCATATACCGCCTGACGGAAGAACTGCGCGAGCGCTTCCCCGATCTGTCGGTGATTCCGATCATCGGCGATGTCAAAGATTCGCTGCTGCTCGACCATGTCATGGCGCGCTATGCGCCGTCGATCGTCTATCACGCGGCGGCGTATAAGCACGTGCCGTTGATGGAAGAGCTGAACACGTGGCAGGCCGTGCGCAACAACGTGCTGGGCACCTATCGTGTCGGGCGGGCAGCGATTCGCAACGGCGTGAATCGTTTCGTGTTGATTTCGACGGATAAGGCGGTCAATCCCACCAATGTCATGGGCGCGAGCAAGCGATTGGCCGAGATGGCGTGTCAAGCGCTCCAGCAGACCAGCGAACACACGCAGTTCGAAACGGTTCGCGTCGGCAATGTGCTCGGCAGCGCGGGCAGCGTCATTCCCAAATTCCAGCAACAAATCGCGAGGGGAGGGCCGCTGACGGTCACCCATCCGGAAATCACGCGGTTCTTCATGACGATTCCCGAGGCCTCGCAGCTTGTCTTGCAAGCCTCGAGCATGGGGCAGGGGGGGGAGATTTTCATCCTCGAGATGGGGCAGCCGGTCCGTATTGTCGATCTGGCCCGCGACCTGATTCGACTGTACGGCTATTCGGAAGATCAGATTCGTGTCGAATTCACGGGGCTGCGTCCCGGTGAAAAGCTATACGAGGAACTGCTCGCCGATGACGAAACCACCACCCGCACACCGCATGAAAAACTGCGAATCGCACGCGCGCGCGAGGTACCGGACCACCTGCTCGATCAGTTGCTGCCGTGGCTGATGCAGCATCGGGTCGTGCCGGACGACGAGGTGCGCCGCGATTTTCGGCGCTGGGTGTGCGAGTATCAGCCGACCGTGCTGCCCGTGCTGCAGACGGCGCAATCGAACTCGCAAGCGCAGTTGTCACGGCGCGGCGCTGGCTAGCGCAGCTGGACCCGGCAGAATCGATACTCGGTGGAGTTCGAGTTCGAGCCGATGCTTGCCTTGTACGATTTGCACGTTTGCGGCTCGAGCACGAGGTTCACTTGCGAGAAGACTTGCGTGGCCAGATCGAGCGTGCGGTTGCCGGCCAAGACGGCTTGTTGAGCGTCATCGCTTCGGACCGTCAGGCGGCACTTCCTTGCGCTGTCCGCCAGATCTTCCACCGCCGCATGCAAATGCAGCCGGTCAACAATCCATTTGAGATTCGCACAGCCTCGATCGCTATTGGTGAAGCCGAGCTTGCCGACGAGTTTGTCGGTTCTGGCCAAACTCTGCGCTCGCCAATCGTCGCTGCCATCGATGACGGCGTAGGCTTGGCCGCCCCGGGCAGTGATCATGGCGCGTAGCCGCTCGTAATACGCAGGGGTAGCCGGGAAGCTATTGGCGATGCCGGCGTAAGCGGCTTGATGAGGAAGGAACGGCACCATCCATCCTCGAGCGCCTGATTCGCTGTAGAAAATGACCGTCGCTCGTTCAGGTGCCGGAATCGGTGGGACCTCGACGTGAAAGACGGGATCACTCCAACCTTCGTGCCCCCAGGTTTTCAGTCCTCCCACGATCCCGGTCGCGACGATAGCGCCGATCAGCCAGCGAGCCACTATCGTCCCGGATTGCTCGCCCCGCCAGAACGTGAGCAGCGCGAAAATGACGATCGGCGCCAGCATTTCGATCGGCACGAGGTATCGGTAGATACCGAATACCTTCATCCAAACGAAGTAGCCCAGCACGACAAACAGAATGACAAAGCGCGCGCGCGTATTCAGGCTGCCGCGTTCGTTGCCCCGCAGCCGTTGAACGACGGTTGTCGCCAGCGTGCACAAGAGCACGATGTATACGATGGGCCAAACGAACTCACGGCTTAAACCCGCGTCACGGCTTGGATCGGCTCCCATGATGAATGGCCATAGGACCGTTCGGAGAACGCCGTGCGGGATATATCGAAGATCGCCCGAGCCGATTGGCTGCGCCAACGGATTAGGAAAGAACTGGCCGAATTGCGGGTAAAGCGGATTGCCGAAGATCCGCCACAGATGCCACATCCAGTAGCCGCCCGTGAGGGCCCATCCCACCAGGACGCCTACGCCGAAGAGAAACGCAACGCGGATTCGGATGCTGAGCCGCTCTGGATAGCTCAGAAGGGCGATACACATGGCAATGGCATAGCATGCCGAGGTTGGCTTCAATCCAACCGCCAGACCCACCAGCACGCCGCCGATAGCAGGGAGTACCAGGGCGCCTGTGGTCGCACGTTTCATGAAGTCCCAACCCTTGAGCAAGACCAGCAATCCGCCGAGCACGAGCAGTGCCGTTGAGTTGTCCCCCATCGTGTTGCCGAGCTGGCTCAAGAAGCACGGGACGAGCGAACCGGCCAGCGCCAGCAGCAAAGGAACGCGATTGCGATTCTCAGGTGCGGCATCGCGGGACAGGTTCCGAGCGATGCCCAGCAGCAGGACGAAATTGAGGCCGTGCAATACCCCCATCCCGAACCCGATTAAACGCGATGGCAGATGAAACGTCATCCAATAGAAGGGGACATCAAGCAGCGGGTTGAAGTACGACTGCATGCCCGCCGGCGCGAGATCCGTCTGCAGGCGCCCGTTCAGCCACGCAAACGGGTTGTAGAAGTGATAGTTCAGCAGGTCCCAATTGGAGTCGGCACCCAACAAGACCGAATAAATGCCGAACAGCAGGGGCACCAGCACGCGCGCGCGAGCGAGCGTTTGCGGGGCGTTCAGATCGGGCAGCCGACGCTGGCGGACGGAAGACGCGCGCGTCGATGGCTCAGCAGTGTTCATGAATGATTCGATCTTGCGTGCTTGAAAACCCACCATTTCGCCGTCGCGAAGTTGACGAGGAGCGCGGCGGTCGAGCCTGCCGCCACCGCAAGGAGGGGCAGCCACGGCGCGGGGCGCACCATCGATACCACGCCGCTATAGACGGCGTAGTTGACGCCACCGCCAACGGACATCGCGGCGAGATAGCGAACCCATTCCGCCCAGGCTGATTGGTGTCCCGACGCAGAGAACGTAATCCTGCGGTTCAATTGCCAGGTGACCCACACCGCGCAAAGGAATGAGACCGCACGGCCAGCGAAGTAGCCGAGGCCGAGCCACAACATCAGATAGAGCACCGCGGTATCGACAACAAACCCGATGCCGCCCGCAAAAACGAAGCGAATTAGCTGGCGTTGCATATCGATGCTCGGCTTGGCTCGGCGCGGGGGCCCGGAACGGACAGGTAGGCAAAGCGTTTCGCCTCCGTGCGCCCGCGGGTGACCGTATCGAGCACGATGCCACAGGTGAGCAGGATCGCGCCGAACAGGACCAGCGCGGCACAGAGCACACTGGTGGGCAGGCGCGGAACCAGCCCCGTTTCGACGTATGTCTCGAAGAGCGGGACGGCGAGCGCGATCGAGAGCGCCGTACAGATAAAAAAACCGATAGAGAAGAACAGTAGCGGTTTTTCGGCTTTGAACAGCTTCGCGATGGTGGTCAATATCCTGAATCCATCACGGTACGTATTGAGCTTGCTTTCCGATCCATCGG
>NZ_JBQCDN010000328.1:0-5512 GCF_051961175.1 Trinickia sp. | reverse complement strand
CGCCTTGCTACGTGAGTGCGGGCCAAGATGTGCTCTATGACATTAGGATTGCCCACAATCCGCCGATCGAAATCACCACGTGGATGAAGGTGGTGGCACCGCATGTCCCTTGATGGGAGGAGCCGCGGGCGAAACGCATAGGCCTCGGTCACACTGGCGGCGCGCTCATGATCGCGAGTCGGCGAGCTTGATTTCGCGCGACGGATCTATCGGTCGGCGCGTAGCGCTGCCGATGCTTGACTCCCGGACAACGAGGCTCGGGGTCGCAAAGTACTGGACCGGCGGTCCAGGCACCTCGGATTCCGATGCGAGGCGGCTTAGCAGCATTTCACTGGCCTTCGTACCGAGTTTCTCGGCATCTGCGGACAATGTCGTAAGCGGTGGGTTTGTATGTTCAGCCGCGACGACGTTATCGCAACCTACGACTGCCAGTGCCTTTCCAGCACGCTTTCCCATCCTGTCGAGCTCGTGTAGCACACCAAAGGCGACCTGATCGTTGTAGCAAACAGCTGCGGTTGGCCGAGGCTTCATTCCGAAAATCGCGCGTACCGCCTTACGCCCACCTTCTGGTGTCAACTCGACGTCGACGATCCATTCATCCGCGACCGTAAGGCCATGTTTCGACATGGCGGACAGGTAGCCCAGGCGCCGCTGATTCGCCACGGCGTAGCCGGGGCGGTTGCCCACGAACGCGATTCGTGTGTGGCCCTGCTGGATCAGATGCTCGGTTGCAAGCGCGAAGCCGAAGTCGTTGTCTACGCCGACGGTATCGACGTCTGGGCCCATCGGACGCATAACGAGAACAAGCGGGATACCCCACGACGCGATCTCCTTTGGTAGGTCGTCGGGCGTGCCGAGCGCCGGCGACATGATTAACCCCGCCACGTTCTGCTCGCGCATCGACTGCAGCACGCGGCTTTGGGTCGCGAGGCTTTCCGCGGTGTGGGCCATCAGTGTCGTATAACCGGACTGCGCCAGCACGCGTTCGATGGAAACGAGCAACTCAACGAAGAACGGGTTGGTCAGGTCGTTGATGACCATGCCGATCGTCGTGCTGCGACCGCCGCGCAGGTTGGCGGCGCCGCGGTTATAGACATACCCCAGGTCGCGCGCAGCGTTGCGCACTTTCTCGGCGGTCTCCGCCTTGATCTTGGAGCTCTGCTGCAGGACAAGGGAGACAGTGGATTTCGAGACACCGGCCGCTACGGCAATGTCCTGGATCGTGGGACCCGGTTTTATCGTGCTTCGCACAATTGGATCGTTCCAAAAAAGATTTGACATCCCAGATGCAGTCTACTACAGTTTGTTGGAACGATCCAATTTCACAGTTGGAACGATCCAAATCCCTTTATAAATATCCGGCACTATTTTGATATCGCGGCTCCCAAGGCGGCGATGACTTCAACGTCGAAATTGGAACGTTCCAATTTTTCGAAGGGACCGGCGGAGACGAGCATGAGCAATCGTATCGGTTGGGCGCTGATCGGCGCGAGCACGATCGCCGACGAATGGATGGTCAACGCGATTCGATCGCAGGATGGCGCCATCGTCGCGGTGGTCAGCGGTAGCGAGGCGCGCGCCCGCCAATTCGCGGACAGGCATCGCATACCGTCGGCCACGAGCGAACTTGGTCAAGTACTGGGCCGAGCCGACGTGCAGGCCGTGTATATCAGCAGCACTAACGAAAATCATCTGCCACAGGCGGTGGCCGCCGCTGCTTCGGGAAAGCACGTGCTATGTGAAAAGCCGCTTGCTCTTTCCGAAGCGGACGCCCACCGGATGATTGACGCATGCGCTGAGAAGAACGTGGTGCTTGCTACCAACCATCATTTGCGTTGCGCGGCCACGCATCGCAAGCTGCGCGAACTGATCCAATCAGGGGCCGTCGGCAAGCCGCTTTTCGCTCGCGTATTCCATGCGGTTTCCCTGCCTGCCCATCTGCGTGGGTGGCGTCTTCATAAGACCGATGCGGGTGGTGGCGTGGTGCTCGACATTTCGGTCCACGACATCGATACGCTGCGCTTTGTGTTGGACGCGGAGCCGGTCCAGGTCACCGCGATGACTTCGTCGAGCGGCATGGCTTCACACGGCCTCGCGGATGGAGTGATGGGCGTCGTGCGCTTTAACAATGGTGTGCTGGCGCAGATTCACGATGCCTTCACTGTCCCGTTCGCACCGACCGGACTTGAAGTGCACGGCACCGACGGCTCGCTCTTCGCGCGCAGTGTCATGACTCAGCGGGCCATAGGCGAAATCGAACTGCGTTCCGCCGAGGGCAGCAAAGCGATTGAAGTCGAGCATCGCGATCTCTACGCCACTGCGGTCGCCCAATTCCATCGTGCGGTGCTGCACGGCGAAGCGCCGGCGGCAAGCGGATCTGACGGTTACCGGTCGCTCGTCGCGGCGCTCGCGATTCAACGATCGGCAGCGTCCTCGTCCCACGTTGCGATCCCGTTTCCGCCGGAACTTTGAGGCATCGTCAGGAGAAGTGTTGTGGCTTCCAGCAAAGTGGTGTCACTGGCCCAGGCAGCCAGCCTGATCAACGATGGCGATATTGTCACGGTCAGCTCGTCGAGCGGCCTCGGCTGTCCCGACGCGATGCTCGCAGCGATCGGCGCGCGTTTCGAACGGGAGGCTCATCCGCGCCAGCTCACGCTGCTGCATCCGATCGCCGCAGGCGACATGTACGGCATCAAAGGCATCGATCACCTCGCGAAGCATGGGTTGATCCGCACCGTGATCGCCGGCTCGTTTCCAAGCGGTCCGTCAAGCTTGCCCATGCCGGATATCTGGCGAATGGTTGTCGACAACGAGATTCGCGCCTACAACCTGCCGAGCGGCGTGATGTTCGACATGCACCGCGACGCGGCGGCGAAGCGTCCCGGCGTGTTGACGAAGGTCGGCCTCGATACGTTTGTCGATCCGAGCCGCCAGGGTGGTGCCATGAATCGTGCGGCCGAAGCGGAGCCGATCGTACGGAAGGTCCAGTTCGACGGGGAAGAGTGGTTGTTCTTTCCAAACATCGTGCCGCGTGTCGCGATCGTGCGGGCGACCACGGCCGACGAGAAGGGCAACCTGTCTTACGAGCATGAAGGCGCGCTCCTCGGAGGGCGTGATCAGGCACTCGCGGCTCGGAACAACGGAGGCATCGTGATTGCGCAGGTCAAGCGCGTCGTGAAGGCCGGTTCGCTGCCCACCCAGCAGGTGCACATTCCCTGCAATCTCGTCGACTACGTGGTGGTCGACCCCGATCAGAAGCAGACGACGCAGATCGCATACGACCCGGAAATCAGCGGGGAGATCAAGGTGCCGGCGAGCGAGTTCATGTTCGCCGATTGGAACCCGGAAAAGGTTATCGCGCGCCGCGCTGCCATGGAACTCTATGATGGCGATGCGGTGAATCTCGGATTCGGTATCTCGGCAAATGTGCCCCGCATTCTCCTTGAGGAAGGCCACGACGGCAAAGTGACGTGGGCGATCGAGCAGGGCGCGGTCGGCGGCATGCCGCTGCTCGGCTTCGCTTTCGGATGCTCCGCGAACGCGGACGCGATCATGCCGTCGCCATCGCAGTTCATCTATTTCCAGGGCGGTGGCTTTGACGTGTCGCTTCTGTCGTTCTTGCAGATCGACAAGTCAGGCAACGTGAATGTATCGAAGCTGCCGAGCAAGCCGTATTTGACCGCCGGCTGCGGCGGGTTCATCGACATCACGACGCACGCGAAGAAGCTCGTGTTCTCCGGGTTCTTCACCGCAGGCGCGAAGCTCCAAGTGTGCGATGGTCGCCTCACGATTCTGCAGGAAGGTCGGTCGAAGAAGCTCATCGGCAGAGTCGATCACGTCACGTTCAGCGGGCGCATGGCACGCCAGCGCAATCAGCAGGTGCTTTATGTGACCGAGCGTTGCGTCCTGCAATTGACAGAGACGGGGCTCGAAGTGCTCGAGATCGCGCCCGGCATCGATCTGCAACGCGACGTGCTCGAGCAGGCCGAATTTCCGCTGTCCGTTTCGCCCGATCTGAAGACGATGAATGCCGCGCTCTTTACCGACACTCCGTTCGGGCTGCAACTGAAGGGGGCGCGTCGTGACTGAGATTGAACTTGTGCAGTACGAGCGCCGTGGCGCAATCGCCATCGTGACGCTCAATCGCCCCGAGAAACTCAACTCGTTGACGCCCTCGATGCTGGAGCGGCTGGACGAACTGACTGCGCAGATCGACGCGTCACGGGACGTGCGGGCGGTCGTTGTCACATCGGTGGGCGCAAAAGCGTTCTGCGTCGGCGCGGACATCAACGAATGGTCGGCGCTGGAGCCGCTCGACATGTGGCGCACATGGGTGCCGCGTGGGCATCGCATCTTCAATCGTCTCGCTGGGCTGCGTATGCCGGTGATCGCGGCGATCAACGGTCATGCCTTCGGCGGCGGGCTCGAGCTGGCGGCGGCGGCCGATTTACGCGTGACGGACCCGGCCGCGACCTTCGCGCTGCCTGAAGCCGGAATTGCGACCTGTCCGGGGTGGTCGGGCACGCAGCGTCTCGTGTCGATGATCGGCGCGAGCAAGGTGAAGCTGCTCGCGCTGACCGGGCTGCGCATCGATGCAAAGCGTGCCGCCGAGATGGGTCTCGTCGATGAGATCGTGGCGCCGGGCGGCGCGCTCGGCACGGCGCTCGAGATGGCCGCGCGCGTTGCGCGTCTCGCGCCGGTTTCCGTGCAACTGACCAAGCAACTCGTGAACGCGGCGAACGGCGAAGGCGCCGCCGCCACGCTCGAAGCCATGGCCGGCGCGCTGGCGGCAACCACCGCCGATGCGACCGAAGGCATGTCGAGTTTCCGCGAAAAGCGCGCGGCGAATTTTGAGGGCAAGTGACATGAGCGCAGCAAACATCAACGCAGAAGTGAAGCCGTTGCTGACGGCGTCGTCGGAACCGCCGGTCGATGTGTACCGCGGACGCCTTTTCATCGACGGCAAGTGGCGTGCCGCAACCGGCGACGGCCATCTCGAGCGGCGCAGCCCGGCGCACGGCACGCTCGTGAGCACCTATGCGGCAGCCGCGCCGGAGGACGTACGTGCCGCGATCGAGGCCGCACATTGGGCGTTCCGCAAGGGTCCGTGGCCCAAGCTGAAGGGCGTGGAGCGCGCCCGCGCGCTGCTCGCGATTGCAGAAGGCATTCGTGCCCAAGTCGAGCGGCTGTCGCTCGTCGAATCGCTCGAGAGCGGCAAGCCGCTCTCCCAAGCGCGAGCTGAAGTGTCGGGCTGTATAGATTTGTGGCAGTACGCCGCAAGCCTCGCGCGCACGACCTCCGGCGATACCTACGATACGCTGGGAGAAGACATGCTGGGGCTCGTGCTGCGGCAGCCGGTAGGCGTCGTCGGGATCATCACGCCGTGGAATTTCCCGCTCTTGATCCTGAGCCAGAAGCTGCCGTTCGCGCTTGCGGCCGGCTGCACCTGCGTCGTAAAGCCGAGTGAGTTGACCTCCGGCACGACGCTGATGCTGATGGACATCCTCGAACA
>NZ_JBQCDN010000327.1:0-13252 GCF_051961175.1 Trinickia sp. | reverse complement strand
CCTTACCCAATGGCTTGGAGTGGATATGTCCGATTTCATTACCGTTTTGCGCGAAACCTGCCCGACTCCGGTCGTTGATGCAACCAAGTGGAAGCGCATCGGCGGTGACCCGCACACCGTGAACCTGAATGCTTACCTGTCCAAGGACGGCAGCAAGATCATGGGCACCTGGATTTGCACCCCTGGCAAGTTCGAGGTGAACTATGAGAAATGGGAGTTCTGCCACTTTCTCGACGGCTACTGCATCATCACGCCGGAAGGCGAACAGCCGAAGCACTTGAAAGCCGGCGATGTGTTCGTGATCGAACCGGGCATGAAGGGCACGTGGGAAGTTGTGGAGACGGTGCGGAAGTATTTCGTGTTTGCGTGAGGCCGATGCGAGGGGAGGGGTGTTGATGCAGGATCGGTAATCCATTCGGCACCCATTTTCTTGACAGCGGCTGCCGCGCCGGTCCAGGACCGGCGACTCGACGATAATCGAGGGCGTCAAGCGCGCCGGTGCTCACAAGCGCTACCTGAACAGCCTCGACGGTAGATGCGCGACTTCATCCCGTTTTGTCGGGCTTGGATGCCTTCCCCAGACCAAGCTTTTCCATCGCTTCATGGGCGTCGATCACCATCGTGGCGATCTCGCCTACCGTGACCCGGAGGCTCGTGGCTCTTGAGCGCATGTGTTCGTATGCGTCATTTTCGTTCAGCCGATGGGCATCCATCAGGATGCGAATGGCCTTCTCGATATGGCGTCGCGCCTTGATCGCTTCCTCCAGCTTACCGATCTTGTGATGCAGTCGCTGCTGATAGCCGGAGGATGCACGTGACAGCACCAACGTACTCAGAATCCCGGTGGAGCGGTATGGCTTCGTGATCACGCCGTGCGCCTGGGTATCAACGAGCATTTTCAAGGCGGTTGGATTTTCGTAGTCGGACAATGCGATGAGCGTCGCTTCGGTGTCGGCCGCAGACCAGTTTCCCGCGCTGCGAAGTTCGGGACCCACGAGGAAGAAAATCACGTCGACATCTACGGGCAACTGCGACGGAAACGGCCAGACGACGCGTACCGGACAGCCGATCCGGCGCAACTGCTCCTCCAGAACGCTGCGATCATCCCCCGGCGGATGGATCACGAGGACGCGTAGCGTTCGCAGATCGTCAAACAACCGACGCGCACCCGTGTTCATGCCGGTTCTCCATCGAGCCAGAACTCCGCGAAGCCGTACGATGTTAAATAGGGATCCGGTTTGATCGGAGCGCGGCCTTCCCACACCACGTCGAATGCGCCGTCCGGTCGACAAACGGCGATGCGAGGAGTCAGGATCGCGTGATTGTTTTCGCGATCGATTTTCAGCAGCCCCTCCGGTGAATCGAATTCAACATCGCGGGCCGCCTCTACCAGTTTTGCCGTATCAAGACTCCCGGTGCGAGCCAAGGCCAGGGCAAAGAGGTGCACCTGGTTGTAAGCCATCTCGGACCACATGCTGGCGGGTTGATCTCCGAAGCGCGCCTGCCACGATTTCAGGAAGCGCTTGTTGCTCTCGTTGCTCAGCGAGTTGACATAGCTGGCAGAAATGATGTGGCCACCGCACAAGTCCGGACCGATCATCCGCGTTTCGCCTTCTGTCATCGTCAGGCTGGCGATCGGGATGCGTGCGGGATCGATGCCGTGCTCACGGTACAGCTTGTAGAACGCGCGCGCTCCGCGGCCAATCAGCGTCGAGAAAACCACGTCGGGTTCGACCGCCTTAATCTCCCGAACGATGGCCTCCAATGCCGATGGATCGGCGTCGCTGGGCAGATAGACTTCTTCCACGATTTCGCCGCCATGCTCTTCCACCATATCGCGCATGATCCGGTTCGATTCTCGCGGATAGATATAGTCCGCGCCCACCAGGAAGAAACGACGGCCATGATTGCGGAGCAGATAGGCCGCCAGTTGCATGCTGTTCTGGTTGGGCACCGCACCCGTGTAGATTACGTTTGGCGAATACTCGAATCCCTCGTAGATCGAGCAGTACCACAGCAGCGCGTTGTTGCGCTCGATCACCGGCAGCACAGCCTTTCGGCTCGACGAAGTGGAGCAGCCGAAAATCACCGTCACGTCGTCTTCCTGCAGCATGCGCGTGGCGAGTCGCCGATATTCATCGGGATCGCTCTTCGGATCGTACACGACCGGGTCGAGCAGACGCCCTTCGACGCCGCCGCCGGCATTGACCTCTTCGATTGCAAGGACGGTGCCAAAGAAATGCTCGGATTCGGTCGCTGCGGTCACGCCGGTTCGCGAGTAGAGGACGCCGATGCGCCAGCCATCCTCGTGGGTACCCTGCCGCAGGTCAGTCGAAGAGGTGACGGGTGTGTTGTCCGCACGTCGACTGCCAGCAGCCGGTTCCGCCGCTCGCACCGCGGGATAGTCGTATGAGCTTCCAATGGTCATGGCATCGCTCCATCCATAATTGGGGAGACCTGTTCCCGCAGCGAGGTCACCCGTCCTGTCGTTGGCTGTGCCGACGCTATGTTGTCCGGCTGCCGCATGATCGACCCCATTGGGTCTCCTGGTTGCAGCGCTTCGTTCGCTGCCTACAGCGCGGGATGACGTCCCGCCGTAGCCGCGATCGCCTGCTCGACGAACGCAGCGGCGTCGAGGCATCGTGCATCCTCCCACGGACGGCCGATGACCTGCACGCCGATCGGACCACCTCGCGCGCCCCATAGTCCGGGCACGTTCACGCACGGGCATCCCAGCAATGTCCAGTTGCGATTGAACGCGGGATCTCCAGTCGAACCCAGCCCGTGGGGTGCCTCGTCGGCAGCACTCGGCGTCAGCAATCCGGTGAGGCCATCGAAGAGCTCGGATAGCCTGTCCTTCGCCTGTGCCATCAACACACACGCCTTGGCGTACGTTCCCGTTTCGACCGCAGCCGCCCGGTCGAGAAACGCCGCAAGCTTCGGCGACAGAACACCACGATGATGATCGTACTCGTATCCCAACGTCTGCCAGGCTTCGTAGCTCTGGATCGTGTCGTGTGCGCTGACCATGTCCGCCATCCAGGAACCGAAGCGTACCCGCCGCACGCGGCCACCCGCGCGCTCGATTGCCCGAATGGCGGTATCAAGCGCGGCGCTCGCATTCACCGACGGTTCCGTCCACGGGTAGCTATCCGGAACGCCGAAGACAGGGCTAACCGCTACGCCGTCCACGGCGAGTTGGCGGCCTGACAGGACCTGGGCGAGGTAAGCGACGTCGCGCACACCGGCAGCAAACAGACCGACGGTGTCGAACGACCATGAGAAGCACTTCATGCCGACCGTGGGCAGCATGCCGAGCGTCGGTTTGTAGCCGGCAATGCCGCAAAACGACGCGGGCCGGATGGTCGAGCCGCCGGTTTGCGAACCAATCGCGAAAGGCACCATCCCGGCCGCCACAGCCGCAGCCGAACCCGAGGACGATCCGCCAGCCGTACGTGCCATGTCACACGGGTTGCGTGTCGCGGTCGGCGCCATGTAGGCGAACTCGCTGGTCACGGTCTTGCCCATGATGACGCCGCCATTGCGACGCAACAGGGTGACGATCGCTGCATCCGATCTGGGCTGGTAGCCCTCGTAAATAGGTGACCCATAGCTGGTGACGAGGTCGTCGGTGTCGAAAATATCCTTCACCCCTATTGGCATGCCTGCCAGCGCCCCCTTCGCAGCGGCCGCCGAAGCCATCATCACGGCTTCGCGCTGAGCGACGGCGGTCATTGCCCTTACGTCCGGATCGACGTCCTCTATGCGCGCAAGGGTGTCGAGGATGACGCGACCACGCAATGGCGGGTCGTTGCCGATTCGTGTGAGCAGATCCAGCCCGGAGACAGGTCGATAAAATGAGTTTGTGTTCATCGAGGCTCAGTCATTGGAGGGTGTCAAACCCGTAGGTGCTCGAAGATCGAACCTGCAGCTTCTTCGTCTTTCGCGTTGCCGTGATCGATGATTTCGCCTTGCTTCAGCACGGCATAGCGGTCAGCGACCTTCAGCGCGAATGGGACGTTCTGCTCGATCAGTAGAAGCGTGGTGCCATGGCGGCTACGTTCCCACAGCAACGCCTCGGCCAGCCGGTCGATCACGGACGGCTGCAAGCCTTCCGTGATTTCATCAAGCAGGATGATCGACGGGCGCATCATGAGCGCACGGGCAACCAGCAGCATCTTCTGTTCGCCGCCGGAGAGCGTCCCGGCGTACTGCTTCAGCCGGCTCTTGAATACCGGGAAGATCGGTTCGATTTCGTCAAAGCGTTCATCGAAGACCGATGCCTTGGCAAGCCCCAGGCGAAGGTTGTCGCGGATGGTGAGATCCTGAAACAACGCATGTTCCTGGGGAGCGTAGGCGATTCCAGCCCGGGCGATCCGATGCGGCGCCATCCGGGTAATATCTTGCCCGCGCACATGGATCGTGCCGGTCTTCTTCGGCAGGTAACCCATAATCGTCTTGAGCAACGTGGTCTTACCCATGCCGTTCTTGCCAAGCAAGGCGACCGCCTCGCCGTTAGCGACGGTCATCGACAGTTTGCGAAGCACGACGGATGCCTTGTAACCGCTGGTGACGTCCTGCAGGTCCAACGCGATCTGGCTCATGACGCCTCCTGATGTGTCGTGGTCCCGCCGGACGCCGTGCCCTGCGCGGTTCCGGCATAGATCGTCCTGACCAGTTCCGAATTGACCACCTCGTCGAAGTTGCCCTGCATCACGATGCGGCCTTGATGCAGGACCACGATACGGGTAGCGATCTCGGCAACGAAATCAAGATCGTGTTCCACCAGCAGACAACAGAGCCGATACTGGTGAGCCAGTGAGGCCAGCACGGTGCCAATCTGCGTGCGCTCGGTCTTGGTCAATCCGGCGGTTGGCTCGTCGAGCAGCACGATCCTTGGCTCCAGCGCGAGTACCATCGCCAGTTCGAGCGCCTGCTGTTCCCCGTGCGAAAGATCCTTTGCCACCGCGCTCAGCATCCGATCAAGACTGGTGGTACGGACCACCTCCATGGCATAGGGCGGCAAGGCAAGCGTGTGCGAGCGTCGGAACAGTGAAGGTCGTTCGATGATCGTGCCTGCGATTCTCAAACATTCCGCGACGGTGAGTGTGTCAAAGACGTTCGCGTTCTGAAACTTACGGCCCAGCCCGAAGTGCACGCACCGGTCCGGCGGCAGTTCCCGGATATCGTTGCCACAGAGTACGACCGTACCGGCAGAACGTTCAGCGCCGTCGCTCATGCAGCGCATCAATGTCGTCTTGCCGGCGCCGTTCGGACCGATCAGGCCAACCAGTTCGCCCGCGTTGGCGTTCAGCTCAATGCCCTGCAGCACCTTGAGGCTGCCGAAATGTTTGGCGACTCCGCTCATTTGCAGCGCAGGGTCTGATTGTGCCGGTTTGTGCTCCGCCCGGACCGGCCGCCCGACCAGTTGGGGTTCAACGCCGTTGCCGGCCAGGTGGCGGAACGGCTTCAGAAGCAACGGCACCAGACCTTGCGGCAGCAGGACGATCACCGTCACAAATGCGGCGCCGAGGATCAGTTGCCACGCAAAGGGCATGCTGCTGCTGAGATAGGATGTCCCGACGTTGATCAGGAGCGCGCCGATCACCGGTCCCCACAACGTTCCCCGGCCACCAAGCGCGACCCAGATGATCAGTTGGGTTCCGAGGACAAAACCGGTCAGTTCGGGAGCGACCACGCCGCTAAACGATCCGTAGCCGAAGCCTGCGAGGCCGGCGATGATTGCAGTTGCAATCAGCAGGATGATCTTGACAAACGAGGTATTGATACCGAGGTACGAACAGCGGGATTCATTGTCGCGAATGGCCGCCAGCACGCGACCGCCATCACTGCGCACGAAGAGCCACGCCAGTGTTGCGATGACCAGCAACGCGGCCCCGGCGATCCAGTACCAGACCTGGAGCGACAGATCGAACGTCTCATAGCCAGTCAGCCCTGAACTTGAGCCGGTCCATTCACCACCGGACAGCAGCAACTGGCTGAGGACGATCGGCAGCACGAGTGACATCACGGTCGCGAAAAACGGTGAAGCGCCCCGATAGAAGGATAGCCAGCCGAGCAGGGCAGCGACGGCCGCAGTCGCCGCGATGGCCACGCCCAGCGCCAGCACGACGTAACCGGCCGAGAAGCCACCGTGCGTGAAGACCAGACCCGCCGCATAGGCGCCCAGGCCAAAGAAGGCCGATTGCCCGAACGTCAGATACCCCGTGTATCCCCAAAGGAGATCCACTGTCACTGCGACGATCGAGAAGAAAAATGCCTGAATCAGGATGTTTAGAAGATACGTGCCGAACAGAAACGGACCAAAGGCCAGTAGTAAAGCGGCGAACCCACCAACCATAGCCCATCCACGCGCATGCATCGTTCGCGGCTTGCGCACTCGCTCCTCGCCGTGAGAGGAATCGACGCCGACATGATTCGGCGGCGCGTTGACTTTAGCCATGAGAGAACCCCTTCGGACGAATGCGCAGCGTGAGCGCGGCTAGCACGGCGATGGTCAGGCCGCCCAGTACCGGACTGACAAACGTGCTGACCACAACCTGGCATGCCCCGAACACGAGACACGTGACCAGCAGGCTGACCATCGAGTAGCCTGACACCATGACCAGCATGAAGGCGCTTATCAGCCACGTCAGTCCCATATTGGGATCGACGCTCGACAAAGGCGTAATCAACGTGCCGGCCAGGGAACCCAAGGCGGCCCCGAGACTGAACGTGATAAAGCGGATGCGGCCCGAATGGATGCCGAGCCCCCGCGCCAAGTCTTCGTTCATGATCACCGCACGGGTCTTGACGCCAAAGCGTGTTCCCGTGAGAAGCGCAGTCATGAGGGCACAAAGACCGAGAGCGATCGGAATCAACAACAGGCGGTAGGCGGAATAATCGGTGCCCGCGATCGAGAAAGCCCCTTTCAGCGGTGTTTCCACGAACTGGACCTCGCGACCGAAGGCCATCACGATGAGCTGTCCGATGACGATTCCCAAGCCCCAGGTGGCGAGAATCGCGTCGAGCGGGCGCTTGTAGAGGGGCCGCACGATCACCTGCTCGACAAGCATGCCGACAGCGGTGCCGACAACGATCGCCAGCGGCAAACTGACCCATGGGTTGAGCTTCAGTTGGGTGACCACGAAGCTCGCGTACGCGCCCATTGTCAGCAAGGCGCCATGGGCGAAATTGACGATTTTCATCACGCCGAAAATGACCATTAACCCGGCGGTCACGATAAACAGCACCGCCGCGGTTGTGAAAATATCTAGTGCTAGAACCATTGTCGTCTCCAGTCACATCCGCCTGCGCACTGACGAGGCCCGGCGATCAGGCGGATGCAGCATTGCCGAGCGCGCTTACTTAATGTTCGGGCACTGTGCGCCCGGGTCCACGTCCGGAAAGGTTTGCAGGATCTTCACGGAGCCGTCTGCCTGAATCTGGCCCAGACGCATTGCGAGAGGCGTGTGCCGGCTCTTGTCCATCGTTACCGGCCCACGTGGTCCGTCGAACGACACCTGATTCAGCGCCTTGATTACCTTTGCAGGATCGGTAGTGCCTGCTTTCTCGACGGCAGCCTTGTACAGGAAGAAGGCTTCGTATTGCGGCTCGGACAGTTCGTTCGGTGTTTTCACGTCCTTGCCGAACTGCCTATCCATGGCCTTGAGAAATTTCTTGTTTTCGGGGGTGTTGATACTCGTCAGATAGGAGCCGGACATGTAGATCCCCGTGGCGACGTCCCCCATGCTCTTCGCTGTCCCTTCGTCGATGGCGAGGTTGCCATAGGGTAGCGTCAGCCCCGAACCCTTGAGCTGCTTGGCGAGCGCGACGTTGGGCGCACCGCCGGCGGTGGCACTGATCAGTGCGTCGGGATGAGCCGAGCGGATCTTGGACAGAATCGGCGTCCAGTCACTGCCGTCGATCGGCAGGTACGCTTCCCCGATCACCTTGCCGCCATGCTGCTCAATGTATTTCTTCGTGAACTCGAGCATGCCCCGGCCGAAGGCGTAGTCGTTGCCCACCAGGTAGAAGGTCTTGGCGCCCTTGCTTTTCTCGAAGTAGTCGACGACCGGTGCGACCTGTTGCTCCGGCACCCAGCCGTTCACGTACATCCACGGACTGCACGACCGGCCTTCATAGAACGACGTATAGATAAACGGCTTCTTGCCGCGCGCGACGATGGGAAGCGCCGCGTTACGGGCGGCACTGGTTTCCATCGAAATGATGGCGTCGACGTTCTTCTGGAAAACCAGCGTGTCGTAAGCCTTCTGTGCACCCACGGCGCCGGACGCATCATCGGCGATTTCGAGTTCGACCTTGCGGCCAAGGATGCCGCCGGAGGCATTAATTTCGTCGACCGCAAGTTGAGCGGACTGCACTACCGCTGGGGCAACCACGCTGTTGGCGCCGGACAAGCCGACCGCGACACCGATCTTGATGGGATCGGCCGCTAACGCGTTGGTGCAGGTGCCGATGGCGGCCAATACCGCAATGGCGCCAACGAGGATTCGTTGTTTGAACGGATTCATGCTGTTTCCTTCACTGATGGTCTGACTAGGGTTGGGGGTCATGCGAACGCCGGTATCTCACGAGCGTGAGGAAGGCCAGCCGGTGCCCAGCATCGTGTCGTACACGTCAGTGCGCCGATCGCGCAACACGTGGTTGAATGCGTTGAGCGTGCGTCCCGACCGGGTGCGCAGCAGATCGATCGCGGCATATAGGATCTCTTCCTGGTCGTGACTGGCAGGTCCGGCCAGGGGACTTCCGTCGCCGCTCACGATCAGGCTCTGGCCGATGAATGGCTGACCGCGCTCGGTGCCAATTCGATTCGCACACGCGACAATCAGGCCGTTGCTATGCGCGGCGGCCATGGTGAGGGTCGTGGCCATCGCGGGACGATCGGCCGACTGTCCCCGCATCGGTACCCAGTTTGTCGGCACGCAAACGATGTCCGCGCCTTGCGCGGCGGCGAGGCGATACACCTCTGGAAACCACCCGTCGTAGCAGATGGCGATCGAGATTCGCCCCAATGGCGTATCGAAGACCGGGACGCCCCGGTTGCCGGACTCAAAGAAAAGGTGTTCGTGATCCCAGAGGTGGAGCTTGCGATAGATGCCAACGAGACCCGAGGGACCGACAAAAATGGCTGAGTTATAGAGCCGCTTCCCCTCGCGCTCGGCGATACCAGCAACAATATGAACACCCAGGCGCTGCGCGACATCCGCCCACGCCTGTGCCGTTTCACCGGTCGGGAGGTCCTCGGCAAGTGAGAACGCTTCCTCACGGTCGGCAAAGACATAGCCGGTATTGGTCAGTTCGGGCAGGACGACCAGGGATGCGCCGTTTTTCGCGGCCTCTTCGATGTATTCGATCGACCGCACAACGTTTCCGTGCTTCTCCCCGACACGGGGCTCCATCTGCACGCACGCGAGCACGGGGCCGTTGAGTCCGTGTCCGCGAGGGTTGCGCTGCAACAACTCCATTTCTTTCTCCAAAAGCAAAAAGCCCCCGAACCAGCGTGGTACGCAAGTTCGGGGGCTGCATAGCCTTCCATGTGTGGCGCGGCATCGTTGCCGCGGCGCTGCCAAAAAGCATGGCAACTGTTGTCGCAAATTTACGAGACTCGCATCACGCCGTCAAGAAAATTGCCGTCTTGGAGGGAAAGTCCCTAGTGACGTTGAGAATCCTGGCGCGGGAAGCGTCAGTGCAGACAAGTCGACCGGCGCCAACTGGCTAGGACGTCTGGCGCAATGCGCTCACGTGCCAGGCTTGTTCACCGAAACCGAAACGCTATACGCAGTTCCAGAGCCAGACCACGACAGCGTCATACCGCCCAGCGGCAATTGCACATTCGCCTTGCAGCTCCCTGCCGCACCGGTTGTCGTCGTGCAAGCATTGGCGCCACGGTGACGCATCCCGTCGAACGGATCGTTGTAACTCAGCACGTCAGTATGCTGGTCGGCAAAAGTACGGGTGACGGTAGTCCCATTCACCGCGGTAATGATGTGGCTATCCTCGGTGACCGTGCTCAGGCCGGTGCTGTTGCTGACAGTGGTTTGCCAGAAGGCGCTTGTCGTACCGATCGCGGGCAGGGGCAGTGTCGTTTGCGGAACAAAGATGCCAGCACCGCCGCCTGTGCCCAGTACTGTCGCAATCCAGAGGACGTTGCCTTGCGCGTTTCTGAATCCGAACGCGTGAAAACCGGCATTGCCCGCGGTGCCATCGTCAATCCAGTCCGCGCCGCCATCGGAAGTGGCAACCAGATGCCCATACGGCGTAACGGTGTCGACTGCGCAGCTCCCGTAGCCGTTCGGGCAGTTGGTTGCCGCAGTGGTGACGCCCTTCGAATACAGATGGGTGCCAAACAGGTTTTGCTGTGAGCCACTGAAGAACGCGAAGTTGTAGCCCCCATTGATGACGCTCGGGTCCAAGGTCTGGGCCGGCATCGAGAGCGATGCGACGCCCGTCGTGCCGCTGCCGCTAGTCCAGGACGCCAGCCCGGATTTGGCCACCAGCACGCGCGTCGAACCTGGATCGTTCAACGAGAAATCGCAGGTCGCGTTCTTGGTGAGCTGATAGGTCGTGCCGCTCATGGCGACGGTCAGTTTCGCCGCATCCACGGTGACCAGCGTCGCAGACCCATCGGATAGCTTGATCAGGCGGTGACCGCCGCTCTTCAGCGCCGTGCAATCCGGGTTCGCGGGCGCGAGGAGGGTGCCAAGGGTCGAGGTGGCTGCGGTGGTGCTGCCGGTGCTGTTGGCAACCGCGGTGGTCAATTCGCTCAAACTCGTGCCGGCGCTCGTGATTGTGGATTGCAGCGCGTCCAAAATGCCGTCATAGCCTTGATGGCTGCCAGCGCTGATCGTGCCGCCGATAAAGTCGCTGATGCTGGAAGGATCGACCCCGGCGTTCTTGAGCACGGAAACCAGGGCCGATTGGGCGCTGCTGACCGTATCGGCGCTCACTATCGTGGTCGGGCCAAAGTTCGACGCAAATTGGGCAGGGTCTTGCCCGCTCAACTGGGCGACAAGCAGTTCGGTGAGCGGCGTGATTTGCGCAGTGGTATTGCTGCTGCCCGACCCGGAGCCCGGTACCACTGAATGCAGGACGACCGTGCTGTCGCTGCTGGTGGCGGTCAGCACGCAGGGCAGGCTACCGCCGCTGAGCGTGATCGAATAACTGCCGTCAGCGGCGGTGGTTGTCCCGCCCGAACCGGATGCGCAAGTCAGTTTGACTGCTGCGCCGGACATGGGTGCACCGGTGGCGACCGTGCCCTTGACGACCTGCGCCGCAGCACGGTCGATGCCGGAGGTTGGATCGCTGCCGCCGCCGCAAGCTGACAAAACCAGCGCCGCAGCGCTGACCGCAATAAGTGTGAGCTTCATTTCCCCGACTCCTGAATCGTTTTATTGAGTGGATCGGATTCTCCTGACGCTCGCTCTGCCGGTCATCATTCAGATGGATGAAAAACAGGGAACAATGCGGGCTCTTTCGGTTATTCTTGCCCGGTAGTCGAATGCGCCTGTAGGGGGTGTGTTGGCACGCCCGGGGCACGTGACAATTCAGAAAAAATGCGCCTGAGCGCGGTGATTTCGGGGAGAAAGAAATTGCTAAGAGATCAGCTCATCGGAGACCTCTATGAGGCCGCGTTCCGACATGACGATTTTCTCGAGGTGTTCCATCAGGTCACGACTGCATTTGGCGCGAATTGCTTTCACATGTTCAGTTGGGATGCCTTGCGTAATGCTCCCCATCTTTCGATCTACTCCCCTCGCCAGGAACTGGACACCCTCGTTGCGCAATACGACCAATATTACGGCGCGCTCGATCCACGCAGAGCTTTTGTCGAGCACGCAGCGATCGGAGCGTTTGTTTCTTGCCAGGACTACCTCACTGAGGAATACGTCGCGCGTAGCGAATTCTTCCAGGACTACCAGCTTCCAGGGGGCTTTCGCTACTTGATGGGGGTGCGCCTGGCGCGTCCGGGCGGTGACGACATTCTGCTGGGTCTGCTACGAGCACATGGCAGAACGCCCTACTCACGCGAAGAGCGAGCGATGGCTGCCAGCATGACCGGGCACCTTCAGCGATCCATCAATCTTTGGCAGGACGCGAAGATTTTGCATCGCGACGCCGCGATAGGCTCGGAATTGATGGGGGAACTCGATCTTGCGGTATTCGCCTTGGATGGACATTTCCGTGTCGTCTTTACCAATCAGGCGGCCGAATCCATGTTACGCGCGACAGCCTGCCTGAAACTGGTGCATGGCCGACTAACGGCTGCTCCGGCAGCCGAAAATGACGCGTTTCAGGCAGCGATTGCCCGCGTTGCCCAAACGAGGCGCGGCGAAAGCCTGGCCTTGCGAGGAAGCTTGGACGGAGTCCACGACATGTTCCTCAATATCACATATCTTCCCAGGCAGGCCATGCGTGCGGCGTTTGGCGATGCAGCCATGATGGTTACCGCCAGGCGACGACGCGCAGGCACCCTCGTCGTTGCAGATCAGTTGCAGGAGGTGTTCGGCTTGTCGAGAGCGGAGGCCGCGGTCGGGGAGGCTTTGATCAGCGGCAAGACGCCTGATGAATGTGCCGCCAGTCTTGGCGTTTCACTTGCCACGGTCCGCACGCAGCTGCGGGCGATCTATAACAAGACACACACCCGAAACCAGGCAGAGGCTGTCAGCGCAATGCTGTGGGTGCTTCCACGCCGCCAGCCTACTGACCGATGAGGGGAACGGACAAAACGAAAAGCCCTTGATTCTTTCGAATCAAGGGCTTTTTCTTGAAGCTGGTGGCGAATCAGGGATTCGAACCCCGGACCTGCGGATTATGATTCCGTCGCAGCGCCCAGCATTGCCCCCGCTTTATCCAACAAATCAAATGGTTACGTGCATCCAGGCCAGCATTGTACCCGCACTCTCCCGCATTGCCGTTGACAGTTCGTCGACCGTCACCGAACGGAGCGTGACTCATCAACGTCACGCTTGAACGCGAGCATTAACGCCGACATACGGTCTGCCTCAGCTTTGCCCGGCACGGACTCCCCGCACGCGGGGCAGTAGTCAGCCGTCACCGAAGAAATGATCGTGGCCTTCCCCCTGTACACGAAGGGTACATCCCTCGTGTCCCGAACGAGATCGGCTGCGCCACAAACAGGGCATTTCATATCGGCACTCCCACAGTGAGGCTTGCGGCGACTAGATTTTTTCCACCTGCAAGACCAAGACAATATCAGAGCGAGATCCAG
>NZ_JBQCDN010000326.1:0-5413 GCF_051961175.1 Trinickia sp. | reverse complement strand
TGCAGGCGTTCGTCAAGCAAACTGTCGCGCCGTATAAATATCCGCGCGTGATTCAGTTCATCGATGCGTTGCCTCGCACGGAGACGGGCAAGCTTAAACGGTTCGCGTTGCGGACGATGTGATGGTGATTTTGATTGCGCTGGCGCCAGTCAAGGTTGCGCTCGGATGCGGCCGTCAACAGCAGCCGAGCACCTGGACTGGCTGCGAGGAGCCGGTTTCGTAGGGGTTGATGTGGTTTGGATGTACGCAGGTCACGCCATATTCACTGCCACAAAGGCGGAAATCGAATGACTCACCGCCCCACCCGCACAATCCTGTCAGGGGCCGCGCCCAGCGCGAACGGCGGGACGCCTAACCGCTCACGGAACGCAGCGGCAAGCCGTCACATCTGCTTGAACAAGGCGGCATAAGCGCGGCTGACAGGCAGCACCGCATCATGACCGATCAGATGAATTCGCAGACGCCCCAGCAAATCGCGCTCGATTCGATCGATCGCCTTGTAAGCGACGATCACACCGCGATGCACCTGCGCAAACCGGTCCCCATCCAGGCGCGGCAGCAGCTCCTTCAGCGGCGTACGAATCAAATGCCGCTGCTCGGACGTCACGGCTTCCGTGTACTTGTCAGTGGCCTGAAAGAAAAGCACGTCGTCGATCGAAACGAGCTTCGTGGCGTCTTTGACGCCAATCGTCAGCCAACGTATCGGCATCGCGTCGCTCAGTCCGCATGCCGTCACCGCCGCCGTCGCCGCGTCGGCCGTCGGTGCACCCTGCCGCTGCAAACGCGCGATACAACGCAATAGCCGTTCGTCGGTCACCGGTTTAAGCAAATAATCGACGGCCGACGTCTCGAACGCCTCCACCGCATGCGCGTCGTATGCAGTGACGAACACCACGCGCACGTCGTTCGCCAACTGCGCCACCTTCAATCCGTCGATGCCCGGCATACGGATATCGAGGAACGCAAAATCGGGCCGCTTTTCGTTGAGCTGCGCAAGCGCATCCACCCCATCGCGCGGCATACCCACGATTTCCAGCTCCGGCCAAAAGCGCATCAAACGCGATGCAAGTTCCGCCGAAAGATTCGGCTCGTCGTCGGCGATCAAAGCGGAAGGCATATCAGCGAAGTGGAATCGACAAGCTCGCGGTCACGCCCCGCGCGGCATCGGCGTTCGACGCGACGGTTACCCGTCCGCGGTCGCCATACAAGGAAACAAGCCGAGCCCGCACGTTAGCGAGCCCCACGCCGCCGTGCAACTTCGTGGAATGCCCCAGCCCGACACCCGTGTCGACCACGGCAAGCGTCAACCTCTCACCCTCCCGGCGCCCGACGATGCGAATCTGTCCGCCCTCGATCGAAGGCTCAATGCCGTGCAGCAAGGCATTCTCGACGAGCGGCTGCAACAGCAGCGGTGCGAGCATCAAACTGTGCAGCGATTCGGGCACGTCGACCTCATAGCTCAGCCGGTCTTCAAGACGCACCGCCGCGATCTTGAGCAATGCTTCGACCAGTTCGAGTTCGTCTCCCAGCGTAGACGTCGCACTGCGCGTGCGGCTCAAACTCGCCCGCAAATAGCGATTGAGGCTGTCCAGCATCGACGCGGCCCGCTTCGGATCGCGTTCGATCAAGCTTTGGACATTGGCCAGCGTATTGAATAGAAAATGCGGCTCGA
Source organism: Trinickia sp. (assembly GCF_051961175.1). Taxonomy (GTDB): domain Bacteria; phylum Pseudomonadota; class Gammaproteobacteria; order Burkholderiales; family Burkholderiaceae; genus Trinickia. The sequence continues at coordinate 3,741 of NZ_JBQCDN010000326.1, read as the reverse complement.
TCTGCGCCTGGAGCAACGCGAGCCGCGCCGCCGTCTCCGATTGCCGCAGCTCGGCCGCCTCGCGCCGCTGCGTTTCGAGCGTGGCACGCATGCGCAACGCCTGCGCCGACACGGTGAAGAACGCGCAAGCCACGCCCGCAATCACGAACGAAGTGCCGTAGTGAAACCACGCATCGACACCGCCCCGTCCGATCAGATGCGGCGCGCCACCAACGGTCATTGCTGTGAATTCGACGCCGATGACGACGCCGGCCGGCGCAATCAGCAACACCCGCACAAGGGGCCGGGATCGAACGGTATCGAATCTGTTGAGTAACGTGCCGAGCGCCGAAGCACTCAGGCCGATGGCATTCGCCACGACGAGGTACTGCAGCAGGGGTTCGGTGCGATGCGCCGCCCAAAACCCCAGCCCGACGATAGAGTTGAACGCGATGAGCCAGGCGACGGACGTCAACCGGCCAGCGACAGAAGAGAAGCGGCGCGCGACATCGCCCTGATCGCGGCCCCCTTGATGAAGGCGGGAACGGCTGGCGGCTGACGAAAGCGGATTGAGCTCTGTGTCCATGATGTGATATTTCGGCTGCGTCTAGAACCCGAACCGACGCCGCCGGCCACTCTACTCCCTATCCCGCATGCCCCGCAAAACCTGCGACGAACGGCTGCCGCACGCGATGAACGGTCAAAACCTGCCGCTCAACTGCCGCTCAACTCGCGCGCAATGCCGTCGCAATCGGCTGACGCGCCGCCCGAATCGCCTTCAACTCGCTCTTAACGCCGTCGCAATCGGCTGACGTGCCGCCCGAATCGCCGGCAGCAAGCCGCCGAGCATGCCGATCGTGCACGCGACGAATACGCCCGTTATCAGCAGTGAAACCGTCACGGTCAAATGGAACACAACCTGCGAGAACCCCGCGCCGAGCGTATTGACCGTGTTACCGTCGAAGAACACCCAGGCCGCCGCCGAGCCGATCAAGCTGCCCACGATCGCGAGCAGCAGCGATTCCACGAGCACGGAGATCACGATCGGCATGCCGCTGAAACCGATCGCGCGCAGCGTCGCGATTTCGCGCGTGCGCGTCGACACTGCCGTGTACATCGTGTTGAGCGCACCGAAGCAGGCCCCGAGCGCCATGATGCCGCCAACGAAATAAGCCAGCAAATTAAGCAGCTTCGACAGATTGCGCGATTGCGCCGCGTAGTAATCGGCCTCGCGTTGCACACTGACCTTCAGCGACGGATCCGTCGTCAACGCGCCCTTGGAGCGGTCGAATGCGGCGGCTGAGTCGAGCATCGCGGTCACGGATTGAAAGCCGTTGCGGCGATAGGCCGACAACACGGTTTCAGCGTCACCCTGAAGCTCCGACTCGTGCGCGTCGCCGCCGCTTTCGAAGATACCGACGACCGTCCATTCGGAGTTGCGAAACGCGATGTGGTTGCCGAGTTCGAGCCCCTTGAACTGCGCCACGGCGGATTTGCCGACGATCAGCTCGCGCACCGCGGGGCGGAACATGCGGCCCGCGATCAGATGCATCTCCGGCCGCAGCTTCATCGCGTTCGGCCCGACGCCGCGCAGCGTGACGTTGGCATCGCCGCCGTCTTTCTTTTGCGGCAGCGAGACGATCACCACGGCTTCGGCCGAGGCAATCGGCCGTCCCGCCTCGTCTTTACGCACGCCAGGGGCATCCATGATCGTCTGCGCGTTCGCGCGATCGATCGTGCTTTCGAGTTCGGCCTGCGAGCCCGCACGCAGCACGATAGCGCGATCCTCGCGCGCCGTGCCTTTCAACGTGTGCTGGAACCCCGTCGCCATCGCCAACACCGACACCATCACGGCCACCGTCACGGCAATGCCGATCACGATGACCCACGCAGTGCTGATACGCTGCGGCAAGCTGCGCAGATTCATCCACGTGACTGCAACGATTTGCTTGATCATGAGCGCAGCGCCTCCACGATGACCAACCGCTTGGCACGCCAAGCCGGAACAATGCCGGTTGCCACGGCAAGCAGCGCGGACATCAGCACGCCTTCGAGAATCACCGTCGGCGGCAGCTTCACAACGCCGAGCGTATTGCGCAGTGCCGGGAATATCAAATCGGCAAGCCCGAGACCCAGCAATGCCGCCACGACGCACAGCGTCAACGATTGCACGAGCACCAGCACCAGCATGCGCGTATCGGAAAAGCCCAGCGTCTTGAGCACGGCCAACTCCGGCACCTGCTCGCGCACCGCTTGCATGACGGTGCTGCCAACCGCGAACAGCAACGCGAAGAACACGGCGAACAGGATGTACGTCACGATCAGATTGATGTCGCCGATCTGTTTCATGAACGACTGCTGGAATTCCTTCTCGGTTTGCGTCTTCGTCTCGTCGGGCGAATTGGCGAAATGGTCGTCGATTTCCTTCGCCACCACGGCCGATTGCGATGGGTCCTTTACCACGACGATGTACCAGCCCACCGTGCCCTTCGCGAAGCTGCGCGCTTCATCGAAGTATTTGTAGTTGAAGAACATCGCGTCTTCGCGCGCGCGATCGGACGGATCTTGATAGAGACCGACGATGTCGAAGTCCCAATCGGAATTGCCGTCGGACGCCTTCACCCAGATCGTCGAATGCAGCGGAATGCGATCGCCGACCTTCCAGCCATATTTCTTCGCCAGACCGGCACCGATGATGGCACCGTCACGCGTGTGCTCGAGTGCGGCCAACTGCTCGGCCGGCACCTGGTACTCGGGGTGCGCCGGAAACTCGCGTTCGGGCTCGACGGGAAAGGCCGCAATGAAATTCTTCGGATCCTGGTAATACGGCCCGAACCACGATTCGTGCGAAACGCGTTGTACACCGGGCAGCGCCTCGATCTGTTGCATATAGGCGTATGGCAGGTTCTCGGTGATCGAAATCCGGTTCGTGACTACGAGGCGATTGACGTTCGACCGCTCGATCGTTTCCTTGAAGGCCGAATTCACGCCCTGCAGCATGCCGAACAGCAGGAACGCGATCATGATCGAGAGTAGCGACAGCGAGGTGCGCACCTTCTTGCGCCAGAGCATCGCCCATATCAGCGGAATGAATTTCATGGCGTTACGCCTCGGTCCGTTGCCGCTCTTCGACGAACCGCCCTTTGTCGAGATGCAGCGTGTGCGTCGCGTAATCGGCCGCCTTCTGATCGTGCGTCACCATGACGATCGTCTTGCCGTAATCGCGATTGAGCAACTGCAGCAGGTGAAGAATTTCGTCGGCCGTCGTGCGATCCAGATCGCCCGTCGGTTCGTCGCAGACGAGCAGCTTCGGATCCGACACAAGTGCACGTGCGATCGCCACACGCTGCGCCTGCCCGCCCGAAAGCTCGGAGGGTTTGTGCTTGGCACGGTCCTCCAGACCGACGATCGTCAGCGCCGCATGGACACGCTTCATCCGCTCGCTCTTACCGAGCGAGGTCAGCAAAAGCGGCAACTCGACGTTGCGTTCGGCGCTAAGCATCGGCATCAAGTTATAGAACTGAAACACGAAGCCGACGTTGTTCGACCGCCAACGTGCCAGCGCCCCGCCTTTCAATTGATCGATCCGCTCACCGGCCACGACGAGCTCGCCGCTCGTCGGATGATCGATGCCGCCGATCAGGTTGAGCACCGTCGTCTTGACCGATCCCGAGGGACCCATGAGCGCGACGAAATCGCATTCCGAGACGTGCAAGTCTAGGTGTTGCAGGACTTCCTGCGCATTCTTTCCGCGCGTGTACG
>NZ_JBQCDN010000325.1:0-3250 GCF_051961175.1 Trinickia sp. | reverse complement strand
TTTCTTCGTAAGAATGTGGCGCTTGAAGGCTTGACCGCGCTTGACGGTACCGCCCGGACGCACCACGAAGCGCTTTGCAGCGCTCTTCTTGGTCTTCATCTTAGGCATGACGAACAACTCCGTTATTTGATGGCGATGGGTGTGCGGCCGGCAAAAAGCCCCAGTTCCGCCCTTTGAAACCCAGTCCACTTGTCTGCGGCATGGCCGTTGCCGGCCGCCGCGCTTTCTGGCCCGACGCCCGATACCGCCGGGCGCCGCGCCGAAACCTGCTCGGTAATCACTTACCGCTTCACCACTTCGCGCACGCACTGCCCGCCCGCCACGAACCGTGGCCGGGCAGCGGCGAGCCGCACATTACTTCTTCTTTTTCGGCGCGAGCACCATGATCATCTGGCGCCCTTCCATCTTCGGCATCTGCTCGACCTGCCCCACTTCTTCGAGGTCGGTGCGCAAGCGCTCGAGCATTCGCATACCGATTTCCTGGTGCGCCATTTCGCGCCCGCGGAAACGCAACGTGATCTTCGTCTTGTCGCCGTCTTCCAGGAAACGCACGAGATTGCGCAGCTTGACGTTGTAATCGCCGTCATCGGTACCCGGGCGGAACTTCACTTCCTTGACCTGGATGACCTTCTGCTTGAGCTTGGCCTCGTGCTGCTTCTTCGCTTCCTGGTACTTGTACTTGCCGTAATCCATCAAACGGCAGACTGGAGGAACCGCCTGCGGGGCGATTTCCACCAGATCGACGTCCTGCTGTTCCGACATGCGGAAAGCATCAGCCAGTTTAACGATGCCGAGTGGTTCGTTCTCGACTCCGACTAGACGCACCTCGGCTGCCGTAATCTCACCGTTGATGCGGTGGCCCTTATCAGTAGCGATGTTCCGTTTCCTCTAAAAATTAAAAAAACGAGCCGCGCTGCTCCAGTGGCTTACTTGAACGCCTCGACCTCATGACGGAGGCGCTCAACGAAGGTATCGATTGGCATCACGCCCAGATCGACACCGCCACGGGCACGCACGGCTACCGTTTGTGCTTCACGCTCTTTGTCGCCGACCACGAGCAGGTACGGCACTTTTTCGAGCGTATGCTCGCGTATTTTATAGCTAATTTTCTCGTTGCGCAAATCGAGCTCGATTCTAAGCCCTTGTTTTTGCAACGTTTGGGCAACGGCCTGGGCGTACTCGGCCTGGCTTTCGGCGATATTCATGACGACAGCCTGCGTCGGCGCCAGCCACGGCGGCATTGCGCCGGCATGATGCTCAATCAAAATCCCGAGGAAACGCTCCATCGAGCCGACGATCGCCCGATGCAGCATCACGGGCCGGCGGCGGCTGTTGTCCTCGGCCACGTACTCGGCGCCCAGCCGCTCGGGCAACACCATATCGAGCTGCAGGGTGCCGCACTGCCAGGAGCGGCCAAGCGCATCCTTGATGTGGTATTCGATCTTCGGGCCGTAGAACGCACCCTCGCCTGCGAGCTCTTCCCACTGAAGCCCGCACGCCGTCAGCGCCTGGCGAAGACCTTCTTCCGCGCGATCCCAAATTTCATCCGTCCCCGCGCGCTGTTCCGGGCGCAGCGAGAGCTTGATGTCGATATTCTCGAACCCGAAATCGCGATACACGCTCATCGCGAGCGTGTTGAACTTGATCGATTCCTCGATGAACTGCTCTTCCGTACAGAAGATGTGCGCATCGTCCTGCACGAAGCCGCGCACACGCATGAGGCCGTGCAGCGCGCCCGACGCTTCGTTGCGATGGCACGAGCCGAATTCGGCGTAGCGCAACGGCAGATCGCGATACGAGCGCAGGCCGTGCTTGAACACCTGCACGTGGCCCGGGCAGTTCATCGGCTTGATCGCGTAGTCGCGTTTTTCCGACTCCGTCGTGAACATGTTCTCGCGATAGTTCTGCCAATGGCCCGACGCTTCCCACAGCGAGCGGTCCATGATCATCGGCGTCTTGATCTCGAGATAGCCGTCGGCATTCACGCGACGCCGCATGTACTGCTCGACTTGCTGCCACAGCGACCAGCCCTTCGGATGCCAGAACACCATGCCCGGCGATTCGCCCTGCAAGTGGAACAGATCGAGCTGACGGCCGAGCTTGCGGTGGTCGCGCTTCTCGGCTTCCTCGAGCATGTGCAGATACGCGTCCTGCTCTTCCTTCTTCGCCCAGGCCGTGCCGTAGATGCGCTGCAGCTGCTCGTTCTTCGAATCGCCGCGCCAGTATGCACCGGCCACCTTCATCAGCTTGAAGACTTTGAGCTTGCCCGTGGACGGCACGTGCGGCCCGCGGCACAAATCCGTAAAGCCGCCATGCGAGTAAAGCTTGATTTCGTCGCTCGCCGGGATCGATTCGATGATCTCGGCCTTGTACTTCTCGCCGATGCTCTTGAAGTAATCCACGGCCTCATCGCGCGAGACGACGCGACGCGAAACGGGCTCGTCCTTCTTCGCGAGCTCCTGCATGCGCTTTTCGATCTTCTCCAGATCCTCGGGCGTAAACGGCCGTTGATAGGCGAAATCGTAGTAAAAGCCGTTGTCGATCACGGGCCCGATCGTCACCTGCGCTTCCGGATAGAGATCTTTCACCGCATACGCAAGCAAGTGCGCCGCCGAGTGGCGAATGATATCGAGGCCGTCCGGATCCTTTTCCGTCACGATCGCGAGCGAGGCGTCGCGCTCGATCAGCGCCGACGTATCGACGAGCTCACCGTCGATCTTGCCGCCGATCGCGGCCTTCGCGAGGCCCGGGCCGATCGAGGCCGCAACCTCGGCTACCGTGACCGGGTGATCGTATTGTCGAACCGAACCGTCGGGCAGGCGTATCGAAACCATTGCGTTCTCTCCGAGATGCCAAGCGCGGCATCAAAAACAATCGGTTGCGGCAACAAACCAAAAAGCACGAATAAAAAAAATGCGGCCCCGCTTTCGAGGGGCCGCATTCACTTTCACTGACAATCAAACTAACAGGGCGAAAGAGGTCCTCGACTAGCGTCGCTCCGAAAATGTTTCGGTCAACGTTCGCGGTGTCATAACCGTATTCGCCTTGTGCGCTTGCGCGCCTTTGACTGCCGTTGAATCTCCGGCCAAACAACAGTGCCGGACATTCGTTTTTCGTTGGTAGGCTCGATTGGACTCGAACCAACGACCCCCACCATGTCAAGGTGGTGCTCTAACCAGCTGAGCTACGAGCCTGAAGAAGAAGCGATTATATGGGGCCTATCGAACCTTGGCAACCCCTTTTATGCTTT
>NZ_JBQCDN010000324.1:0-4110 GCF_051961175.1 Trinickia sp. | reverse complement strand
GAATATACGCTCGACGGCGATGCGGCCCTGCGCGAAATCGAGGCCCGGATCGCCCACACCGAAGCCGCGCACGACGGCGAAGCACTGGCGCACGCGCACGCGGCATTCGCCGACGCCGACGGCTCCACCGCCCCCGCCCGCGCCGAAGCGCTGTTGCTCGGTCTGGGCTTCACGCTCGCGCAGACGCGCGAGCAGGTGGCAAGCTTTTCGGGCGGCTGGCGCATGCGTCTGAATTTGGCGCAAGCGCTCATGTGCCGTTCCGATCTGCTGCTGCTCGACGAACCGACGAACCACCTGGATCTCGACGCCATCGTCTGGCTCGAAGACTGGCTCGGCCGCTATGCGGGCACGCTCGTCATCATTTCGCACGATCGGGAATTCCTCGATTCCGTCTGCAACGTCACGCTGCATCTTGAAAACCGGCAGGTGAAGCGCTACGGCGGCAACTACTCGCAGTTCGAAATCCTGCGTGCGCAACAACTTGCGCTGCAGCAAAACGCCTACGAGAAGCAGCAGAAGACGATCGCGCATCTGCAAAGCTTCATCGACCGCTTCAAAGCGAAGGCGACGAAAGCACGCCAGGCGCAGAGCCGGGTGAAAGCGCTCGAAAAGATGGAGCGAATCGCGCCCGCGCACGCGGCCTCGCCGTTCACGTTCGAATTCCGCACGCCCGACGCCGCGCCGAATCCGATGCTGGTCATGGAAGATGTGCGCTGCGGCTATCGAACGGATGAAGCCATCGAGATTCCGATTCTCGACGGCGTGACGCTGTCGGTACAGAACGGTCAGCGTATCGGCCTGCTCGGCGCCAACGGCCAGGGTAAGTCGACGCTCGTCAAAACGCTCGCCGGCACGCTCGAGGCGCTCGGCGGCACGATGCGCGCCGGCCGCGGGCTGGCGATCGGCTATTTCGCTCAGCATCAACTCGAAACGCTGCGGCCCGACGATTCCCCGCTCGCGCATTTGGCCCGCATCGCTCCCGAGACACGCGAACAGGAGCTGCGCGACTTCCTCGGCGGCTTCAATTTTTCGGGCGACATGGCGGCCTCCCCGATCGCGCCGTTCTCCGGCGGCGAGAAAGCCCGGCTCGCGCTGGCGCTCATCATCTGGCAAAAGCCGAATTTGCTCCTGCTCGACGAACCGACGAACCACCTCGATCTCGAAACGCGCCATGCGCTCACCATGGCGCTCGCGCAATTCGAAGGCACGCTAATCCTCGTCTCGCACGATCGGCACTTGTTGCGCGCAAGCACGGATCAATTCATGCTCGTCGCCAAGCATCGTTTGCAACCGTTCGACGGCGATCTCGACGATTACCGCGATTGGCTGCTGCAACACGCGGCCGAGACGCGCGCGGCGGCCAAGGCGGCGAGCCAGGCGAGTGCAACCGGCGATAGCGCACGTACAAGCGAAGCTTCGGCCGGCAACCGCAAGGATCAGCGTCGTCAGGAAGCGGAAGCGCGTCAGAAGGTTGCGCATCTGAAAAAGCCGCTGCAAAGCCGTATCGCCAAACTCGAAAAGGAGATGGATACGCTCAATGTGGAAAAGGCGACGCTCGACGCGTTCGTTGCCGCGCCGGAAAGCTACGAGCCGGCCATGAAAGCGAAGCTGACGGACGCGCTCAGGCGCCAGGGCGAAGTCCAGGCACGGCTTGAAACACTCGAAGCGCAATGGCTCGAGGCACAGGAGGAGCTGGAACAGATCGGCTGAAGCGTGGCCGCGGCCAGCAGCGCCCCTGGCCCTCATGCCCAGAGGGCGGCCTGGACAAGAATCGACGAATCGACAGGAGGTCCAAGTTGACGACCGATGCTCCGCTGCAAGGTTTGCGTGTGCTGGATCTCACCCGTCTGCTGCCCGGCCCGCTCGCGACATTGCGGCTCGCGGAACTGGGCGCCGACGTCCTCAAGATCGAGGAACCGGGCACCGGCGATCCGGCCCGTGCCATGATGCAGGCGCCGGCCGACCGCGCGAGCGGTGTACCGAGCGCCTTTTATCGTCTCGTCAATCGAGGCAAGCGGGAGACGCGGCTCGATTTGAAGTCCGAAACCGGACGCACCGTCTTGCGCGCGCTCGTACGCGAATCTCATGTACTCGTCGAAAGCTTCCGCCCCGGCGTCATGAGCAAGCTCGGGCTCGATTACTTGAGCCTGGCCAAAATCAACCCGAAGCTCGTCTACTGTTCGATCACCGGCTACGGCGCCGAAGGTTCGTTTTCGCAGCGGCCTGGCCACGATCTGAACTATCTGGCCTATGCGGGCGTGCTCGATCAAATCGCGACACCGGACGGTACGCCTGTCGTCCCGAACCTCCAGATCGCCGATATGCTCGGCGGCGCGCTGCCCGCTGTCACACGCATCCTGGCCGCGCTGTGGCAGGTCTCGCGCGGTGGTGACGGCGCGTTCGTCGACGTGTCGATGACGCATGCGATCCACGCCAACAACATCGTCGCCCGGGCTACGCTCGAGAACGCCGGCCGGGGCGAGCCGTCCGGCCTCGACACATTGCATGCGGGCCACGGGCTGCTCAACGGCGGCGTGCCTTGCTACAACGTCTACCGCACGGCCGACGGCCGTTGGCTCGCCGTGGGCGCACTCGAATTGAAGTTCTGGGAGCGGCTATGCCGGGCACTCGGCCGCGCCGATTGGGCCGCTCGCCACTGGAGCCTCGGTCAGGTCATCGGGGGGCCCGACGCGGTTGCGCTGACACGCGAGCTGGCCGCGCATATCGCCACGCATCGATTGAAAACGTGGGTTGAATTGCTGGAGCCGCGCGATTGCTGCGTCTCTCCCGTGCTGACGGCCGAGGAAGCACGCGCGCACGTGCTTTTTCAGACGACGGCGCCGACGCAAACGGGCCGGCCCGGCGGCGACCGGTGAAGGTAGGCCCTCGTGAAAAGCGGCGTGCCGGGCGCCGCTTCGTACGATCTATTCAAGCTCCTTGACCCGATCGATCGCTTGCTCGATACGATCGACGGCCAACACCTGCAACCCGTCGATCGCTTGCTTCGGCGCGTTCGCCTTTGGAATCAAAGCCGCCGTAAAGCCGAGCTTCGCCGCCTCTTTCAACCGCTCTTGCCCGCGCGGCGAGGGCCGAATTTCGCCCGCCAGCCCCACTTCGCCGAACACGATCAAACCCTTCGGCAGCGGTTTGTTACGCATCGATGAGTGAATCGCAAGCAGCACGGCCAGATCGGCAGCCGGCTCCGCGATCTTGACGCCGCCGACGGCATTCAAAAACACGTCCTGATCGAAGCAGCCAATGCCGGCGTGGCGATGCAAAACGGCCAACAGCATGGCGAGCCGGTTCTGCTCCAGCCCGACCGCAAGCCTGCGCGGATTCGGCACTTGCGCCGTATCGACGAGCGCCTGGATTTCCACGAGCAACGGACGCGAACCTTCTTGCGTCACGAGCACGCAGGAGCCGGGCACGATCTGCTCGTGCTGCGATAAAAACAGCGCCGACGGATTCGCGACACCGCGCAGCCCGCGTTCGGTCATCGCGAAGACACCGAGCTCGTTCACCGCGCCGAACCGGTTCTTGAACGCGCGCACGAGGCGGAACGACGAGTGCGTATCGCCCTCGAAATAGAGGACGGTATCGACGATATGCTCCAGCACACGCGGGCCCGCCAAGCTGCCCTCCTTCGTCACATGCCCGACCATCACGATGGTCGTACCGGACTGCTTGGCGATGCGCGTGAGCTGCGCGGCGCATTCGCGCACCTGAGCGACCGAACCGGGGGCCGATGTCAGCGCTTCCGAGTAGATCGTCTGAATCGAATCGACGACAGCAACGTCGGGCTGCTCCGCTTCGATCGCCGCCTGGATTTTTTCGAGCTGGATTTCGGCCAGCAGCTTCAAGTCGGCCGCCTTCGACCCCGGCTCGAGCAACGCCAGACGTTGCGCGCGCAACCCGATTTGGGCCGCCGATTCTTCGCCGCTGATATACAGCGCGCTTCGGTCCTCGGGCAGCGAAGCGAGCGATTGCAGCAGCAAGGTGGACTTGCCAATGCCCGGATCACCGCCGATCAGCACCACCCCACCCGCTACGAAGCCCCCGCCGAGCACGCGGTCGAACTCGCCGATGCCCGTCGAGAAACGCGGCACGTCG
>NZ_JBQCDN010000323.1:0-9935 GCF_051961175.1 Trinickia sp. | reverse complement strand
GCGGCCTAGGTTGGTGTTGGAGCACATTACCGGTATTATTTCGCGCTGTTGCTTACCTTTAACCATAAAAGGACGTGATCATGAAGAAATCCCTCCTCGTAGCATCCCTGTTGGCGGCTGTTGCACTGGCTGCGTGCAATAAGAGCAGCGACCAAAACGCTGCCGCTCCGGCTAGCGACGCTGCCGCTGCTTCGGCTCCCGCTGCTGCCGCTTCGGACGCTGCTGCGTCGAGCGCTGCTGCTGCTGCGAGCGACGCCACGGCTGCTGCGAGCGACGCTGGTGCCGCTGCTTCGAGCGCTGCTGCTGCTTCGGACGCTGCTGCGTCGGGCGCTGCTGCTGCTTCGGGCGCAAGCCAGTAAGAAGCACCTGCCTGTAACGAGGCAACAAAAAACCGGCCTTGAGCCGGTTTTTTGTTGCCTGTTTTGTTTTGTTGACTATCGTTTTGTTTTGCTCGTTCGAGCGTCCCTCCCGTCAGCTCACGTCCCACTGCCACCGCATCCGAGCCAGTCGAACCCGAGCGCCTGCGACGCGACCATGACGTCCTCGGCCGCCGTGCCAAGCACGTCCGCCAGCGCCTGTTGCGCCAGCTCCGGCAGATTGTTTTGCTGACTTAAATGCGCAGCGACGACATGCGAAAGCCGCGTCCGATCCAACGCCGCCAAAATTTGCGCCGCCGCATCGTTGCTCAGGTGTCCGTGACTACCGCCGATCCGCGCCTTCAGCGATTGCGGATAGCGGCTCGTCGCAAGCATTCGGGTATCGTGGTTGCATTCGAGCACAAGGGCATCGCACCCGCTCAGCATGCCGGTGATATGCGGCGTCGAGGCGCCGACGTCGGTTAGGACGCCTAAGCGGTGCACGCCGTCGGAAAAAACGAATTGAAGCGGCTCGCGAGCGTCGTGAGGCACCGTATAGGGCAAGACCTGAAGATCGCCAATGACGGCCGTCTCATCGCCCCATAGCACGTGCAAATCGATGTCACTGCTATCCGCACCGACGGCCTTTGCCGTCCCCCAGCTCATATAGAGGGGCAAGGACCATTTGCGCGCGAGCGTCAACGCGCTGCCGATGTGATCGCTGTGTTCGTGAGTAATGAGCACGGCATCGAGCGCATCGATGCCGTATTGAAGGCGAGCCAAGCGGCGTTCGAGCTCTTTCGCGGAGAACCCGCAGTCGACCAGCACGCGCGTCGTCGTCTGGCCGCTGGCGGCCTCGACGACGAGGGCGTTGCCCTCGCTACCGCTGCCGAGGCTGGCAAAGCGCATGGAATAACGATCAGTTCAGCTGGGCGTGCAGCAGCGAAATGAGGTTTTTGGCCTCGGCCGACGTATCGACCTGACCGCTCGCATCGACAACCGACACTTCAGTGCCCGTGCCGTTCGGGTGAACGTTGACGAGGAATTCCTTGCCCGACTGCTGCTTCGGCTTGCTATAGAACAGCTTCCCGAGCAAACCGTCGCCCTTCAGCTCTTGCGCCGTATCGGCGTAGCGAACGTAGTAGATGCCCTTTTCGCGATCGCGATTGTCGACGGTGAAGTTCGTCCGATCGAGCGCGAGCCCGACGCGCAGCCAGGCCACGTCGAATCGATCGGCCAGATCGAGCGTCGTCGTGCCGCCGCTCATATCGATCTTGGCGGGCGCCGAAGCAGGCCGCGCATCGGCGATCAGTTGCTTCGACTGCGCCTCGGTCAAACCGAATTGCTCCATCAGCTTCGACAGGAACACGGCTTCAAGCACCGGATTACGCGGACGCTCGACCCAGCGCGACGAACTCTTATCCTGCCCCGTCATCATTTCTTCGAGCGCGCTATGCGTGATCGAAATATCGGTCGCGCCATTCGCCCCATGCTCCACGAGTGTCCGGAAGCTGTCGCGCGTACCCGACGAGTAAGCGAAATCGATGACGTGGCCGATCGTGCGGCGGAACCAGTCGTCGGGAATGTTCGCGCGGTTTTCCGCCCAATCAGTCGTCATGATCCCCGTTGCGGGCGCATCGGTCTTCAAGACGAAACCGCTCGCTTTCCAGAACGCCTCGAGCTGCGGCCAGAGCTGATCGGGCGTGCGTCCGTCGACCACGAGCCAGCGGCGATCGCCGTCACGCTCGACGTGCATGCCGAGCGGATCTTGCGCATTCGGCACACCCTCGCTCGAATTGCCGGCCGTGGTCACGTTACGCGTCGGCGCGCCGCCCAGTGCGGCGCTCGCGGGCGGCGCCGTGTACTGCGACTGCACCTTGGCTTCATTCAGATCGCTCGGCACCTTCAGCGGGGGCGCCGAACCCGTCGATTTGTAGTCGACGCGATCGGTGGCAAACCAGTCGTTGAGCGTATCGCACCCTGCGAGGGCCGAAATGGCGAGCACGAGTGCCGCCGCGCGGATGGCATGGATAGAGAAAGCGGAACGTTTCATGAGGTCCTTCGTGATGCGCAACACATGCCTGCGACGGCGCCGAGCGCGCGACTGTGACTCTGTACCGACGTCGATGAATGCAATGAATCCGATAAGGCGGCGGTGGCCGCCGCCAGCCGTCTTAGCCGAGTAGCCCCGCTTCGGCCAGCGCAGCGCGCACCACCTCGTGGTACCGCGCATCGAGCGGCGTCAACGGCAGCCGGATGCCACCCTTGATCCGTCCCATTTGCTCGAGCGCCCATTTCACGGGAATCGGGTTCGCTTCGATGAACAGATTCTTGTGCACCGACAGCAGCTTGAAGTGGATCTCGCGCGCCGTCTTGGCGTCGCCCGCGATCGCAGCCTTGCACAGCTCACTCATCGCGCGCGGCGCGACGTTCGCCGTGACCGAGATGTTACCGTGGCCGCCGAGCAGCATGAGCCCGATGGCGGTTGGATCGTCGCCGCTGAGAATCGAGAACCCGGCGGGCGCACCTTTAATCAGGTGCGCCGCACGTTCGAGGTTGCCCGTCGCTTCCTTGATGCCGATGATGCCCGGCACTTGCGCGAGACGCAGTGCGGTTTCGGTTGCCATATCGGCGACTGTCCGGCCCGGCACGTTATAGAGAACGACCGGCAGATCGACCGATTCCGCGATCTTCGAGAAGTGGCGATACATGCCCTCTTGCGTGGGCTTGTTGTAATAGGGCACGACCTGCAGCGTGGCGTCGGCTCCAAGGGCCTTCGCCTGCTTCGTCAACTCGATCGCTTCGACGGTGGAATTGCCGCCCGCGCCGGCGATGACGGGGATACGTCCAGCCGTGTGTTCGACGGCCGTCTTGATCATGAGGACGTGCTCGTCGACCGACAGCGTGGCCGATTCACCGCTCGTTCCGACGACACAAAGCGCGTCGGTGCCCTCGTCGATATGCCAATCGATCAGCTTGCGAAACGCCGGCAGATCGAGCCCGCCATCTTCGAGCATTGGCGTGACGATCGCCGGGATGCTGCCGCGAATGCAAAGCCCGCCTTGGGTACCGCTGGATGTGCCGTTAGCCATGAAACGCCATGAATTCAAACGTGAAAACGCGATTGTAGCGGATTAACCGGCCAAATCGTAACGCGCGAGCGTCGCGCCCCCGCAGGTGTCGTTCGCGCCCCGCTGCCCGGGCAGGCCCGCGCAGATTCGTTGCACGAAAGCGGGCCGGGGAAGCGCTACGTAACCGTCCTCGTACGCGACGACCGTCAGCTGCCCGCGCACGGCTTCGAGCAGTTCGCCAGGCGCCAGCAGGAACGCCGGATTCGACGGCTTGCCGATCGTCTCGTTCCCGCGCGCGAACGTTTCGTACAACAAAATTCCGCCGGGCGCCAAAAGCGACGCGAGCCGCGGCAACAGCGGCCGATAGAGGTAGTTCGTCACGACCACGGCGGCGAACCGCTGCGTGTCGGGTAACGGCCAGGGGCTCCCGTCTTCGAGATCGGCCGATACCGGCTGCACGCCATCGATACCGCCGAGCGCGGCGAGCGCCGCCTCGGCGCGGTCGATCGCCACGACGGCATGTCCGCGCTCGGCGAACCAGCGCGCGTGACGGCCGCTGCCCGCCGCGATATCGAGCACCGTACCCCCGGGCGTGACGAGATGCGACCACCGCGCGATCCAATCGGACCGCTCCGCCCGTCCTTCAAGCGGCACGCCCGGCGCACCATCGTGCGGGCCGGTCATGGGCGCCCGCCGCTACGGAACCGGACGCGCGTGGCCGTCATGAGTACGACAGCCCCATTGCTTCGCGCACGTCGCGCATCGTCTCGGTCGCGAACTTGCGCGCCTTGTCGCAGCCATCAGCGACGATCGCGCGCAGCAGCGAGGGATCGTCCATGTATTTTTGCGCGCGCTCGAGCATCGGCTGCTGCTCGCGCAAGATCCCTTCGATCACGGGCTGTTTGCACTCGAGGCAGCCGATCCCCGCGGAACGGCAGCCCTGTTGGACCCACGAGTGCGTCGATTCATCGGAGTACACCTGATGCAATTGCCAAACCGGGCACTTGTCGGGATCGCCCGGATCGGTCCGGCGCACGCGCGCGGGATCGGTCGGCATCGTGCGGACCTTCTTCGTGATCGTCTCCGCGTCTTCGCGCAGGCCGATCGTATTGCCGTACGATTTCGACATCTTTTGCCCGTCGAGGCCCGGCATGCGCGACGCTTTGGTCAGCAGCACCTGCGGCTCCACGAGGATGATCTTGCGCGACCCTTCGAGATAGCCGAACAGCCGCTCGCGGTCGTTCATCGACAGGCTTTGCGACTCCTGCAGCATCGCGCGCGCTTGCTCGAGCGCTTCGTCGTCACCGTCCTGCTGGTAGGCGTTGCGCAGCTCGTGATAGAGCTTCGCCCGCTTGCCGCCGAGCTTTTTCGCCGCTTCGAGCGCCTTCTCCTCGAAACCGGGCTCGCGCCCGTACAAGTAATTGAACCGGCGCGCGATTTCGCGCGTCATTTCGACGTGCGGCACCTGATCCTCGCCCACCGGCACGAGCGATGCGCGATACAGCAAAATGTCGGCCGCCATCAGCACCGGATAGCCGAGGAAACCGTAGGTCGACAAATCCTTGTCCTTGAGCTTCTCGATCTGCTCCTTGTAGGTGGGCACCCGCTCGAGCCATCCGAGCGGCGCGCTCATCCCCAGCAATAGCGCGAGTTCGGCGTGCTCCGGCACGCGGCTTTGAATGAACAGCGTGGCCTGCGCCGGATCGATACCCGAGGCAAGCCAGTCGATCAGCACTTCCCAGACGTTCTTTTCGATGACCTCGGGCGTCTCGTAGTGCGTTGTCAGCGCATGCCAATCGACGACGCAAAAGAAGCACGGATATTCCGACTGGAGCCGAACCCAGTTCTTGAGCACACCGTGGTAGTGGCCGAGGTGAAGCGACCCTGTGGGGCGCATGCCGGAGAAGATGCGATCTGGAAACATGGTGTCAGTTCAGGAGCAAAGCAAGAGGAGTCAGGAGGGTCGTCACGGCATCGTAGCCGATCGAAAGGAGCGGGAGCAGCCAAAACTTGGTCAAGAGCCCCGTCATCAACAGCGCCATGACGATGAAAAAACCATACCGCTCCAGCCGGGCGAACGAAATCGCCTGCCGCACCGGCAACAAGGCCGTGAGTACGCGCCCGCCGTCGAGCGGCGGCAGAGGAAACAGGTTCAACACGCACAGCACGAGATTGACGACGATGCCGGCCGAGGCCATCCGCGTGAAAAACGGCTCGCTCACGCCGAGCGCCGGGAGCACCCGCTCCAGGACGCCCCACAGCAGTGCCTGGATGAAGTTGCACAGCGGGCCGGCCAGCGCCACCCAGACCATGCCCCAGCGCGGATTGCGCAAATTGCCGAACGACACGGGAACGGGCTTCGCGTAGCCGAAGATAAAGGCACCGTTGGTCACGAAATAAAGCAGAAGAGGAATCGCGATCGTGCCGAGCGGATCGATGTGACGCATCGGATTGAACGAGACCCGCCCCATCATGTAAGCGGTGTTGTCGCCCAGCAGTCGAGCAACGTAACCGTGGGCCGCCTCGTGCAGCGTGATCGCGAATATCACCGGCAACGCGTAGACGACGATCGTCTGGATCAAAGAGGGATTCATCGAGGTATTGTAGCAAGCGCCCGGTCAGGCCCCGCCCACGCGCGTCCCGCTCACGATGCAACAAGCCCGAATGGCTCCAGCGCGCCGCGCCCCGCGCGCAGGAGCACAGGCTCCTCGCCCGTGAGATCGACGACCGTCGACGGCTCGCGCGGACACGCCCCGCCATCGATGACAAGATCGATCTCCTTTTCGAGACGCGAACGGATTTCCTCCGGATCGTTCAACGGCTCGTCTTCCTGCGGGAGAATCAACGTCGTCGCGATCAGGGGCTCCCCCAGTGCTTCGAGCAGCGCAAGCGTGATGGCATGATCGGGAACACGCAAGCCGATCGTTTTGCGCGACGGATGCGAGAGTCGCCGCGGCACTTCTTTCGTCGCCAGCAGAATGAAGACGTAGGGCCCCGGCGTCACCGACTTGATCAGGCGAAACTGCCGGTTGTCGACCATGGCGAAGTTCGCGAGCTCCGACAAGTCGCGCACGAGCAGCGACAAATGCTGCCGCTCGTCGAGCCCGCGGACGCGGCGCAGGCGCGTCACGGCGTCTTTATCGTCGAGCCGACAAGCCAGTGCGTAGCTCGAATCGGTCGGCAACGCGATCACGCCGCCGTCCTTGATGATTTGCACTGCCTGCGCGATCAGCCGAGGCTGAGGATTGTCGGGATGAATCCTGAAGAATTGGGACATGTGCGAGCAATGGATGAGCCGGCGGATACGGCGATGCCCAGCCGCGGGCCTCGCCAGGCGCGGCGGGCAATCGAGCCGGCCGCATGCTTCGAGCAGCCTAGAGCCAGCGCGCCCAAACCGGCGTGAGATCGGACGGCAGCAGCGGCAGCTTGCCGAGTTCGGTGCGCCCTTCCGATGGTGCGTGGAAGTCCGACCCGCGCGAGGCTTCGAATCCAAAGCGACGTGCGACGTCGGCGTATTCGCGGTACTGGTCGGGCGTATGGCTGCCCGTCACCACTTCGATGGCCTTGCCGCCCAGATCCAGAAACTGGCCGAACAACGTATCGAACTCCAGCGGCGTGTACTTGTAGCGGCCAGGGTGCGCGATGACTGCTACCCCGCCGGCGGCGCGAATCCATTCAACCGCGCTCTCGAGCGACGCCCACCGGTGCGGCACGTAGCCCGGCTTGCCTTCGCCCAGATAACGCTCGAAGACGTCCGGAGTGGATTGCGCGTAACCCTTTTCCACCAGGAAGCGCGCGAAATGCGTGCGAGAGATCAGGTCAGGGTTCGACACGTAACGCCGCGCGCCCTCGTAGGCGCCTTCGATGCCGATGGCGGCGAGTGCGTCGCTCATCGCCTGCGCGCGTGCGGTCCGTCCGCTTCGTGTCGAGCGAAGCCCCTCGAGAAGCGCCGGACAGGCCGTATCGATGCCGAGCCCAACCACATGCACCGTGCGCGACGCCCACGTGACCGAGATCTCGACCCCGGCGATGTACGCCATACCGAGCGATTCGGCTTCGCTGCGAGCCTGCGCCTGCCCCGCCACTTCGTCGTGATCGGTCAGCGCCCAGAGCGTGACGCCGCCCGCATGCGCGCGGCGCGCAACCTCGGCGGGCGCAAGCTGGCCGTCGGAAACGTTCGAATGACAATGGAGATCGGCGTTCATGCTATCGGAATCGGGTGTTCATCTTATTTTACCCGCAACCTGCGAAGTCAGCCGGCCAACCGCTCGCCCCGAAGCGCCCGGAATGAGCACGCGAGGGCTGGCTGGGCCCTCGCCCGATCACAAAAGTGATGCATACCGCGCGTTACGCGCAAAACCCTTCGATCAATGCCGCGACCTGCTCCGGCTGATCGTGGTGCACCATGTGGCCAGCCTCTTCTATGAGCTTTTCACGCCAGTCGGGGAAGGCCTGGAAGCGCGCCTTGTACTCGTCGAGCGGGATGTCGCCGGCCAGCATGGCCAAGGTGGGGGAAGCGACCGCTTCCACGTGCAAAACCTTGGCCGTCACTTTCGCCCAGACAGCCATCACTTCATCGAGGCGGTAGAGCAACGGCCCATGATGCTTGTGGGCGGGATCGGCCAGCAGCCTATAGCGGCCGTCATCGCCAAGCTTGGCCCAGTGACGTGCCAAGAACCGCGCACGTTCCGGCGCGAGCCGAGGATTCGTCTTGACCAGCCGGGCGCCCACGTCGTCAAGCGTCTCATAGGTCTTCAACCGCGCCGGTTCGCGGATGTCGTCGAGCCATGCCGCCAAGCGGCGTGGCCATTCGCTCGGGCGCGCCGGCGCCAGCCCGAATCCTTCGAGATCGACCACCCGCCGCACGCGCTCGGGGCGCGCGCCGGCATACAGGCACACGACGTTCGCCCCCATGCTGTGCCCCACGAGATTGACCTGGCCCGCCGGCGCGTAGTGATCGAGCAATGCTTCGAGATCGGACAGATACTCGTGAAACCAGTAATGGCCGCCGCCGCGTTCGGCAACGGGCCAATCGGACAGGCCGAAGCCGCGCGCGTCGGGCGCGATCACCTGCCAATCGCCGCCGAGCGCATCGACCACGAATTGAAAGGACGCGGAAACATCCATCCAGCCATGCAGCATGAACAGCGTCGGCGCATCGGGGCTGCCCCAACGCCGCACGTGCAGCTTGACGCCGCGCACGGTCACGAAATCGGATTGCGGGTTATTCATAATGAGATTGGTATCGGCGAGCGCAGCAAAAAAAGAATGACCGTTCGATTATATCGTCTATCGAATCTTTCGCCGCGGCGCCGCGCGCCGACGGTTAGACGTCCTCCTCCATTGATGCGGCGTTCAGCTGCGCCCGTTTCCCCTGAGGCGCTCGTCTGACATCCCAGCCTGCTCAGCGTTCGCGGGGCTTGCCGGTATCCGGATCGTCCGCCGCCCCGGGCGAATGGGCCGCCAAGGCCGTCAGCTCCGCCTCGTCGAACCCGGCCTCGCGCCGGGCCTCGAAGTTGAACGGCCCGCGCAGCCGCGGCGCCCGGTATTGCTCGGCAAGACGTGCATAAGTCTCGTGCGGCGCCAAAGCCCGCGCATCGCACAGATATCGGAACCATGCGTTGCCGATGCGCACGTGTCCGATTTCGTCGCGCAGAATCACGTCGAGTATCGCGGCCGAAGCCACATCGCCTGCTTGAGCGAGACGCGCGCGAATCGGCGGCGATGCATCGAGCCCGCGCGCTTCGAGCGTGCGCGGCACGAGCGCCATGCGCGCAAGAACGTCATCGCGCGTGCGTGCGCACATATCCCAGAGCCCGTCGTGAGCCGGGAAATCACCGTAGGTGTGGCCGAACTGCACCAGCCGCGCTTGCAACAGCCCGAAGTGATGCGCCTCTTCCGCGGCAACACGCAGCCAATCGGCGTAAAACGCCTCCGGCATGCCCGCGAACCGCCAGACTGCATCGAGCGCCAGATTGATCGCATTGAACTCGATATGCGCGATTGCATGAAGCAGCACGGCCCGCCCTTCTTCGGTCTGCATGCCGCGGTGGCGCAACGAACGCGGTTCGACGAGTTCCGGCTTGGCAGGACGGCCCGGCACGAGCGGTGGTTCCTCGATGTTCTCGTCAGGCCAACAGACTGCTTCGCCGGCCGCGTAGCCGTCGCGCAATGCGTTCACCGCGGCGACCTTCGCCTCCGGCTCGCGTTCGCACAACGCCGCCAACGCCAAGCGGCGCATGTTCGAGGCGCAATTGCCGGTGGACAAAGGGCCGGATACGGGGCGATTCAACGATAGAGACATAGTGCACGTAGCGGGATACGGGACGGCAGCGACATGGCGGCGCGGGCGTGCCCGCCACCAGTCAGGGACGGACCGTTTACAATGTGCGATTCGACACGCGCGCGCCCGCCCATCCATGCCGCGGCATTGTACCGGCCGCGCGCCGCCCGCCAAAGGAGACATTGTGCCGATCTACAAGCTGGGAGAACACGCTCCCACGATTCA
>NZ_JBQCDN010000322.1:0-5800 GCF_051961175.1 Trinickia sp. | reverse complement strand
GCCACGGCGGCGGCCGATGCACTCGTGAGCGCCATGAACCGGCTTCAATGGAATCAGGAACGCGAGGACGAACCCGCCGCGGCTTGAACGACTTCCTGTACTTGCTTGGGCGTACTGAGCCGGACATGCCTGTCCGGTAGGTAACCGGGCGCTCGCCGTCACAAGCGGACGGGTGCCTGCGGCGCGCGGCGCGGCTTTACTCGAGCGCGCAGCGCGTCGCCTGCCAGGCAACCAGGCGCCAATGCCCCTCTTCTTGCGCTTGGATGGCCGTGTAGGCAATCGGGAACAGCAACGCGCCGTTGTTCGCTTCCATTTCGAGCAGCGCGCGCCCGGTGACGATGCAGGCATCGCGGCCGACGGGCACGACATCCTGAGATTGCACCTCGATCTGACGGTAGCGGCGATGGCCCGCGGAGATGGCATCGATAAACTGCTGCTTCGTCTCGCGTTTGCCGTTGGTATGGACGAAGCTCACGCACTCGGAAAGCAACTGATTAAGCAACGGGACATCGCCGTCCACCATCGCGCGAAACCGATCGCGCTCAAGCGCCCGAATCGCCTCGATCACCTTTGCCGCCATCGCTCCGCTCCCCATGCAGCCGGCACGAAGGTGCCAGCGTCAGAAGTTGTACTGCACGTATAGCTGGGTGAAATTTATACCAGGATTCGGCTCTTTGATACCGGCGTTGGAGATGTGCTGAAAGCGGCAGCCCGCCTGATACTGCTGATGCGTGCCAAACTGTGCGCCGATGCCGACCACTTCCATGAATTGGAACGCCGTCGAGACCGTGTACGTATCCGTGATCGTCGGATGCGAAAGCACGCGGACACCGGCGCCGGCCTCGATATATGGACGAATGGCGCCGCCATCTTTGATGAAACGCAGCATCGGCTGAGCACCGATCGCATAGACGTTGTTGTGGAAGGCGCCTTCGTTCGTATGGAAATAGGTCAGATGCGCCTCGCCCGTCAGCGAAAAATGCCAGCCGCCCATCTCCCAGAAGTTCAGACCCGGGTCCCAGACGAACCCGATGTCGGCTCCCTTCACCTTATGTTGCGCGACACCATACCCAAGTTGGACGCCGTACGGCTGGCCCTGCGACGCACCGGGCGACTCGGTAGCCTGGGCTGCCGCCGCGCCGCACAACAGCACTGCGAACGCCAGGGCTCCGCGCGCCGTTGCTTTGAGCCGAATCAAATCGTTCTTCTTTTTCATGCCGATACTCCAAGGAGCGGTTGCATGTCGATCGTGCCGAAACAGGGCTTGAGGGCCGAATGATGTTACTTCGTGAGAATCTTCCACCAAGGTACCGTTTCCCGCAAAACATTGTTTGCAATTCGAACATATTGACGAGCGACGCTGGGCAAACCGCGTGCAGCTGCGCCGCCAACGGCCGCCCGGCAAAGGCCGTAAAATAAACTATCGATCCCACGATTTGATAGGGGCGAGGGAACTTTGCCTCGACAGCGGGCTCGAATGCTTAGCACTCGGCAAAAGGGAGTGCTAATATCCTGCGTGGAGTTTGTCTTCGTGACTGAGCAGTCTTTTGTTTCACAAGGAGTTTCATACGTGAGCAACGCTATGGCCCTCTCGAACACGCTGCGCCCGGCGTCCGCCAACGCCGCTCAAGCAGGTGCTCTGGCGCTCTCGCCGTCGATGCTGCCCGGGCAGCTCGGCAACATCGACGCCTACATTCAGGCCGTCAACCGGATCCCGATGCTGAGCGTCGAGGAAGAGCGCGAGCTCGCCACCGACTATCGTCTGCATAGCAACCTCGAAGCCGCGCGGCGGCTCGTGTTGTCGCATCTGCGCCTCGTGGTGTCGATTGCGCGCAACTATCTGGGTTACGGTTTGCCGCATGCCGATCTGATCCAGGAAGGCAACATTGGTCTGATGAAGGCCGTGAAGCGCTTCGATCCTGAGCAAAACGTGCGCCTGGTGTCGTATGCCATCCATTGGATCAAGGCGGAAATTCACGAGTACATCCTGCGCAACTGGCGCATGGTGAAGGTCGCCACCACCAAGGCGCAGCGCAAGCTGTTCTTCAATCTGCGCAGCCACAAGCAGGGCCTGCACGCGTTCACGCCGGATGAAATCGACGGTTTGGCGAAGGAGTTGAACGTCAAGCGCGAGGAAGTCTCGGAGATGGAAACGCGCCTGTCGGGCGGCGATATCGCGCTCGAAGGGCAGGTGGAAGACGGCGAAGAGTCGTTCGCGCCGATCGCCTACCTGGCGGATTCGCACAGCGAGCCGACGGCCGTGATTGCCGCACGCCAGAGCGATCGGCTGCAAACGGATGGTATTGCGCAAGCGCTGGATTCACTCGATGCGCGCAGCCGCCGGATTATCGAAGCGCGCTGGCTCAACGTCGAGGACGACGGATCGGGCGGCTCCACGCTGCACGAGCTGGCGGATGAGTTCGGCGTATCGGCCGAGCGGATTCGTCAGATCGAAGCCAGCGCGATGAAGAAAATGCGCACGGCATTGGCGGAGTACGCCTAAGCCAAGTAGCCATTTCGGCGTGCCGCTTCGCCGGCGCGCTGCGCAGCCCGTGTCCCGCACCATCCCGCCGCACCCAGCTCGGCGGGATTTTCTTTTGGTGCCCCGCGAATGACGAGCGCAGGCTACGTGTCCGGCCGTGCCATCCGCCAACGCAAACAAGAAACGGCGCCTGAGCGCCGTTTCTCCCTGTGCTGCCTACGCCTGTTGGCCTAAGAAGCCTTCGGTCTCACCCTCAAACCGGCTGCGGCGACGCACTGCCCGCAGGCGGCAGACGCGTGGCGAGTTGCTGCGCGTAACGCTGTGCTGCCGGTCCGCAGACGATGTGGAACGTATCGGCCGACACCCAGGCCACGTCGAGCGCCGCGAGCCGCTGACGATCGACGACCGACGGATCGCGTACGACAACGCGCAGCCGCGTGGCTGCCACGGGATCGAGCGCAGCGACGTTCGTGGCACCGCCGAACACGGCAAGCCAGCGCATCGTGACCGGATCGAGGGGGCCCGTCTGGCCATCCGCCGCTTTCGTTGCAGCAGCCGGCGCCGCTTGAGCCGCCCCCGAGCCGCCACCAGCGATGACGGCGCGCATTTCATCGGCGATCATGTCGGCTTCGGGCCCGATCACCACTTGCACGTTACGGGCGTCGCGCTTGAGCACGCCGCGCGCCCCCGCCGCTTTCAACGCAGGCTCCGAAATCTTCTCGGCATCGACTACCGACAAACGCAGACGCGTCGTGCACGCATCGACGAGCGTCAGGTTCTGCGCACCGCCCAGCGCGGCGATATAGCGATCCGCGCGCGACGCCCCGGCGCCACCCGCGACCGGCCCCACGTAACCGCCCGCGGCGAACGATTCGACTTGCGCTTCGGTCGTCGCGGGTTCGCGGCCCGGCGTGGCCATGTTGAACTTGCGGATGAAGAAGCGAAACAGCCCGTAATAGACGACGCCATACGCAAGGCCGATCGGAATCGCGAGCCAGCCCTTCGTCGACAACCCGTAATTGAGCACGTAGTCGATCGCACCGGCCGAGAAGGTGAAACCCAGGTGAATGCCGAGCGCCTGGCAGATCGCCAGCGAGATCCCCGTCAATACCGCGTGGATCACATAGAGCACGGGGGCAAGGAACATGAACGTGTACTCGACCGGCTCGGTCACGCCCGTCAGAAACGACGTCAGTGCCATGGAGAGCAGCAGCCCGCCCACCATCGCGCGGCGCTCCTTCGGCGCTTCATGGAACATCGCCAGACACGCCGCCGGCAGACCGAACATCATGATCGGGAAAAAACCCGTCATGAAGCCGCCCGCAGTCGGGTCACCGGCGAAGAAGCGATGCAGGTCGCCCGTCACGGCCGCGCCGCCGCCCGGCGGGGTGAACGTACCGAAGACGAACCACGCCAGCGAGTTGATGATGTGGTGCAGCCCCGTGACGAGCAGCAGCCGATTCAACGTGCCGTAGACGAACACGCCGATCGCGCCCGCCGTCGTCAGCCAGTGGCCCGTGGCGTCGATCGCCAGTTGCACGGGTTGCCACACATAGCCGAAGACGACGCCGAGCACGACGCACGCGAGCCCTGTGATGATCGGCACGAACCGCTTGCCGCCGAAAAACGCCAGGTAGTCGGGCAGTTTGATGTCTTTGTAGCGGTTGTACAGCAGCCCCGCGACGACGCCCGCGATGATGCCCGAGAGCACCCCCATGTTGAGCTTGTCGTTGATGTCCTTCATCACGGCGATCTCGACCAGATAGCCGATCGCTCCCGCCAGCGCCGCCACGCCGTTGTTTTCTTTTGCGAAACCCACCGCGACGCCGATCGCGAAGAGCAGCGGTAAATTATCGAAGATCGTGCCGCCGGCGTCGGCGATCAGCTTGATGTTCAGGACATCGGCCTGGCCGAGCCGGAGCAGGATACCCGCAACCGGTAATACCGCGATCGGCAGCATCAGCGCCCGTCCTAGGCGCTGTATCTTTAGGAATGGGTTCGCATCCATTGATTGAATCCTCCAGTTGGTCTGTCTCGTCGTTGATACTTTTAGTCTATGGTCGAGGTGCGAATCCGGTCGATAATTAGTTAGGATTCCTAATAAGTAGGAATTCCAGACCTAATCCAACGGCCAGATTTCACGGCTTGCTGCTCTTACCGCCTGCGCCGAATCGAGCGCGAGCAAATCGCTCGCGCGCTGCCGGCACAGCTGATAATCGAGGTTACGCACACGCGCCTTGATGCCGGGGACCGCCACCGGGTCCACCGAGAGTTCGGTCACGCCCAGCCCCACAAGCAGCGGCACGGCCACGGGATCGCCCGCGAGTGCCCCGCATACGCCCACCCACTTGCCGTGCCTGGCGGCGCCTTGAGTGGTCTGCTCGATCAGGCGCAGCACCGCCGGGTGTAAGCCGTCGGCTTGCGCGGCCAGATCCGCTTGGCAGCGGTCCATCGCGAGCGTGTACTGCGTCAAATCGTTGGTGCCGATCGAAAGAAAATCGGCGTGGCGCGCAAGTTGATCGGCCAGCAAGGCCGCCGACGGCACTTCGATCATCACGCCCACTTCAACGGGATCCGTCCGCCCCAAGCTGTGGGCCAGATCGTCGATACGTTTGCGCACCCGCTGCAGCTCGGCTGCATCGGTCACCATCGGCAGCAGGATGCGAACGCTGCCGTGCGGCTGCACCTCGATCAGCCCACGCAGTTGATCATCGAGCAGATCGGGCCGCACTTGCGCAAGCCGGATGCCGCGCAAGCCCAGCGCCGGGTTCGTCTCCGGCGGCAACGTCAAATACGGCACTTCCTTGTCGGCGCCGACATCGAGCGTGCGAATAATCGCCGTCCGCCCCCCGAGCGCCTCGACGATCGCCTGGTAGCTTTCGCGATGCTCGTCGATCGTGGGTGCCGATTCGCGATGGATAAACAGGAGCTCCGTGCGCAACAAGCCCACGGAATCGGCACCGTTCTCGATCGCGGTGCGCGCATCGTCGATCGTCGCGATGTTTGCAGCGACTTCGATCGCGCGGCCATCGTGCGTGGCCGCCGCTTGTTGCGACGTGCGGCGGTTCGCTTCGCGCACGCCGGCCAGACGCTGGCGTTCGAGGCGCGCACGCTCGACGTCGAGCTCAGTCGGCGCATATTCGATCCGGCCAGCGCTCGCATCGACGACGACTTGCGTGCCGTCCGGGATCGCATGCAGCGCATCGCCGACGGCAACCAGCGCGGGAATGCCGATCTGGCGCGCGATGATCGCGGCGTGCGAAGTCGCACCGCCCGCGGCCATCACGAGCGCGGTCACGCGCCCGCGGTCGAGCGAGG
>NZ_JBQCDN010000321.1:0-4602 GCF_051961175.1 Trinickia sp. | reverse complement strand
GATTTCCTGACGACGACCCCGCTCGCAGTCGAGCCGAGCACGGGTGAAGTGCATATGCGTCACCACATCAGCCCGAACGGCTACTACCGCGGCAAGAAAGTCGTCAAGACGAAGAACGACTAATCGCATCGGCGCGCGGTGCTCGTCCGATCGGGCGATCCTGTGCGCGGCGAGCGGCTTGCTTGACATTTCCCGGTTCGAGCGAAAGGCGGCATTCAACTGCCGCTTTTTTGCGTCGATCAGCGTTAGCGCTTCAGCGATCGGATGGCGAAGGTGCGCCAGCACGCGCTTCATCCGCAAGCAGAGCCCTTACTCTGGTCTCATGCTTCGCGCTCGGCCGCAGTGGGTGTTTCCGCTGTCGGCCGGAGTTCGTGCTGCGTCGCGCGCTCCGGTCCGATGCGGAGCGCTTGCCGCGGTCCCTTGCATAGCGCCTGAAATTCGTCGCAGTCCATGACCATAAAGCTCACGATAGATTGCATGGGAGGCGACCACGGCCCGTCCGTGACCGTTCCCGCTGCCGTCAGCTTCGTTCGTTCGCATGCCGATGCGCAACTGATGCTCGTCGGCCTCGAAGCCCCCATTCGTGCTCAACTGAAGAAATGCAAAGCGCTCGATGAGCCGGCGCTGACGGTCGTGCCCGCGTCCGAAGTGGTCGCGATGGACGATCCTGTCGAAGTCGCGTTGCGCAAAAAGAAGGATTCGTCGATGCGCGTCGCGCTCAACCTCGTCAAGGACGGGGTGGGGCAGGCATGCATTTCGGCAGGCAACACGGGCGCATTGATGGCCGTGTCCCGCTACGTGCTGAAGACACTCACCGGCATCGAACGCCCCGCCATCGCCTCGGCGCTGCCGAACTCGCACGGCTACACGATGATGCTCGATCTCGGCGCGAACGTCGATTGCGAACCGCAGCATCTGCTGCAATTAGCGGAGATGGGGCACGCGCTCGTCTCGGCGCTCGAGGGTAAAGAGCGTCCGACGATCGGGCTGCTCAATATCGGCGAGGAAGTCATCAAGGGCAACGAGACGATCAAGCGCGCCGGCGAACTGCTGCGCGCGAGCACGCTCAACTTCCGCGGTAACGTCGAAGGCAACGACATCTTCAAGGGAACGGTGGACATCATCGTCTGCGACGGTTTCGTCGGCAATGTCGCGCTGAAGACGTCGGAAGGATTGGCGCAGATTCTCTCCGAGACCATCCGCGAGGAATTCGGACGTTCGGTGTTCACCAAGTTGATGGCCATTCTCGCGATGCCTGTGCTGATGCGCTTCAAGAAGCGCTTCGATTACCGGCAGTACAACGGCGCGGCGCTGCTCGGCCTGCGTAGGCTCGTGATCAAAAGCCACGGCTCGGCCGATGCCTATGGGTTTGAGTGGGCCATCAAACGCGGGTATGATGCCGTTAAAAATGGCGTCCTGGAACGCCTGGCGCGAGCGATGGAAGAGAATGCGGATCCGCTCGCGCAAGCAGCGCGGGATATGGGCGGCGCCGGTCACGCGAATCTCGCCGGCCGTCCGGCCGAGCCCTACGCCGCGGTATCTTCGAAAGCATAAATGGCCCAACCGACTATCTACTCCCGCGTGCTTGGCACCGGCAGCTATTTGCCGCCCGGCCGTGTCACGAATCAAGCGCTCGCGGATCGCCTCGCCAAGCAAGGCATCGAGACGAGCGACGAATGGATCGTCGCTCGCACGGGTATCCACTCGCGTCATTTCGCCGAGCCGCACGTCACGACAAGCGATCTGGCGCTCGCCGCCGCGCAGCGCGCGATCGAATCGGCGAACATCGATCCGCAGACGATTGACCTCATCGTCGTCGCCACCTCCACGCCCGATTTCGTGTTTCCGAGCACGGCTTGCCTGCTGCAAAACAAGCTGCAGATCAAGAACGGCGGTGCGGCGTTCGATATTCAGGCCGTCTGTTCGGGCTTCGCCTATGCGGTGGCCACCGTCGACGCATTGATTCGCAGCGGGCAGCACCGGACGGCGCTCATCGTTGGCGCGGAAACCTTCTCGCGCATTCTCGATTTCAACGATCGCACCACCTGTGTGTTGTTCGGCGATGGCGCGGGCGCGGTGATCCTGCAAGCATCGGACGAGCCGGGCGTGCTTGCGAGCGCGCTTCACGCCGACGGCAGCTATGCCGACATCCTGTGCACGCCGGGCCATGTCAACGGCGGCGTCGTAGCGGGCAGCGCATTTCTGCATATGGATGGCCAGGCGGTGTTCAAGCTGGCCGTCAACGTGCTCGAGAAAGTGGCCGTCGAGGCCCTTCAAAAGGCGGATATGTCGCCCGAGCAGGTCGATTGGCTAATTCCGCACCAAGCCAATATCCGTATCATGACTCACACGTGCCGCAAGCTGCGCGTGCCGCAGGAGCGCATGGTCGTGACGGTGGGCGAGCACGGCAATACGTCGGCCGCGTCGATCCCGCTCGCGTTCGATATCGCTGTGCGCGACGGTCGCATCAAGCGCGGTCAGAACGTGCTGATCGAAGGCGTCGGCGGCGGTTTCACCTGGGGCGCGTCCGTCATCCGTTATTGATCGATAGCCGCAAGAGCAGTACGGCCGGACGAGCGCCGGCCGGTCGGCATGCGCGCAGCGCAGACACCGCTTTACATTTGAGGACGATATGAAATTTGCGTTCGTTTTTCCTGGGCAAGGATCGCAGTCGGTCGGCATGCTCAATGCGTTCGCCGATCACCCGATCGTGCGCGAAACGCTCCAGGAAGCGTCCGACGCGCTCGGCCAGGACCTCGGCAAGCTGATTGCAGAGGGGCCCGCCGAGGATCTGAATCTTACGACGAACACGCAACCCGTCATGTTGACGGCGGCCTATGCGATGTACCGCGCGTTCCGTGAGGCCGGCGGTGCCGTGCCCGCGCTGCTCGCCGGACACAGTCTCGGCGAATACACGGCGCTCGTCGCCGCGGGCGCGTTGGCTTTTCGCGATGCCGTGCCGCTCGTGCGCTTCCGCGCGCAGGCCATGCAAACCGCGGTGCCCGTAGGCGTCGGCGGCATGGCGGCCATCCTCGGCCTCGATGACGACACGGTCCGAGCCGTCTGCAGCGAAGCATCGCGCGAAAGCGGCGGCATCGTCGAGGCGGTCAACTTCAACGCGCCGGCGCAAGTCGTGATCGCGGGCCACGCGGCGGCCGTCGAGAAGGCGTGCGAGTTCGCCAAGGCGAAGGGCGCCAAGCGCGCGCTGCCGTTGCCCGTATCGGCGCCGTTCCACTCGTCGCTGCTCAAACCGGCTTCCGATCAGCTTCGCGAGTATCTCGCGAGCGTCGAAGTGAAGGTGCCGCAGGTGCCCGTCGTCAACAACGTCGATGTCGCCACGGTTTCCGAGCCGGCAGCGATCAAGGACGCGCTCGTGCGTCAAGCCGCGGGCGCCGTGCGCTGGGTCGAGTGCGTGCAGGCGATGGCGAAGGACGGCGTGACGCACGTCGTCGAATGCGGGCCGGGCAAAGTGCTGACGGGTTTGACCAAGCGGATCGACGGCAATCTCGCAGGCGTATCGATTGCCGATCCCGCATCGCTCGACGAAACCTTGAAGCTTCTGGGTGCGTAAAGCTTAACGGCTCACGCGCAGGTGCTCGGGCTTGTTTGCCGCGAGCACATCGTCTGTCAATGGATCATCCGAATCACATGGAAAAAGCTCTCGATAAACAAGTGGCGCTCGTGACGGGCGCTTCGCGCGGCATCGGCCGGGCCATCGCGCTCGTGCTGGCGCGGCAGGGCGCGACCGTCATCGGTACGGCCACGAGCGAAGCCGGCGCCGCCGGCATTAGCGAAGCGCTCGCCGCCGAGGGCCTGACCGGACGCGGTGTCGTGCTCGAGGTCAACGACGTCCAGGCCGTCGATGCGCTGATCGATTCGCTGGTGAAGGAATTCGGCACGCTGAACGTGCTCGTCAACAATGCGGGCATCACGCGCGATCAACTGGCGATGCGTATGAAGGACGACGAGTGGGATGCCGTCATCGATACGAATCTGAAGGCCGTCTTCCGGTTGTCGCGCGCCGTCTTGCGCCCGATGATGAAGGCGCGCGGTGGCCGCATCATCAATATCACGTCCGTTGTGGGTTCCGCCGGCAATCCGGGGCAGATGAACTACGCGGCGGCGAAGGCTGGCGTGGCGGGCATGACCCGTGCGCTCGCACGCGAAATCGGCAGCCGTAATATCACCGTGAATTGCGTCGCGCCGGGCTTTATCGATACCGACATGACGAAGGTGCTCCCGGAAGAGCAGCAGTCAGCGCTGAAGGCGCAAATTCCGCTCGGCCGGCTCGGCAGCCCCGAAGATATCGGCCATGCCGTCGCGTTCCTGGCTTCGCCGCAAGCGAGCTACATCACCGGCACGACACTGCACGTGAACGGTGGGATGTTCATGTCGTAACGAATATCGGTTAACATCCGCGCCGGCGGTGGAAGCGGAGTGCTTCCGAAGCGGGCGCGGAGCCATGCCTTGAGCGCGCTTTTTTGAGCAGGCAAACCTGATAAAATGCGCGCACTTGGATTTTTGAACTTTTTCCCTCGGAGGGGTAATGGACAACATCGAACAGCGCGTCAAGAAGATCGTCGCGGAACAACTGGGCGTCGC
>NZ_JBQCDN010000320.1:0-16228 GCF_051961175.1 Trinickia sp. | reverse complement strand
TTCGAGTGGCGCTTCGAAGAATGGTGCGCCGTTATCGCCCCGCTGGTGCTGGGCCTGCGCCGCGCGAGTCCGTTACCGTTGCGCCGCTGGCGCACGCGGCCGTTCTCTCCGTCGACATGGCGTGAGGTGAGGGCGTTCCGGCATGCATTGGCGGCCGAGCACTACGATCTCGTCATCGATTGCCAGGGGCTCATCAAGACGGCCTGGGGGGCGAGCTGGGCCCGCGGGCCGCTCGCGGGGCTCGGCAATCGCACGGACGGCGCCGGCTACGAATGGCCCGTGCGCTTCTTCTACGACCAGCGCGTGGCGATCGAGCCGCGCACGCATGTCGTCGAACGCACGCGCCAGCTCGTCGCTCAGGCGATCGGTGCACCGGCTCCGCAGCCGACCGACGAGATCGAGTTTGGCCTCGATACGTCGCGCGCCGCGCTCGCGTTGGCGCAGATGGGGCTGAATCTGCCCGTGCCCTATGTCGTGCTGGTGCATGCGACGTCCCGCGCGGATAAACAATGGCCCAATGCGTCGTGGATCGAGCTCGGCCGTGCCTTGGTGGCGCGCGGCGCCTCGCTCGTGCTGCCCTGGGGCAGCGAAGCGGAGCGCGCGACGAGCGAGCGCCTGGCCAAGGAATTCGGCGCAGCGGCGATCGTGCCACCGCGCCTGTCGTTGCCGGCTGTTGTCGGCCTGCTCGATGCCGCGGCGGCGACGGTGGGTGTCGATACGGGTTTGGTGCATATTGCCGCGGCGCTGAAGCGTCCCACGGTCGAGTTGTACAATTTCGCGACCGCATGGCGCACGGGCGGCTATTGGTCGCCCCGCGTCGTCAATCTCGGCACCGCCGGCGATCCGCCGACGCTGCAGCAAGTCAAGACCGCGCTGGCCGGATTCGGCCTGCTGTAACCGCACGCGCTTAGGCCGACATGAAAGAATCGCAAATCCTCGAAGTGAACTGCACGGACTGGTCGGCCTCGGACTTGTCCGTCACGCGCGATACGCTGCGTGTCGCGCTGGAAACGGGCAAGGTCCTGTTCTTCCCCAACCTGCGCTTTGCGATCGAAGGCGGGGAGACGGCGCTGCTCGATCCGGCCCTCGCCGATCCGAATCGCAAGAACATCAGCCTCGATCCGCGCGGCGGTGCGTTGCACGGCGTGGCCGGCGATGCGGTGACGCAGTCGGCCGTGCGCGCGCTCGTCGCCCGCTATCAGACGCAGGCCCGCCTGCTCATCGATCACCTGGTGCCGGAATATGGGGATGCGTTGCGGCCCGCGCCCACGAGCCTGCGCCTCTTGCGCGTGGAAACGCGGCACACGTCCTGGCGCAAGGACGACAGCCGGCTGCATGTCGATGCATTCCCGTCCCGGCCGAACCGGGGCGAGCGGATCCTGCGCGTCTTCGCGAACGTCAATCCGCACGGCGAGCCGCGCGTGTGGCGCGTGGGCGAGCCGTTCGAGCAGGTGGCCCGGCGCTTCTTGCCGAACATCAAGCGGCAACTGCCCGGTTCCGCGTGGCTGCTCAATGCGCTGCACATCACGAAATCGCCGCGCAGTGCATACGATCATTTGATGCTGAACCTGCACGACCGCATGAAGGCTGACCTCGACTATCAAAAGACGTGTCAGCAAGAGACCATCCCGTTCCCGCCCGGCAGCGCGTGGATCTGCTTCTCCGATCAGACATCGCATGCCGCGATGTCGGGCCAATTCATGCTCGAGCAGACGTTTTTCCTGCCGGTGCGCGCCATGGTACAGCCCGAGTGCGCGCCGCTCGGCATCCTCGAGCGGCTGGAAGGCCGCGCGCTGGTTTGATGCCGATGCTGAGGGCCGTTTATCGCGCGTTGTGGTGGATCGTTGCGCCGCTGGCCGTGTTGCGACTCATGATCCGGTCGCGCCGCGAGCGCGGCTATCGCGAGCATATCGGCGAGCGTTTCGGTTTTGCGCGTGGCCGGATGCCGGAGGATGATGCTCCGCTGATCTGGGTGCACGCGGTGTCGGTGGGCGAGACGCGCGCGGCACAGCCGCTGATCGCGGCGCTGATGCAGGCGCGGCCCGACGCGCGGCTGCTCGTCACGCACATGACGCCGAGCGGGCGTGCCACCGGTGTGCAGTTGTTCGGCGATCGCGTCCTGCGCTGCTACTTGCCGTATGACTTGCCGCACGCGGTGCGGCGTTTTTTGCGCGCATGGCGTCCGTCGTTGGGCATCGTCATGGAAACGGAAGTCTGGCCGACGCTGATCGACGAATGCCGCGCAGCCGATGTCCCGCTCGTCTTGACGAACGCACGGATGTCGGCGCGCTCGTTCAAGCGCGCGGCCCGCTTTGGCTCGGCCGGGCGCGAGGTATTCGGTGGCTTTACGCGTGTGCTCGCCCAGAGCCCGTCCGATGGGGAGCGGCTGACGGCGCTCGGGGCGCGCAACGTCGCCGTGCTCGGCAATCTGAAATTCGATATGGCCACCCCGCCCGACATCGTCGCGCGCGGCCGGGCGTGGCGCGCAGCGATCGGCTCGCGCCCTGTCTGGGTGGCGGCGAGTACGCGGGAAGGCGAGGAAGCGCTCGTGCTCGATGCGTTCGCGGCATTGGGGCTTGACGATGCCTTGCTGATCCTCGTGCCGCGTCATCCGCATCGTTTCGACGAAGTCGCTGCGCTGATCGAGCGGCGCGGGCTGTATGCGATGCGGCGCTCGGTGTGGAGTGGGGCACCGCAGGCCGCCGCGGCGGCGGGATCCGTTGCCTCAGCGCCGTTGCCGCGCGATGTGAAGGTACTGCTCGGCGATTCGATGGGTGAGCTCGGGGCGTATTACGCGGCCTCGGATATCGCCTTCATCGGCGGCAGCCTGTTGCCGCTCGGCGGGCAGAATCTGATCGAAGCCTGTGCGGTGGGAGTGCCAGTGCTGATTGGACCGCACGTGTTCAACTTCTCGCAGGCGACGGCCGACGCCGTTGCCGCCGGTGCCGCCGTGCAAGTGGCCGATCCGGCCGATCTGGCGCGTGTGCTCGGCGAGCTGTTTGCCGATAAGTCGCGGCGGGTGGCAATGGCCGCAGCGGCATCGGCCTTCGCCGCGCGCCACCGGGGGGCGACGGGCCGAACGGTGGCGGTGCTCGAAGCGTTGCTGCCGCAGCCGGAGGCTTAGCCGGCGGGGCTTACCCGTCGATGCTCAGCTGGGACTGGGAATACGTTCGAGCACCAACGCCGCCTTCGGGTGGTGGCGGGCCTTCAAGACGTTGCCGAGACAAGCCGCCAGCCTGTCTTTGCTCGCGTCGATGCCATAGTGCTGCGCGCGAGCGCGGGCTGTTGCCCCCATCGCTTCACGCAGCGGCTCGCTGGTGAGAATCCGTCCCATGGCATCCGCCATGGTCTGTACGTCGCCGATGGGCACGAGGATACCGGCGCGCCCGTGGTCGAGAATGTCTCGCGGGCCGGTCGGGCAGTCCGTCGAAACGATCGGCTTGCCGTGCGCGAGCGCTTCGAGCAGGCCCATCGGCAGGCCCTCGTTGCGAGAACTGAGGATAAACAGGCTGGCGCCGGCGATCAGTGCATGGGGGTTGTCGACGTGCCCAAGGAAATGCGTGCGTTCGGCGATCCCGAGCGATCCCGCGCACGCTTCGAGTTCTTGCCGGAAGGCGCCGTCGCCGACAATGACGAGGTGTTCGGCGATGGGCTTCTCTTGCAGCAGCCGGGCGTAGGCATGGAGCAAGGTCCGGTGATCCTTCTGGAGCTCATCGAGGCGCGCCACCGAGACGATATAGGGCGCCGCCACCGGGCTGCCCGGTGCGGTGGGTTCATTCGCGCGCGCGCGGATAGCGTCGACGTCGATCGCGTTCGGCAGCAGAAACGGAGGCGGCAGATCGTGACCGAACAGGAGCGGTGCCTCGTCGGCCATTTGCTGGTTCAGCGCGATCACGCGGTCGTAGTCGCGCAATTGGCGCGACAAGCGGCGCACTTTGCGCGGGCGATGGCCGAAGCGGGCGTTGAAGCTGAAATGGCTGACCGCCACTGAAGCAATGTCGAAATCGCGCACCCATCGGCGCAGCGACATATCGAAGTCGATCAGCACATCATGCCGGCGTACGAGGGCGGCAAGACGCCTGCGCACATAGGGGTGGACCGCCGCGGTATTGAATACGTCGCGGCAGACGCGCCCGACCTTGCCCAGGCGGCCGGCGTAGCGGCGCGCTTCGAGCCGGGTGAGCCACGCGCGATCGGCGAGGACTTCCACTTTGACGTCGGCCGGCACCCGCGCGCGAAAATGGTGCTCGAATGACGGCGAAGAAAACATCACGGAAAGCGTGACGTCGAAGCGGTCACGGTCGAAGATCCGGAGCCACTGCATGAGCGCCGATTCGATGCCCCCCTTATTGAAGCCGACGATATGTAGAAGGACTGCGACGCGTTTCTGCGAATGGCTCATGGTCGATATGCGAGATCTTGCGCGGCCTACCGCCGAAGTGACGGGTGGCGCTGTTGATGTGCGCAGGAGTCTAGCATTACGCGTCGGAATGAGACAGCGAGGGGGTGGCGCAGGCTGTGAGGCCACAGCGCGGGCTTCCCCGCGCTAGCTGGCGAATAACCCCTTGCGCTCGATGAAGGCAATGACTTCCGCCAACCCGCTTTGCGTCTTCAGATTGCACATGACGAACGGACGCTCGCCGCGCATCGTCTTCGCATCGGCGGCCATGATGTCGAGATTGGCGCCTACGTGCGGGGCCAGGTCGGTCTTGTTGATGACGAGCAGATCCGACTTCGTAATGCCAGGGCCGCCCTTGCGCGGGATCTTCTCGCCGCCGGCCACGTCGATGACGTAGATCGTCAAATCCGACAACTCGGGGCTGAACGTCGCTGCGAGGTTGTCGCCGCCCGATTCGATAAAGACGATGTCCGCATCCGGAAACCGCTTCAGCATCCGATCGACGGCTTCGAGGTTGATCGAGGCGTCTTCGCGAATCGCCGTATGCGGGCAGCCGCCCGTTTCGACGCCCATGATCCGTTCGGGGGCGAGCGCGCCGGCTACCGTCAACAGCCGCTGATCTTCCTTCGTATAGATGTCGTTCGTGATGGCGACGAGATCGTAGCGATCACGCATGGCTTTACACAGCATCTCGAGCAGCGTCGTCTTGCCTGAGCCGACGGGGCCGCCTACACCGACGCGTAGCGGCGGCAACTTCTTGGTTCTCATCGGTCGATTTCCTTACGAATCCATTCAATTCAATTCAATTCAAGCCAACTTGACTTACGAACGGAAAAGGCGCGAATACTGCGCCTCGTGCCGCGCGGAAAGCACGCCCAGCAGGGGCGAGAATGTGTTGATGCGCTCGGGCGGCGTGGCGAGTGCGCACGCGACTGCTTCGTCGATCACTGCCCGCGCCGCCACCAAAATACGCTGTCCGGCGAGCTGGCCGAGGGGCACGGCTTTGATGGCCGCCGCTACCTGATTCTCGGCCCAGGCGAACGCATAGGCAGCCAGCGCGGCGTCTATCGTTACCTCATGCGTCCAGGCCGCGAAAGCGAACGCCGTCGGCTGCGAGAGCGGTGTCAGCGAATCGAGCGTGGCGCGCCGTGCCGTCTCTCCCCATTCGAGCGACAACGCAAGCTGCTTCAGCGACCATCCCATCTGCTCGGTTTCGCGCCGCAGCTCTGAGGCTTCACGGCTCGCCAGGAATTGCGCGTCGGCCGCAGCGAGCGCATCGGCGTCATGCCGCTCCCAGCGTGCGAATTGATGTGCGATGAACGGCAACTCGCCGCGTGCGAGGACATGCAGCAACCCGTCTTCGATCCACGCACGCGCGGTATCCCCATCGCCGATCCATTGCGCTTCGACCGCCGCTTCCAGCCCTTGCGAATAGCTGAACGCGCCGATCGGCAAAGCCGGAGAGGCGAGGTGCAAGAGGGCCGTCAGTTCGGCAATGCGCATGGGTTCAGTGCGAGTGAGGGTGATCGTGCCCGCAGCTGTTGCAGCCGTCGTGGCTGTGATCGTGCTCATGCCCATGCCCATGCCGATGGTCATGGTCATGGTCATGGTCATGGTCATGCGCGTGGTGGTGTCCATGCCCGCACTCATGCCCATGCGTATGCTTGTGCCCGTGCCCGTGCGTATGTTCCTGCCCATGCGTATGCCCGTGCCCGTCATCATGCTGATGGCCGTGATGTTGCTCGAACACCTGCTGCGCGAGCGCGTAGTCTTCGGCGAACGTCTCGTCGTGGCCGTGGCGATGACCGCCGCCGTAGGCACCGGCCTCCGGTTGAAACGGCAGCGTCGCCCGCTCCACCCGCGCACCCAAGCGCGTCAGCATCGCTTCGAGCACAGGGTCCGCCTCGAGTTTCAAGTAGTCGACGCCGATTTCCACCGGCGTATGGCGATTGCCAAGGTGATAGGCAGCGCGCGTGAGCGTCAACGTGTCGGGCGCGCGCACGACGAGCACCGATTCGGCCGCGGCGATCACGCGCACGAGCGCGCCATCCTCGGCCACGAGCACATCGCCATCCGCGAGGATCGTCCCGCGCGGCATGACGAGCCCGACTTCTTCGCCCGTATCGAGCGTGGCGGCAAACCGGCTCTTGCAGCGCGCGCCGTAGGCAAGCGTGAGGGTAGGCGCGCGCGCGACGAGGGAAGCCGCGAGCTTCGCGGGAGGGGCAATTCGTTTGTCGATCGTTCGCATCGGAAAATGATTCGGAGAACGGAAGGATCCCTAAGCAGGCCTAAGCATCCGCTCGGTGAGCACTCGTTCTGAAATTCGAAAATTCAAAAATTCAAAACAGAAAATACCGCTGCGCCATCGGCAGCACCGCGGCCGGCTCGCAGGTCAGCAATTGGCCGTCGGCCACGACCTCGTACGTTTCCGGATCGACGCTGATCGAAGGCTGCCACGCGTTGTGAACCATATCCGCCTTGGTGACGTTGCGGCAACCGCGCACGGGCACGACGCGCTTTTGGAGCCCATAGCGCTCGGCGATCCCCGCATCGGCCGCCATCTGCGAGACGAACGTCAGCGAGGTGCGCGCCAGCGCCGCACCGCGCGTCGCGAACATCTCGCGATAGTGCACGGGCTGCGGTGTCGGAATCGACGCATTCGGATCACCCATTTGCGCCAGCGCGATCATGCCACCCTTGAGAATCAGCGTGGGCTTCACGCCGAAGAACGCAGGCTCCCAAAACACCAGATCGGCCCACTTGCCCGCTTCGATCGAACCGACTTCATGCGCGATCCCGTGCGTGAGCGCCGGATTGATCGTGTATTTCGCGACGTAGCGCTTCGCCCGAAAGTTGTCGTTGCGGC
This sequence comes from Trinickia sp., assembly GCF_051961175.1. GTDB lineage: Bacteria > Pseudomonadota > Gammaproteobacteria > Burkholderiales > Burkholderiaceae > Trinickia. The sequence continues at coordinate 8,963 of NZ_JBQCDN010000320.1, read as the reverse complement.
TGCTATCCTGCGGCAGCGCGCCCCGCTGCACCTTCATCTTGTGCGCGGTTTGCCATGTGCGGATGACGACTTCACCCACGCGCCCCATGGCCTGTGAATCCGACGAGAGCATCGAAAGCGCGCCGAGATCGTGCAGGATGTCTTCGGCTGCGATCGTCTCGCGGCGGATGCGCGATTCGGCGAATGCGAGATCTTCAGCAATCGACGCATCGAGGTGATGGCACACCATCAGCATGTCGAGATGTTCGTCGAGCGTGTTGATCGTGTACGGGCGGGTCGGGTTCGTCGACGAGGGCAGCACGTTCGCCTCGCCGCATACCTTGATGATGTCGGGTGCGTGGCCGCCGCCGGCGCCTTCCGTGTGATACGTATGAATCGTGCGCCCTTTGAAGGCCGCCACTGTCGCTTCGACGAACCCCGCTTCGTTCAATGTATCGGTGTGGATCGCCACCTGCGTATCGGTGGCATCGGCCACGGTCAGACAATTGTCGATGGCAGCCGGCGTCGAGCCCCAATCCTCATGCAGTTTCAGGCCGATGGCGCCAGCGGCGATCTGCTCGGTAAGCGGTTCGGGCAAGCTCGTGTTGCCTTTGCCGAGGAAGCCGAGATTCATCGGCCAGCCATCGGCGGCCTGCAGCATCCGCTCGGGATGCCACGGGCCCGGCGTACACGTCGTCGCGTTGGTGCCCGTCGCCGGTCCCGTGCCGCCGCCGAGCATCGTCGTGACGCCCGAAGCCAGTGCTTCTTCGATCTGCTGCGGGCAGATGAAGTGGATGTGCGTGTCGACACCGCCCGCCGTGACGATCAATCCCTCGCCCGCGATGATTTCGGTGGCTGCGCCGATGGCAATGGTCACGCCCGGTTGAATATCGGGGTTGCCCGCTTTGCCGATCGCGGCGATGCGCCCGTTCTTGATCGCGATATCGGCTTTGACGATGCCCCAGTGATCGAGAATCACCGCGTTCGTCACGACGGTATCGGCCACATCGCGCGCGTTGCGCTGCGATTGCCCCATGCCGTCGCGGATGACCTTGCCGCCGCCGAACTTCACTTCTTCTCCGTAGATGGTGAAGTCGCGCTCGATTTCGATCGTGAGTTCGGTATCGGCAAGCCGAATGCGGTCGCCCGTCGTCGGTCCGAACATTTCCGCGTAGGCGCGGCGGCTGATGCGTGCTGTCATGACGATTGGGTGTCCTGAATATTGATCTTTGACGCCGTGCGGGGGACGCTCAGAGCGGCCCCATGACCTTGCCGTTGAAGCCGTAGACGACGCGTGCGCCCGCCAGTGCGACCAGCTCGACCGTGCGCGATTGCCCGGGCTCGAAGCGCACGGCGGTGCCGGCGGCGATGTTCAGCCGAAAGCCGCGCGCCTGCTCGCGATCGAAGGACAAGGCCGTGTTGGCTTCGTAAAAATGATAGTGGGAGCCGATTTGCACGGGGCGGTCGCCGGTATTGGCGACGGTGAGCGTGCGCGTCTCGCGGCCCGCGTTCAGTTCGATGTCGCCGTCTTCGGTCAGGATTTCGCCGGGGATCATGATGGGCGTCGCTTTAGGGAATCGGATGGTGAACCGTGACGAGCTTCGTGCCGTCCGGGAACGTCGCCTCGATTTGAATCTCGGGAATCATTTCGGGCACGCCTTCCATGACGTCGTCGCGCGTGAGCAACGTCGTGCCGTAGTGCATGACTTCGGCTACGGTCTTGCCGTCGCGCGCCGCTTCCATCAGTGCGGCGGAAATGAAGGCAACCGCTTCGGGATGGTTCAGCTTCAAGCCGCGTGCGCGGCGTCGTTCGGCAAGCAAGGCGGCGGTGAACACCAGCAGCTTGTCTTTTTCTCGGGGCGTCAGTTTCATGGCGCGCGGCGCTCACACGTAATATCGAAGAAAGAGGGGACGGCCATCCGTTCGGGGCCATTCCTGCAGGGCCGAAGCGCGCTTATCGTAGCACCGGCTTGCCGTGCGCGGGAACGTTTCCTGTCGGACTTTACGGAGTCCTCGACAACGGCGAGCCGCTTGGCGATACAAGGCATATCGGACAAGTGCGATCGGATCAGGTACTCCATAGCCGCAGCGCGCGTGCATCCACGCCGTGCACGATCGGGCGCAGCGTCTCCCAGCACTGCATGAGCATGTGCTGCAGCGCCTCCATGGAGTGCGCCAGCGCCCGCACGACGAGTACGCCCGGCGTCACGCAGGAGGCCCCCGCCCGCAGGCCTTCGTCGAACGTCAATCGTTGCGTCAGTGTTTCGGCGAGGGTGTCGTCGCAAGCGGGGCTCACGGCCCAGAGCGTCCCGTAAGCGGGATATCCGCCGAGCCCCTGGCGCGCGAGACGAAGCGCATCGTCGGCGGTCAGCTCGGCATGCTCGAACCAAAGCAGATTGCCCGATTCGCCCACGATACGAGCCGTGCTCGACAGCGCGCCGGCACGCCACTGCTCGCCCGCGGCGATGCGGCCCAACTGCGTCGCATCCCAGCCGATGGCCGTCGCACCTTCGGCCAGCGCCAACGTGAAGTCGAGCGCCATGCGTGCGCCGTCGAACACGATATTGTTCTGCGGCAACCAATCGAGCTTCGCATCGGCGGCCAGGGCGATATCGATCCGCTGGCGTGCGAGGCGCCCGTTCGACTTGTACCACTTTGCCGCGCCGGGGGTGGTCAGCACGGCATGCGTGCCCGCGCCCAGCGACACGTCCAGCGTCAACGCGTCGCCGCCGGCGATCCCACCGGGCGGATGGACGATCACGGCATGGCAGATCGCTTCGCCCTCGGGGTAGAGCGGCTTTTGCACGCGTAGCGGCCCTTTGTGCAAGCGATGCGTCAGCGTGGTGCGCGCGCCATGCCGGCCGAAACCGAGCGCGAGGCTCGCTTGCCAGCCGTCGGGACTGCCGGAGCCACGCTCGGCATCGGGTGCAGCCATGACGGGCGTTTGAACGTCGGATACGTAAGAAGACATGAAAAGCGTCGGGCGTGCGGGACACGCGCATGAGAATGGAGGCGAGCATAGCACCGGCCACGTCAGACGGCGATCATCTCGCGAATGCCATGCGCATCCATGTCGCTGCCGGCGCCGCCCGCGACGATCTCTCCGCGCCGCATGACCCAGTAGTGATCGGCGAGTGCCTTGGCGAAGTCATAGTATTGCTCGACGAGCAGCACCGTCATGCCCGTTTCGTCGACGAGCTTGCGCAGTGTTCTGCCGATCTCCTGAATGATCGAAGGCTGGATACCTTCGGTCGGTTCGTCGAGGATCAAGAGGCTGGGCTCGCTCATCAATGCACGGCCGATCGCGAGCTGCTGCTGTTGTCCGCCCGACAAATCCCCGCCTCGGCGCTTGCGCATCTGTTCGAGCACCGGAAAGAGCGTATAGATGCGCTCCGGCACCTGTGAGACGCCACGCTTGCTGGCCGCGCCGACGAGCAGATTTTCTTCGACGGTCAGGCGCGCAAAAATCTCTCGGCCTTGCGGAACGTAGGCGATGCCGCGCGCCACGCGTGCCGGCGGCGCCAGTGCATCGAGCGTCTGCCCGCGCCAGGCGATCGTGCCGCTTTTAGCGCGCACGACACCCATGAGGCAGCGCATCAACGTCGTCTTGCCGACGCCGTTGCGGCCGAGCAGGACGGTCAGCGAACCTTGCGGCACGTGCATCGTGACGTCGCGCAAGATATGGCTGCCGCCGTAAAACTGATTGAGTCCGGTCACGTCGAGCATCGAGCTGTCCTGGGGGGCGGGTCGGGTGTTGAGGGAGGGTCGATCCGCTCAGCGGCCGAGATACGATTCGATGACGGCTTCGTCGCGCTTCACTTCGTCGAGCGTGCCTTGCGCAAGGACGCGGCCTTCCGCCATGACGGTGACGCGGCCATGCTCACCGGCGAGCGCGGCGACAAATTCCATATCGTGTTCGACGACGATCATCGAACACGTGCCGCGCAGCCGGTCGAGCAACGCGGCGAGCGCCATGGTCTCGTCATCGGTCATGCCGGCCGCGGGCTCGTCGAGTAACAGCAACGCCGGCTGCTGCATCAGCAACATGCCGATCTCGAGGCGCTGCTTCTGCCCGTGCGACAGTTCGGCGGCGGCTCGCCAAGCTTCTTCTTCGAGGCCGATCGTGGCAAGCGTTTCTTCGATTCGCGCCAGCGCGGTGCCCGTGAGCCGTGCACGCAAGGTGGCATACCAGCGCTTGTCGGCCTTCATCGCGAGTTCGAGGTTTTCCCAAACGGGAAGCTGCTCGAAGACGGTCGGCTTCTGGAACTTGCGGCCGATGCCGGCCTGTGCGATCGATGGCTCATCCATGCGGGTGAGATCGAGGGTCTGGCCGAGGAACACGCGGCCTTGATCGGGGCGTGTGCGGCCCGTGATGACGTCCATCATCGTCGTCTTGCCCGCGCCGTTCGGCCCGATCACGCAGCGTAATTCGCCGGCATCGAGCGTCAGCGACAGGCTGTTCAGCGCGCGGAATCCGTCGAAGCTCACCGTCACGTCCTCCAGATACAGGATCGTGCCGTGCGTCACGTCGATAGCGCCTGGCGTCACCAGATGCGCCATGGGCGCGTCCCCTGCCGGCGGATCGTTACGCACGGCGGTTTCATCAGGAATGCCGATCATCGTCATTTGCGCGCGCTCCTTGCAAAGAGCGTGGCTGCCAAACCGGCGAGCCCGCGCGGCAGTGCCAACGGCACGACGACGAACAACGCACCGAGGAAGAAGAGCCAGTACTCGGGAAGATAGGCCGTAAATACGCTGCGCGCCGCATTGACGGTGAAGGCCCCGGCGATCGGCCCGAGCAGCGTGCCGCGGCCGCCGACGGCCACCCAGATCGCCATTTCGATCGAGCTGGCCGGCGACATCTCGTTGGGATTGATGATGCCGACTTGCGGCACGTACAACGCACCGGCGATCGCGCAGAGCATGGCCGAGAGGGTCCAGACGAACAGCTTGTAGGCGAGCGGGCTATAGCCGAGAAACATCAAGCGCGTTTCGCTGTCGCGCATGGCTGTGACGATGCGGCCCAGCTTCGAGGTGACGATCGCGCGTGCGGCGACGAAGGCGAGCACGAGCGCGGCGAACGTCAGCAAGAAGAGCGTGACGCGCGTATAGGGATGCGTGATCGAAAATCCCGCGATGCGCTTGAAATCGGTGAAGCCGTTATTGCCGCCGAAGCCCGTTTCGTTGCGATAGAAGAGCAGCATCGCCGCGTACGTGAGGGCCTGCGTGATGATCGATAGATAGACGCCTTGCACACGGGAGCGGAACGCAAAGAAGCCGAACGTCCAGGCAAGCAATGCGGGCACGACCAATACGAGCGCCAGCGCATACCAAAGATGTTCGGTGCCATGCCAGAACCAGGGGAGGGCGTGCCAGTTCAGAAACACCATGAAGTCGGGCAAATCGCTGCCATAGACGCCGTCGTGCCCGATCGAGCGCATGAGATACATGCCGATCCCATAGCCGCCGAGCGCGAAAAACAGGCCATGGCCCAAACTCAAGATGCCGCAATAGCCCCAGACGAGATCGAGTGCGAGCGCCGCGATCGCGTAGCACATGAACTTGCCGCCGATCGTCAGTGCATAGGCGGACAGATGAAAGGTGCTCGATTCGGGCAGCACGAGTGCGGCGATCGGGGCGCCAAGGCCGACGGCCAGCACGAGCGCGAGGAGTGCGGTCCATGCGGGGCGCGACATCAACGGGCGCCGCTCGGGCAATGCAAGCCACGGCCCAACCGTTTGACGAGGCGAGGCGGTGCGAGCGGCATCGGGACGATGCGGCTCGTGCGACAAATCGCGGGCGGCATCGGCGGAGGACAGCGGCGCCTGCGAACCCGCGGCCGAGGGCGTGAAAGTAGGCATCGTGGGCCTCATGCGCTACGACCTTTCAGAGCGAACAAGCCCTGCGGACGCTTTTGAATGAACAGCACGATCAACACGAGGACGGCGATTTTCGCGAGGACGGCGCCCGAGAACGGTTCGACTGCCTTGGTCAGAATGCCGAGCCCGAAGCTGCCGAGCACGGTGCCGGCCAACTGCCCGACACCGCCGAGCACGACGGCCATGAACGAATCGACGATATAGGTTTGGCCCAGATCGGGGCCGACGTTGCCGATCTGCGACAGGGCGCAGCCGCCGAGGCCGGCAATGCCCGCGCCGAAAGCGAAGGCGTAGGTATCGACGAATGCGGTTTTGACGCCGACGCAAGCTGCCATGCCGCGATTTTGCGTGACGGCGCGCACAAAGAGCCCGAGCCGCGTGCGTGTCAGTACGGCCCAGGCGATGGCGACGACGGCCAGCGAGAACGCGAGAATGGCGATCCGGTTGTACGGGAGGATCAGGTTTTGCATGACGGCAACGCCACCCGTCATCCACCCCGGATTGGTGACTTCGACGTTTTGCGCGCCGAAGAGCGTGCGCGTCGCTTGCATCAATACGAGGCTGGCGCCGAAGGTGGTGAGCAATGTTTCGAGCGGCCGGCCATAGAGGCGCTTGAGCACCAATCGCTCCAGCGCAATGCCGACGAGCGCCGCCGCGATGAACGATGCTGGCACGGCGGCGAGCGGGTACCAGTCGAATGCGCCCGGTGCGTAGTGTCGAAAGGCGTTTTGCACGAGGTAGGTGGCATAGGCGCCAATCATGAGGAATTCGCCGTGCGCCATGTTGATGACGCCGATGACGCCGTAGGTGATGGCGAGCCCCAGCGCCGCGAGCAGCAATACGCTACCGAGCGAGATGCCGGCGAAGAGCGTGCCGGCGATCCGGCTGTTGCGTTCGATGGCATCGAGTGCGTCGATGCCGCGTTGCGCGGCGGCGCGAACGCGGGGATCGGGCTCATTGAACGCGCCGTCGGCGCGCTTGGCGACGAGGGGCCGCAGCAGCGGCGAGAGATCCAGATCGCCGCGCGCGGCCACCAATTCAACGGCTTCGAGGCGCTTCGCCGCATCTCGATCGTTGATGGCAGTTGTGGCCCAGAGCACATCGAGACGGCGCTTGAGCGCCGGATCGGTTTCCTTCGCGCGCGCGGCTTCAATGACTGGCTTCATCGAAGGATCGGGATTCGCCAGCAATAGATCGGCGGCTTTTTTTCGTACCTCTATATCGGGGGATGCCAATTGCGCACCCGCGAGCGCATGCGCGATCTTGCTGCGCAGCAGATTGTTGAGCGTGACGGGTTGCGCATCGCCGACCGCAACAAGCTGCCCTGAAAGCGCATCGCGCGCTTGCGTATCGCCGTCGTTCTGCTCGATCAGCAGTGCGCCCGCGTCCGTGGCCAACGCGCGGCCGTCGGCCAGCGCACCGAGCAAAGCGAGGGCGGCCGCATCGGGCTGAGCGGCGAGCGTGTCGATGGCGGTTGCCTTCGCATCGAAGTCGTCGCCGGCCAGCGCGGCGATATCGGTTGATGTCACGGCGAATGCCGAAGACGTGGCACAAGTGGCGAGCGAGCACCCCAGCGAGATGGCGAGTGCAAACCGGCGTAAGGATCGATTCATGAATGGAAGAGCCCTGGAAGCCTCGGAAGCGAAACCGCGCGCGGCCGCAGACGCGAACCAACGCGTCTGGCGGCCATGCTGTGACGAAGCGGGATCCGCTTCAGCGGATCACTCGCTCAGGCGACGCGTCGCCGGCGCAGGAAATCGCCGATCGAGCTGACGACGTCGGGCTTGCTTTCGTTGCCCGCGATAAACGGGCTCCAAGGCTGAGCGCGAACCGGCGCCTTCGTCTTCCACACGATGTTGAATTGGCCATCGCCGCGAATCTCGCCGATCATCACGGGCTTGTGCAGATGATGATTGCCGTCCATGGACAAAGTGAATCCGGAGGGTGCCGCCACCGATTGCCCGATCATCGCCGCGCGTACCTTATCGACATCGGTGCTCTTCGCCTTCTCGACGGCTTGCTTCCACATATGAATGCCGACGAACGTGGCTTCCATCGGATCGTTCGTCACGCGTTTGCTGCCGCCGGGCAGGTTCTGCGATTTGACCCATTCGGCCCACTGCGACTTGAATTTCGCATTGGACGGGCCCTTGACCGACATGAAGTAATTCCAGGCCGCGAGGTGGCCGACGAGCGGCTTCGTATCGATGCCGCGCAATTCCTCTTCGCCGACGGAGAACGCGACGACAGGCGTGTCGGTTGCCTTGATCCCCTGGTTGCCGAGCTCTTTATAGAACGGCACGTTCGAATCGCCGTTGATGGTCGAGACGACGGTGGTTTTGCCGCCTTGCGCGAACGCCTTGATATTGGCGACGATCGTTTGATAGTCGCTATGACCGAACGGCGTGTAGACCTCTTGAATGTCCGAGTCCTTGACGCCCTTGGCGTGCAGGAATGCGCGCAGGATCTTGTTCGTCGTGCGCGGGTAGACGTAGTCGGTGCCGAGCAGGAAGAAGCGCTTGGCACCGCCGCCCTCGGCGCTCATCAGATATTCGACCGCGGGGATGGCCTGTTGATTGGGCGCCGCGCCGGTATAGAAGACGTTGCGCGACATCTCTTCGCCTTCGTATTGAACGGGGTAGTAGAGCAGGCCGTTCAGTTCCTCGAATACAGGCAGCACGGATTTGCGCGAGACGGAGGTCCAGCAGCCGAATACGCAGGCCACCTTGTCTTGCGTCAGGAGTTGGCGAGCCTTTTCGGCGAAGAGCGGCCAATTCGAGGCCGGGTCGACGACGACCGGTTGAATCTGGCGGCCCATGACGCCGCCGTTCTTGTTGATATCGGCGATTGTCATGAGAGCCGTGTCTTTGAGCGACGTCTCCGAAATCGCCATCGTGCCCGAGAGCGAATGCAAGATGCCGACTTTGATCGGCCCGCTGGACGACTCCGCGCGTGCGAATGGCGCTTGCCCTGCCAGCGCAAGCGCGCCGGAGAGCGAACCGAGCTTCAACAAGCTACGACGTTTCATTGTGCTTCCCCTTGCCGGTGCTGAATCAACGTTTATTGGAGTGGACCGGGCGAAACGCGTGCATCGAAAAGACGCAC
>NZ_JBQCDN010000319.1:0-19982 GCF_051961175.1 Trinickia sp. | reverse complement strand
ATCGACCGCGTGTGCGAAGCAGCGGGAAGCTTCGCCGAAGCGGCGCACGATCTGCCCATCGACCGTTCGACATGGAGCCACATTTGCGCGAAAGTCGCGCTATCTCGCAAACTGGTCGGCACGCGTAAATGATGCGGCCACCGTACGCCTGCGCATCTTCTCGAGTAGACGATCAACCCTCGCGGTATCAAGCAACCGCGTCAACCATTTCCGCTCGTTCGACACGGCCGCGCCCCGCTGCCTTCGCCGCATAAAGCGCCTTATCGGCCGAAGCCACCAATGCATGCGAGGCGTCGGTATCGGCACCGATATAGCTCGCCGCCCCCACGCTGATCGTCACGTGTCCCACCGGCATCGCCCCTGCACTCGGTATCCTCAACGCGGCAACCGCGTCGCAGATTCGCTGGGCGATGGCCTCGGCCTCCAAAAGCGCCGTTTGCGGCAGCAACACCGCAAACTCCTCGCCGCCATAACGCGCGACCAAATCGTGCCCCTGACGCACCGTATCCATCAGGCGCTCAGCCACCCGCGCGAGGCAACGGTCTCCTTCAAGATGTCCGTAGCGATCATTAAACGCCTTGAAGTGATCGATATCGATCATCAGCAACGACAACGGCGATCGGTCATGCGCTACGCGCTGCAATCGTGCGGCAAGGGCGGCGTCAAACGCGCGGCGATTGGCCGCCCCGGTCAAGGCATCCGTCGTTGCCAGCCGCCTCAGCTCCTCGAGCGCCGCAGCCAAGCGTGACTGAAGGAAGTAATTCTCCACAAGCAACAGCAGCAGGACGAAGCTCGCGGCGAGCAGACCGTAAATTCGTCCCGCGTAAAACCCGAGGTCGTAGCGACCGGCATTAAACACCGCGCTGAGCGCGACGTCGCATACCCACACGCACAGCACGACCATCAGCCAGCGGTCCATCGTCGCATCGCGCCTTTGCCGCCACAGCACCGCGAGCGCGACCAGACACCCTCCCCAAGCGGTGCCCACTACGCACGACATTTCCGCGGTATAGCCATTGCCGCGCATGATCGGCGGCAGCAAATGCTGGCCGACCGTCGCCAGCGCGGCCAGTGCGCCAGCGCCAAAGACTACGCCCGCGACGATGAACGCAAGCCAGCCGGCCCGGACGGTTTTTCCCAACATACGGTCATGCTTGCGATCCTTGAGCAAGGCATAAGCCATGACAAACAGCGGAAACCCGCCATGCCAAAACATGTAGATCCAAGCCGTACTTTGCGGGCCGGCGCGCAGCAATCCCGTCGCCGAAAACAATCCCGGAAAGCTCAGCATATGCAGCAATGCCAGCACCGCCGTGTACAGATAGCCGCTCGCCAAGACGCCGACAGCCCTTGAACGCGCGATGACACACTGGCCGAACAACAGCACCGACGTGATCAGATCATTGACGATGAGTGCAGCTTCGTAGACGGGAATAAACGCGGGGACCGCCGGCAGCGGCTTCTTCGCGAAAGGAAGGGCAATGATAAAGAGCAGGAGCGAGAAGACTGCAACGACAGCGGGAAGGCGCTCGGCCAGCGCGCTATCGGATTTCGTCGGATGAATACTGAAATGCTCGTCAGCGCGGCGGGAGGTCGTGCTTGCCATGGATAGAAAGTCGGTTTCCCGTTGCGCCGGGCAATCGGATTAAAAATAAAACGTAAGGATAGCCTGCAAGACGTTGCGCTGCGAGCCCGCACCGTACGCACTGTGCGAGCCGCCGTGATCCGCCTGCCACTGTACGGCGAGGTCGGCACGCGGCCAATGATAACGGGCTTCAATCCAAGCAAAAAAACTATCGTCGATAAGGTCGTAACGGCCCATCAACGTTGCATCGAGGTGACGGACGATCGCGTCCTGCCAACTGATGTAACTGAACAGTGACTGCCGCGTGATCAGTTCCTGCTCGCGTCCCACCGCGCCTCGGTACACGCCTTGGCGCGCAGGACTCATTCCCAGCGTACGCCAAGCAGACCGGTTCGCGCTCAAGCCGTCGTAGTCATATTCGAGCGTGGCCGATACCTTGCCGGGAAACGTACGTGTCGCGCCCGTCGCGAGCCGCGAATGAAAGTGATTGACCGCGGTCGGGCCGTCTGCGAGCGATCGACTGCGGCCGCCGGCGTACTCGGCGAATATCACCGTAGCGTCGTCGAGCAAGGCCGTCGCGTTCACGCCGAACTGCGGTGGGATATCCGCTCCGCCATAGACGAGCCATTGCGGCGAGAACCCATCGTATAGGCGCTGCGTACCGCTCATCAAGTAGCGCCATTGCCTGTTCGTGGCACCGAAGTCGGGGCTGAACGTCGCATTGCTCGCGCGATCGGCCACCCGCGGCGAAACCAATGCACTCACGGATCCGCCCGCCCATAGCAGTTGGCTGCGAAGCATCACGCTTCCCAATCGGTTTTCGCGCAGGCTTGCGGGATCGATCGAGACGACCGAGCGGATCGCATCCGTCTTAAAAAAATCCGTAGGGTTGAAACCGGACGCGACACCCTCGCGCACATTGATGCGCCCCGCGTCGAGCAGTGTCGATGGCATGGGTTGCCAACTCACATACGCCTGCTTCAGGGTATCGACCGCCATGTAGGTGCTGCCGTTGGCGTTGCGCCAGCCAGCATCGAGCCGATTCGATAACACCGCTCGCCATCCGCCGAATAAGCGGCCATCGTAGGACAGCGACGACGCGGCACGCATCGCGCCGTTCAATTGCCCGTTGCCGGACTGACGCGCCGCGCTGTAGTTGGCCGCCGCCATTTCGAACGATCCGCGCCAAGCGCTCGGCGCCGGAGCGGCGGCCGTAGCGTTCGCCGTATCCGCCAGACTCAGCGCATCGGCATCGACGTCCGCCGCAGCCCGCGCCAATGACATGCACAGCAGCCCCGCCGCCAGCCACGCGCCCTTCGATACTGAGCCCATCACTCAATTCGGCTTGAAGCGCGCAAGATAATCGTGCTGCATCCATGAATCGGGAATGTCGCGCCATGCGTAGTTCGAATAGCGCATGACCGTCACCCATCCCGGGTCGAGCCCGTCGATGATGACAATCTCAGTGGGCCGCACCGTGCCGAGCTCCTGTTGAAAGCGGCGGAAATACGACGCCTTCAGCAACGTCCCGCTTTCCGCGTAAAACCGCGCTTTCACGGGGCGCTTCGTCGCGCTATCGAGCCATAGGTCGATCGAGTGATAGGTCGCCTCCGGCGAACGTGCGATCAACGTCAGCTTGTAGCAATGCTCGAGTTGCCGATCGCCGTCGGTGATCTCTTCCTCCCCGGCCAGCGAAGGTGCGTAATCGTGTGCCCAGTTGACGGTGACGACATCACCGTTTGCCGCCTGCCCCAGTAATCGTTGTTGCGGCGAGATGCGAACGCTCGCCTGACTCGACGGATCGTAAAACCATAAGTCCGTTCCGTTCTTCAACAACAGCTTATCCACGTCGCGCGCCGGTGAATCGAAACGAACGAGACTTCGATATTGGCCGCCATCGGCACTGATTTTTGAATACACGGTCAGGACGTCTTCATCGGTTTGCCGGCCGTCGTGAAACTCGATCAGTGTGGTCGTCAAACTGAAGGGTTGGGTCGGGTTACGAATGGCGTCGCTGGCTTCGAGCAATTGCTGGGCGTTCGGCGTGGCAATGGCGGCAACCGAGAGACACCCCACCACGATACCGACGAGTCCACGCGCGAGCGAACGTGCGTATCTCATGAGCACTGCACTCCAAAAAAGAACGGGAAATCAGGAGAAACGCAGTGCGTCGACGATCGGCAGACGCGATGCTCGCCGGGCCGGAAGCCAGGCGGAAGCGGTCGCCACCAGCACGATCCCGATCGCGTTGCGCACGATCATTCCCGTCTCGCCCCATACGCGCACCGTCAAGGCCACGCTGCCGGTCTGTCCGGGCGGCACCCAATGCAATCCCGAGTGATTGATCCATACCGCGCCGCCGAGTGCGAGCAACGTACCGAAGACCGCCCCGCAAAGCCCCAACAGAAAGCCCTCACGAACGAATAGGCTCCTCACGCCTGCGTCGCGCAGCCCCATGGCCCTCAGCGTGCCGATTTCACGTGTGCGCTCCATGACCGCCATATTCATGGTGTTGCCGACCGTGAACATGACGACGCTCGCAATCAGAATCGCAATGAAGCCGAACACCGCATTGAACATTCCGGTGATCTGCCCGTATTGCGGGTTCAGCGTGGCGAAGTCGAGCACGTCCAAGGCATCGCCCCCGGGCATGTGGCTCAGCACGGAGAGCAGGCGCTCGCGCGCCCGCGCGATATCGGCGGTGTGGCGCAGCTGCACGACGATCGAGGTGACACGCGGCTGCCCGCCGCCGTAGACCAATCGTTGCGCCTGGGCAAGATGCAATTGGACATACATGTCGTCGATCGCCTTGACGCCCTGCTTTTCGGCCGCCACGACATGGAGGTCCGCCACGTTCGGCGCGCCGTAGGCGTTCGACGTCAGCAATTGGATATGTGCTGACGTTGAGGCGGCCGGTGCATCGCCGCGCCGCGAATGCGCTTCCGCGGCGGCGAGCAGCGAAAGGTCTTCCGGCGCCGCGGGTGCGCCCGCTTCGGCACGAGCCGGTGTGGGGTCGCGGCAATCCGGCACCTTCAGCGAAGTGCATAGCCGCAATACGCGCGCGACACCCGTTCCGATGACAGCCGCGTCCCGGGGTGTCGAGGCGAGCGCAAGCGGTTCCGAATGATCGGGGAAGTCGTAGCCGTTCCATTGACGCATCCGGCTTTGCTCGTCGACGACAATCCCGCTGCCGAAGACGGTGCGCGAAACGCCGGCCGCGAAATTGCCGGCAATGCCGTTCACCGCCAAGACCGGGGTGACGACCGTCACCATCGATCGCAGTGGCGGATCGTCGCGCACCGCGTCGATGATCCGCGCGTAATGCTCAATCGCATACGAGACGGGATCGCCACTACCGTAAAGAAAGTATCCGCGGCGTTGAATCTGCAAATGCCCGCTATCGCGCACGTAGCTCGTCTGCAGGCCGTAGTTGACGTTGCGAACATATCCGCCGAACAGCAGCACGGCCGCCAAGCCGATTACCATCGCCGACAATGTGGTCATCGAACGGCGCCGGTTGCGCTGTAGATTGCGAAGGGCAAGGATCCAGGTCTTCACTGCGGCACCTCCGATTCCGTCATCCGCTCCACTGACACAAGGCGCCCGTCCCGGATGTCCACCACGTCATCGGCGGATGCCACCAGTTGCGGATCGTGCGAAGAAAAGATGAACGACGTCGCCCGCTCGCGCTGCATGGTCCGCATCAGGCTGATGATCGCCGTGCCCGTCGCGCTGTCGAGATTCGCCGTAGGCTCATCGGCCAAGACCAACGCGGGGCGCGTCACCAATGCGCGTGCGATCGCCACGCGCTGCTGTTGGCCGCCCGAGAGTTCGCCTGGAAGGCGGTGAGCGTGCTGCGCCACGCCGACGGCATCGAGCAGCGCCAGCACGTCGGCGCGGCGCTTCGCTTTCGGGCCGCCGAGCAGCGCCAGCGGATACTCGACGTTTTCATAAGCGCTCAGCACGGGAATCAAATTGAACGACTGGAACACGAACCCGATATGGCGGGCGCGAAAATCCGAAAGTGTTCGGTCTTGAAGCGAGTCGAGCGCCTGTCCGGCAACGATCACCCTTCCGCTCGTCGCCCGGTCAATTCCCCCGAACAAGTTGAGCATCGTGGTCTTGCCGCTCCCCGACGGGCCACGAAGCACCGTGAACCGGTTGGCGCCGATTTCCACGGATACATCGCATAAAGCCGGCACGGCAGCCGCGCCGGCGCCGTACATCCTTGTGACGTTGTGCAAGCTGGCCGCTATCACGGGCGCCCTCGTTTGAATGGTCTGGCATCGGTTGTTGATGACCGCACTTTCGCCCATTCGCCCGGGTTTTATGAATCGATACGACAGACGGTATCAAACGCCGACAGAGTGCCTGGCGAAGCGACGAATGGACGTCGGGCTTTTTACGCGAGTGATTCGCTTGCGCGCTGGACTTCGCACTGGAACAGGAAGTGCGTTTGCCGCTACCATACGAGCGCCTTTGGGCGTGGAAGAAGCAAGGGCTGTCGTCCAATTCAATCAACATTCGGCCGGTGAACGAATAGATTCCGTAAAAGCCAGCGCCTATCAATGAGTCCCATGAAGATGACCAGCGACGTCTTGAAGGAACCCAGTCCTTTATGGCAACGCCTTGTGTGGCCGTGGGCGGCGTTCTGGGTGCTCATGTTCTGCGCCGGGGTGCAGCAATCGCTGTGGACGGGCCGCTTGCAGATCGCCCGCCCGTTCGTCGACATCGCCTCGGCGGCGCTCGTCGGCACGGTGCTCGCTGCGATCCAGATCAGACGGGCGAATCAGCTCGACAGCCTGCTTGGCCACCCGCTGAAATGGTTCATCCGTTTGTGGTCCTGGATGCCGCTGCAGCTGCTGGCTTACGTCGTGGCCCTGTACGGCTTGCGAGTGGTCATCTATGCGCTTGCCGGCCAGCGCTACCACCACGGGCCGTGGGGCCAGGTCATCGCCTATGAAGCGACGAATTTCCTGCTCTTTTATGCCTTGTTCGGCGGCATCCACTTTGGACTGCGCTCCTATCGGGCGTGGGCCGAGGCGCGTTTGGCCGCCGAACGCAGCGTCAGCCTCGCACGGCAGATGCAGCTTTCGCAATTGACCCATCAACTGCAGCCGCACTTTCTGTTCAATGCGCTGAACACGATTTCGTCGCTGATACACACCGATCCGAATACCGCGGATGTCCTGCTGACTCGGCTCGCCACGTTGTTGCGGGCAACGACCGATGCCAGCTTGCGCTTGGAGCAGTCGCTCGCCGACGAACTGGCGTTGCTGCGCGCTTACGCGGCCATCATGACGCAGCGTTTTGCCGAGCGCGTCAGCATTTCGTGGCATGTCGAGCCCGCGGCGGAGCACTGCCGCATTCCCACGCTCGGGCTGCAACCGTTGCTCGAAAACTGCTTCCGTCATACCGTCGAGCGGCGCAGCGCGATGACGCATATTGCAGTTCGGGGCGCCTGTAGTCAGGGCCGGCTCGTGATCGAGATCGAGGACGACGGTGACTTACGCAGCCTGCCCGACAAACGGGGGGTGGGACTCGGCAATCTCGAGCTCCGCCTGCAATCGCTGTATGGCCAGCAAGCACGGCTCGAGTTGCGGCTGCGCTCAGGCGGCGGCCTTATCGTTGGAGTGAGTTTGCCGTGCGCGCATTGATTGTCGACGACGAGGCCCCCGCCCGCGCCAAGCTGCGCCACATGCTTGGCGCTTTTCCCGATCTGAAGGTGATCGGCGAAGCCGCGGACGGAGCTCGAGCGCTCGCGTTAGCGGCCGAGCTACGGCCCGACGTCATCTTTTTAGATGTGCAGATGCCCGAAATCGACGGCTTCGACGTCGCCGCTTCGCTGCCCGACGACGGCCCCGCGATTGTATTCGTCACCGCCTTCGATCAGTACGCGCTGCGCGCCTTCGACTCTCAGGCCGCCGATTACCTGTTGAAGCCGGTCGAACCGGAACGCCTCGAGCGCACGGTACAGCGCTTGCGCAAATCGGCTGGCGGCGCGGGTCGCCAGCCTATCGGCATGCCCGCGAAGCTGGCCATCGTCGATCGAGGCACCACGCACATCGTGCACTGCGCCGATATCGAATGGCTCGAAGCCGCCGATAATTACGTCGATATCCATTTAGCCGGGCGAAGCCTGCTGTTGAGGCGAACGCTGACCGCCTTGCTTCGAGACCTCGGGCCCGCGTTCCTTCGCACGCATCGCAGCTTTGCGGTAGCGCTTAACGCGGTGGATGCCGTCCGCACGCGGCAAAAGGGCGACGCGACGGTCGTGCTGCGCAGCGGCGCCGAGGTCCCGTGCAGCAGGCAATATCGTGACACCTTGATGCGCAGCCTTCCGCTGTAGCGCCCGTCGGGCGCCGTGCCGCAAGGTTCCTGTTCCCCCCAACGGAGACCCGGTTCGTCCCACGGCGATTGCCGCGGCGGGCGCGCCCGCCTACGCTGGCCGACATCACTTGACCGATGGGCGCAGCCAATGGCTACATTACTTCACTTGCTCAAATACGCCAACGCCGTAGTGCTTGTTGCCTCGATGATGGAGGCGTTAGTGCTGATCGTTCGAAACGGTCGCCGCAGCTACGACTGGAAAGCTGCCGCGTTATCCGTCGTTGATTTTATCGTGCGCGAGTATCCGTTGCGCTGGCTGCTGCCGCTCGCGTTCTATGGCAACGCGATGGACTGGTTTTGGAGGCATCGGCTTTGGACACTGCCGATGGACCATTGGAGCGGGTGGCTGGCATGCTTAATCGGTCAAGAGTTTTGCTATTACTGGTATCACCGCGCCGCGCATCGAGTCCGCTGGTTTTGGTGCACGCACGCCGTGCATCACTCCGCGAACGAATTGAATCTCTCCGCTGCGTATCGGATCGGGTGGACCGGCCGGCTGACTGGATCGACGGCCTTCTTCGTCCTGGCGCCGCTTTTCGGCATGCCACCCAGGGTGGTGCTGATGCTGCTTTCACTCAATCTGCTTTATCAGTTCTGGCTGCATGTCACGTGGATTCCGCGCCTCGGTCCACTCGAGTGGGTCTTCAACACGCCATCGGCCCACCGCGTGCATCATGGATCGAACCTTGAATATCTCGATGGAAATTATGGTGGCATGCTTGTGATTTTCGATCGGCTGTTTGGTACTTATATCGCAGAAAAACCCGACGTGCCATGTCGCTTCGGTCTGGTCCAGCCGATGACGACCTATCGCTTATTCGCGATGGAGTTCGATCATTGGTGCGCACTATGGCGCGATCTCCGTTCCGCGCGTTCGATACGCGAAATCTACGGCTACCTCGTCAAGCCGCCCGGCTGGCGGTCGAATGGGAGGGGAGAGACGACGGAGGACCTGAGACGTCAGGCGAATGCACGAACGCCCGACGTCAGGTCCGCCCTAATACCCGAACTGCTTCAAGAACCGATCGACAGGGATCGACCACATCTTATGTCCGTACGTGAGCAATAAATGGCCATCATGCCCGGGGAGAACCCCCGCGTCGACAAACTCGGCAGGTGACCCTGTGGCAACGAATGCATCGAACCATTGACGCGGCATGTCGGGCCCCCAATAGAGATCGTTTTGCGCGTACAGCCACATTCCGGGAACGGTCGTGGTTTTGCCGAATTCGGCCATGACCTCTTTCATTTGTTCTGGATCGCAGCTATGCCCCGGCGAAAGCCCCGGCGCGCCTCCCGTGCCTCCCGAAAAGTTGATATAGCCGATGACGCCCGCGGGATGCGCAGCGGCGGTGGCGACTGTCGCGAATCCGCCTGCTGAGCGGCCTTCGAGGATGACGTGGTCTTTGTCGGCCCAGCTTTGTTCACGCACCCAGCGAACGGCCGCCAATAGATCCTGCGAAGCCGCTTTCGCCACGTTTCGGAAATTGGGCCGCCCATCGCATAACCCGGTGCGCGTGAAGTGGGCCCCCGTGTACTCCCGGTCGGGACCACCCGTTGGCCCATAGCCGACCCGAATCGGCGCGACGACTGCGAAGCCCTTGCTCAACCAGTATTTCACATGCCCGTTGAATACCGGATGCTCGAGCGCCGCGCGCTCGGCACGCTCGCCGGAGCGCCCGTGAGAGAAGATGAGCACCGGGAACGGGCCGGCACCCGCGGGCTTGTAGACCTCGGTGCGCATGGGAACGTCGCCGCCGAATGTTCCCTGCTCCGGTACGACGATCGATACGATTTCAGGTTTGATATCGGGCTGTGCCGCTTGCTGCGCCGATGCCGGCGCTTCTTGTGCGAGGGCTTCGCCGCGACAGAGTGTGCTGGCCAGCGCGGTAGCAAGAAAGACGGTGCCCAGCGAATGCATCGCAGCCCGGTACATTCGCGCGCGGCCGTCCGCCTGTTGTGTGCGAGGCGATTGTCCTTTTTGCATTTCCCCGTTCCGATCGTTTTTCGTTGACCACATGCCACAAGGCGAACCCGATACACTGAAATCAGCGGCATCTTACAATTCAAGCGAAGACAGCTGCCGCAAAAATACACGGCGGTCTAGCGCAGGCGTAAGGAGAAAACTGAAATGGCGACGTTGCGGATCGTCGTAAGTCTGCGGGAACAGACTTTAACATTGCTGAGTGCGGGCGAACCGCGCCGCGTCTTCCCGATATCGACTGCGAAGCATGGCGCCGGCGAACAAATGGGAAGCGGATGTACGCCTCGTGGCCGGCATGTCATCCGCGCCATGATTGGACGGGCGCTTCCAGCAGGGACGGTTTTCGTCGGCCGCAGGCCGACCGGCGAGATCTACTCGCTCGCGCTCGCAGAGCAGCAACCGGATAGAGATTGGATACTGTCTCGCATTCTGTGGCTGAGAGGTTGCGAACCGGGGCGTAACCGTTTCGGTCAAGTCGATACGATGCGGCGATATATCTACATTCACGGGTGTCCGGACTCCGAACCGATGGGCATCCCGGCTTCTCACGGATGTATTCGAATGCGCAACGCCGACATCATCGAACTGTTTGACATGGCCGAGCCCGGCGTGCCGGTTGAGATCCGCGAATGATCCGCACCGGGGGCACTCACCGTCTTGGCCTCCGGAACGGGCAGCCAATGCGGATTAAAATCCGCTCAGTTCACGCACACCACCGAGTATCGCTTTGACCGAGTTCCAGGAGGGTTACATTCTGACGCGCCACTGGCGCGATCTCGGCACGCATACAGAGGTCGAATTCTGGCTGTCCACCCAAGCTGGCCCACGCCTCTTGCGTTTGCGCAGCCAGCCCTCCGTTGCGTTCATCCCCGTCGAGCAACAGACCGAAGCCAAGCAAATCCTGAAACCCGATACCCGCGCCGAGTTCCGCCCGTTGTCGCTCCAGGACTTTCGACAGCGCCCGGTATTCGGGCTTTACGTCCCGCAATATCGGCAGCTCGTAGGCTTGTCGAAAAAGCTGGCCCAAGCAGGCATCGACGTCTACGAGGCCGATATCCCACCGCCCGACCGCTACATGATGGAGCGATTCATCACCGCCCCGGTCCTGTTTCGCGGCGAAGCGGACGAGCATGGTCAGCTGCAAAACGGCGAGATGAAGCCAGCGGCGCTGTATCGCCCGCACCTCAGGCTGGTATCGCTAGACATCGAAACAAGCGCCCGCGGCGAGCTGTATTCGATTGCGCTCGAAGGATGCGGGCAGCGCCAGGTCTTCATGCTCGCCCCCGAAAACGGCGACGCATCCGGCCTCGATTTTCAGCTCGACTACTGCGCTGACCGGGCGCAGATGATCGAACGCCTGAACGCATGGATCGCCGAGCATGACCCCGATGCCATCATCGGCTGGAATCTCGTTCAATTCGATCTGCGCATCCTGCGCACGCACGCCGAACAATACGGTATCCCGCTGCGCCTCGGCCGCGGCGGCGTGCCGATGGAATGGCGCGAACACGGCACGCGAGCGCAACACTATTTCGCCGCGGCGGCCGGCCGCCTCATCATCGACGGCATCGAAGCGCTACGCTCGGCCACCTGGAGCTTCCCGTCGTTCAGCCTCGAATACGTCGCTCAATCGCTGCTGGGCGAAGGCAAGTCGATCGACAATCCCTATCAGCGCATGGACGAAATCCAGCGTCGGTTCGACGAAGACAAGCCCGCGCTCGCGAAATACAACCTCAAGGATTGCGAGCTCGTCACGCGCATCTTCGAAAAAACAGATCTCATCGCCTTTTTGCTCGAACGCGCCGCGGTGACAGGGCTGCCCGTCGATCGCAGCGGCGGATCCGTTGCCGCCTTCACTCATCTGTATCTCCCGCGCATGCATCGTCTTGGCTACGTCGCGCCGAACCTTGGCGACGTGTCCGGCGAGAACAGCCCCGGCGGCTTCGTCATGGATTCGCGCCCGGGCCTGTACGATTCGGTCCTCGTACTCGATTACAAGAGCCTCTATCCATCGATCATCCGTACCTTTCTGATCGACCCCGTCGGCTTGATCGAAGGCTTGTCCGCTCCGTCCGATGATCAATCCATACCGGGCTTTCTCGGCGCTCGATTCTCACGCGACAAACATTGCCTCCCTGAAATCGTGCGCCAGGTCTGGGAAAACCGCGATCATGCCAAGCGCCAACACAACGCCCCGCTCTCGCAAGCGTTGAAGATCATCATGAATGCGTTTTACGGGGTGCTCGGTTCGCCCGGCTGCCGCTTCTTCGATCCGCGGCTCGCATCGTCGATCACGATGCGCGGGCACGAAATCATGCGCAAGACGCGCGAGCTGATCGAGGCGCAAGGCTACGACGTGATCTACGGCGACACCGATTCGACATTCGTTTGGCTCAGGCGGCCCTATACCGAGCAAGAGGCCGAGACGACCGGCCACGCACTCGTCGAACACGTCAACGCCTGGTGGAAAGCGGAACTCGCCGCCCGCTACGGGCTCGACAGCGCGCTTGAACTGCAATTCGAGCGTCATTACTCGCGCTTTCTCATGCCAACCGTGCGCGGTGCCGAAGAAGGAAGCAAGAAGCGTTATGCGGGCCTCACTCGCACAAAGAACGGCGGTGAAGACGTCGCATTCAAGGGGCTCGAAACCGTCCGCACGGACTGGACGCCGCTCGCGCAGCAGTTTCAGCGAGAGCTCTATCGGCGCGTCTTCAAACGCGAACCTTATGCGGATTACATTCGCGATTATGTGCGGCAGACTTTGAGCGGAGCATTCGATGAGCAACTCGTCTATCGAAAGCGCCTGCGGCGCCCGCTGCACGACTACCAGACCAACGTACCGCCCCATGTACGCGCGGCGCGTATGGCCGACGAATTCAACCGCACTCAGGGGCGCCCGCTCCAATATCAGAACGGTGGGTGGATCAGCTACGTCATGACCGTCGCCGGACCGCAGCCGCTGGAAACCCTGGCGGCACCGATCGACTATGCGTTCTACGTCGAACGGCAGCTGCAGCCCGTCGCCGATGCGATTCTCCTTTTCCTGGGCAGCGACTTCGACACCGTCATGTCCGGTCAGGCGCGGCTTTTTTGATCGTCTTTTTGTTCTTTATGCAGCCGCGCGCCGGCGCCATACACTACCCCCTATCGAGCAAACCGCCGGTTTCGCGTAAACTGCGCCAGATCCCGTTCGCTAGCCTGATAAGGGCGAAGGCCGCAGCTTTCGATTTGCAAGGAGGCGTCCCGCATGCATGCCATGCCGTTGCAGCGCAGCAGTGCCATCGATCCGCCCGCAACCGCGCCCGTGCGCGATCTGCGCCGTGTCCCGATCCATCCCGATCACTGGTATCCGCTCGCCTGGTCGAGTGAACTGAAGCGAGGCAAGACGCTCGGGGTGCGCTTCGCCGGTGACCCGATCGTCCTGGCGCGTACCCAGTCCGGGAAGGTATTCGCGCTCGAAGATCGATGCGCGCACCGGCAAGTACCGCTGCATGCAGGCGTCGTAGACGGCGAATCGATCCGCTGCGGCTATCACGGCTGGACTTACGACTGTACCGGCAAGTGTGTCGATGTCCCGTATCTGGGGCGTGAGCGGCTACCCAACGGCGTGCGCTCGTACCCGTGCCGCGAGATGTATGGCCTGATTTTCGTTTTCCCCGGCGAGGCCGCGCGGGCCGAAACGCAGCCCTTGCCCGAGTTGCCCTCGGTGGAAGACAAGGCCTACAAGACCCGCCGCTTCGGCCGCGAGGTCAAGTGCCACTATTCCTTCATGCACGAGAATCTGATGGACATGAACCATCAGTTTCTGCACCGGAAACAGATGGGGCAGATGCGCGCACGCTCGCTCGGCCGCCGGCGGGGCGACGATTGGGTGGAAGTGGATTACACGTTCGCGCGGATGGAAGGCAAGCAGCCCGTCGGCGAAGCACTGGTGTTCGGGGCCGCCAAGAAGGAAGGCGGCGACCAGAACGACAAGGACGTGATGACGGTCCGCACCGGCTACCCGTATCAAACGCTTCGAATCCGGTCCGGTAGCGGGACGTTGGTGATGGACCTTTGGATCGTGTATGTGCCGCTGGATGCCGAACAACGCACGAACCGCACCTTCGGTCTACTCTCGATTCGCCGGCCCGGCATCCCGTTTGCGCTGGATCTGGCTTGGCCGCTGCTGGTCTGGTTCACGGAGCGGATCTTCAAAGAGGACCGTTGGATCGTCGAACGCGAGCAAGAGGCCCACGACCAGCAAGGCGCCGACTGGAATCACGAAGTCTTCCCAGTCATCAACGAATTGCGGGACCTACTGCGCAACTGCGGCGGGAGAACCGTGATCCCGATTCGTGAAATGAGCCATGCAAGCCATGCGGTCACGCAGGAACCGGCCTCGTAACCGCGGCTTGCGGTAACCGTCCGCGCGGTGAATTCGACAGTCGCATCATGTGCCGAAGCGCCATCATGGCGCCGATCGTCTCCAATACGGCGGCGGGCACCCACATGATCAATCCGCCCAAGCTCTGATCGAGCGCGGGAGGGATTGTCGTGAATGCGCGGCCGCACAGCGTGAACACCGGATAGAGATCGTGCGAGGTGAAGGTGATGACGGCCCCGGCCAGGATCTGCGGCGTCATCGTGATAATGGGCGACAACACACGCAGCCCGGGGCGCGTGCGGCTCGGCGGGCTAGGCCGATGGTCGAGCACCATCCACCAGTACAACAGCCCGCTGATCGCCACCGACCCATTCATGAACAGATAGATCCGCCAATCGAGCATCGAGACGAATTGGACGGAGGGGATCAGCCAGACGAGCACCGATACCACGAACGCCGCCGAGATGAAGGGCGGATTGAGCAGCACGAACGCCGCAATTCGCGCGCTCCGCCCCCTTTGCCACTGCCTGAAAGACCGACGCCAGGCGAACGGTAAGCCGGCGCGCAGCGCGCTTCCCGGGTAGGACGCCATCAGGATGAGCGGCGCCAAGTGATGCAAGACAAGATGTTGGAGCCGATGAATGAAGAACTGGTGCTCGGCGTAGTAATCGACTTTCGTATGAAGCGCCACGTAAAACAGCGTGAAACCAGTCCAGAATGCGGCGCGGCGCCAAACGTTCATGCGTACCCGGGCCGCCCCACGCACGAATAGCACCGCTGCGATGGCGAATATCGCCACGAGCCCGTACGAAGGCTCCCACGGTTTGAGCAAGCTGATGAGCGACATGCGGAGAAATACGGAATACGGAAAATAGGTAACGATCAGGCGCTGCAGGCGCGACGCCGAGCATGGTATCAGCAACGCCGGCCGATCCCGGCTTAGATCATTGCGGCCGACTTCATCGCGGGGCGCCCGTCAGGCACGGTTGCCTGAAGGCTCGCAGCGAGTCGATCGGCGCGTGCCTTTTCCGCTTCCGTGAGCGACGCGCGCACGCGGGCTTCGACTTCCTGCGCCGCAAGTGCGTAGACGCGCCACCCATCCCGCGTCGACAGCGTAGCTTGCGCGTGCCTGAGCCACGCATCACCGAGTGCCTTGTCCTGCGTCACGCCTTCTCCGCGGAAGAATAGGATCCCGGTTTCGAACTGCGCGAACGGCTGCGACAGCCCAGCCCGATCGAGGGCAGAAAGCGCACGCCAGGCAGCCTGCCCATCGCGTTCTCCGCTCGAATCCGCTGCTGCGGCAAACACATGATCCAAGGGATCCGCGGCACGTCGAGCAAGCCAGAACTGTTCGCGCGCGCTGACGACCGACAGCTCGCCGCCCTCGCGAAGCGCCTTCAACGCCAGCGCGATGGAGGCTTCCTCCGAACCGAGCGCGGCCGCCTTGCGGTACCAACGTTGCGCAATAAGCGGATCACGTGCGACTCCCTCACCCGTCTCATAGCAATTGGCGAGATCATTCGCCGCCTGGGCCGACCCCGCATCGGCCGCTTTTGTCAGCCATTGCAGCGCGGCCGCGACATTCTGTTCTACGCCTCGGCCCATGAGATAGGATTCGCCGACGAGCATCATGCCGTCCGCGCTGTCCACCGCCGAGCGATTGGCCCACGCGAACGCCTCGTAATCGTCGTGCTGCCCGCCTATTCCGCTAAAGAGGTGCCGCGCGAGCGCGCTCTGGGCCGTCGCGTTCCCTTGCGTCGCCGCATGCCTCAGCCAATAGAGCGCAGCGCCATGGTCGACCGGTACACCTTCTCCGAGATCGTAGGCTTCGCCGAGCATGTTGCCGTATGCCGCATCGCCCATCGATGCGAGCCGCCATTGCCAGTAGGCGCGCGTCGTAGCCGGCAGTGCCGTCAAGGCACCGGAGGCCAGTGTGCCCATTGCGATCCTGTCGCCCGCGGTGGCGGCCACGGTGCACCAGTGCAGCGCCTTGCCGGTATCGTGCGCAGGACCGGCGGCGTTGGCATAGGCCAGACACAGGTCGCGCTCGGAAGCCCCATCGTTCAGCGCTGCCCCGCGAGCGAACCACGCCATGGCGGCTGGCACATCCGGTGGTGCCCCGGTGCCGCTTGATTCAAGTTCCCCCATCAGCGCATACGCGGGCCCGAAATGCTGTGCGACCGCTTTAAGCAGCCACGCCTTGGCCACCGACCGATTTGTCACAGCTGACTGCTTGAGCAGCAAGCCGGCCAACACGGTCTGCGCGCGGGCATCACCTTGATCGGCGGCACGCTGCAAATACGCTTTCCCTAACGCCTCGTCCCGCGGGACACCCACGCCGGACAGATATCGCTGCGAGACGAGAAGCTGGGCCTCCATGTCGCCATCGTCCGCCGCCTTGCGCTGCCAAGCGAGTCCGGCTGCCGGTTGTGCGGCGACGCCGATCCCGCGCGACAGCATGGAGCCAACCCATAATTCGGAGCGCGCGTCTCCGCGCTCTGCGCCCAGCTTCGCGTACCGATACGCTCGCGCCTCATCGCGCGGCATACCCAGCCCCTGAGCCGCCATCGCCGACAGATTGCGCGACGCGACCCCGAGCCCCTGTGCCGAGGCGCGTTCGTACCACTCGCGTGCCTCCGACACGTCCGGCGGCCCGCCTTCGCCCTTTTGCAGCATCGTCCCGAGATCGTTTTGTGCCGGCGCCAGTCCCGCGCCCGCCGCGCTGCGCATCCAAGCGATGGCGCCGTCGAGATCGACGGGACCGCCTGTTCCGGTCCGATACGAGAGGGCGAGCTCGTACTGGCCGATAGCGTCGCCGTTCAGTGCCGCTCGGCGAAACCATGTTTGCGCGATGACTTCATTGGGGGCGACGCCGGTTCCTTTCGCATACAACTCGCCTACGCGACGCTGAGCATACGGTGTCCCCTGATTGGCCGCATCGAGCAGCAATGCAAATCCATGACGTGGATCGGACGGCGCGCCCCGCCCACGCAGATACAGTTCGGCGAGCAGCGCTTTCGCGTCGCGCTGATTTTGACGGACAGCCGCGCTCAACCAGCCAAAAGCCTTCACTTCATCTTGGGTCACACCCTCACCCAGCAGTAGCGCACGACCGAGCAAAAACTGACCATCGGCATCGCCCTGCACCGCACCGCGAATGTACCAGGCGGCGGCGCCTCGCGGATTCTTCGGTGTGCCGGACCAGCCTGCCGCCAACATCCGCCCGGCGTTGGTTGCCCCCCGCGCATCGTCATGCGTAGCTGCTTGCACGAAGCGCCGGTAGGCGGCGTCCAGATCCGGCGGCCCGCCATCACCCGTATAGTCGAGCATGCCGAGCGCATCGGCTGCGACACCATCGCCGGATGCCGCCGCCCGGTTCAGCCACCAGCGTCCGGCAAGCCGATCGCGTGGGACGCGGTTGCCGCTCTGATAGAGCTGGCCAACGATACGTTGTGCGATAGCGTGGCCGTTTACCGCTGCGCTGCGCAACATGGCGAACCCCGCCTCGTCCGGCACCCCGGCGAATCCATACAGCACCAACTGACCGTAGACCACTTGCGCGTCGAGATTGCCTTTAGCCGCTTCCGCGGCGCAAACCGAACGCATGTTGGCCGGCGTCAACCAAGGCGACCGGAAGGCGCCGCCCGGGCCGCCCCATTGCTCGTCACACGGCGAGGTGCTGTCGCTGAACGGGATCCGCAGCGGGGGCCCACCCGCCGCCAGGTTTCCCGCCGCTCCGTGCAGTGAGGGCGATGCAGCCTGTGCGGCAAGCGAGGCCATCGCCGCGATCACGACGATTCCGTGCCGCACGACGGAGGCTATACGCGTCATCTGCAGTGAAGGGACTGCCATTACACGCCGCCCAATCGGACCATCGTCCATTCATTGGTGCCGTAGGGTTGGAGGTCGTTGATGCGCTCCTTAAAGACGCTTGCGGCAGCATCATCGTGTTTGATAAAGCGCTCGTAAGCAGCGGCCATCATCCACATTTCGGCCAGCGCATTCTGACGCGCGACGGGCATCGGAATGATGTCGATCATCGCGTAGACCACCTTAAGCGATACCCGGCCGCGAACGTATTGAAGCAACGCGTGACGATAGTTCGCCTTGGCCGCAAAGGTACTGCGACGGATAAAGTCTTCGAAGTATGCGTTCGCCGGAACGGCGTTGTTGCTGCGCGCGCGCACGATCAGATACAGGGCGGCGAGATAATCCTGGTCATCCTCGTCGGCTCCGTCCGCGCAAGCCGCGATCATCGCCACTGCATTCGGCCAGTCGCCCTTGAGCATATAGGCCCAGCCCGCAGACTGGGCGAGTTCGACATACTTGCGGTGGACTTCGGTCGGATTCCTGGCATCCGCGAGCTCGTTATGCATCCGTTTGAACAGCGGTGCAGCGGTCGCCAGCGCGTCGGTGATCCGATTCAAGTCGACGAGCGTCGTGACTTTCGATTGCTCAAAGCGCACGTCAGTCGGGTCGAGTGCAATCGCCTTGTCGATGGCGGCTAGCGCCTCCTTATGCTGACCGCGATTATCCAACGCGGCAGAGAGATCCCAGTAGGCATTCGCCTTCGCTTGTGGCGTGTCGGCCGTCCGCAGCGCCTCCTGTGCGTCCTTCGCCGATTTGTTGGCCCACTCGAGCAGCGGATTCGCTTGCCCGAAGGGATGACGACGCTCACGCTCCACGTCGATTCCCATGTTCGACAGTTTGGTACGCATCGGCGCGTCGATGGAATCTTCCGGCACCCATCGCACGTACTCGACGTAGTCAGCGCGAGCCCCGTCCTTATCACCGACGAGCTCGCGCTCCCGCGCCCGAAACATATAGGCGACCGCGACGGCAGGCGCCGCCGAGATAACCTTCGAGAGATCGTCGATGGCTTCCTGATGGTGCCCCGTCCCCGCGAGGTTCTTGCCGAGTTCCAGATAGTACGGCGCGCCGAACGTCGCATCGAGGTCGTGACGTGGTTCGTGCGCTGCCCGGATTCTGTCCAGCGTGGCAAGACCCTGCTTGTACTGGTGAGTCTCGTCGTAGAGATTCGCCAGATAAACCAACTCCGCGTCAGTCGGCGCGGATTCCAAATCGATCGCGGCCGATTGCGCTTCGAGCGCGGCGTCGTTGTCCCGCAATCCAGCTTCGTCCATCGCGAGCGCTTCAAGCATCGATACCCTTAGCACGATCGGCAAATCGCGCGACGCCAAACAGGTGCGTATCTGTTGCGCCGTCTCCGTCCAATGCATGGCGGCTGTTTGCAGCGATACGGCTGCAGCCATGCACTTCGCGCCTACGTCGGGCGGCAGGCTGGCGAGGGCTTTGGCGACCTCGGGACCGGTGGGCGTTGCGATCTTGCTCGTCTGCAACGGTGCTTGAGGTGGCGGCGCAGGCTGATGTGCGCACGACAATAAGAGTAACGGCGCGACTGCAAGGAATGTAAGGCGGACGATTTTGTTCTTCATCGTGTGGGGGGTACGGCCGGACACAAGGGCACCGATAGGTCGCGCCTGCTTCGGAATGAAACGGGAACGATTATTTATCGGCAGATTGACCGGCGTCCTTTAGCCCCCAAGGCGCGGGCCGCGCCGGCAACCCCGAGTCGCGCTTAGCGGGGAGGACGGATTGAGTGGGGCTCAACATCACAGAGCGAATAGTCACCCCCC
>NZ_JBQCDN010000318.1:0-15540 GCF_051961175.1 Trinickia sp. | reverse complement strand
TACGTTCATGACTAACCCTTGGAGTGGACGCTTCCCCGCAACCTTGCCCGGCGTGACCGCGCGGGGAAGACGAGCGGGCACGACGGACGATCAGCGTTTCGTGATCGTTTTGGGGGTAATCGTAATGATGGCGATGCCGGCAATGCCGACGAAGCCAGCGATGGCGCGCGTACCCACACGGGCCGTATTGCCGTGCAGGTTGTCGATCGAGAAGATTCGGGACAGTTGCGCCATCGGGAGAGTCTACACGAAAAAACTGTGCTGGCGTGCTCATGGAGCACGCCAATTCTGCAAAAACTACGCCCATTTAAGGCGCATTGCGAGTCAACGTCGAGCAAAGACCATGCAAACGGGCGGGTGCGCCCATTTGCGAAAACAGTGCACGATCGATTAGCGCGCTTAGAGCGCGGCGCGAACCGCGTCGCCCATTTCCACCGTGCCAACCTGACGGCAGCCCGGGGTGGCGATGTCCCCCGTGCGATAGCCGGCTTCGAGCACCTTCTGCACGGCCTTCTCGATGCGTTCGGCCTGCTCGGCCTTGTTCAACGAGTAGCGCAGCATCATCGCGGCCGAAAGGATCGTCGCCAACGGATTGGCGATGCCCTTGCCTGCGATGTCGGGTGCCGAACCATGCGACGGCTCGTACAAGCCCTTATTGTTCTTGTCGAGCGAGGCCGAGGGCAGCATACCGATGGAGCCCGTGAGCATCGCAGCCTGATCCGACAAAATGTCGCCGAACAGATTGCCCGTCACAATGACATCGAACGATTTCGGTGCCTTCACAAGCTGCATCGCCGCGTTGTCGACATACATGTGCGAGAGTTCGACGTCCGGGTACTGCTTGGAGACGTCGATCATGACGTCCTTCCACAGTTGCGACGTCTCGAGCACGTTCGCCTTATCCACCGACGTCAACCGCTTGCCGCGCTTTTGCGCCGCCTGGAACGCGACGTGCGCAATGCGCTGCACTTCGGGCTCGGAATAGCGCATCGTGTCGAAGCCTTCCCGCGCCCCTTCGAACGCGCCATCGGGCGCCTGACGGGTGCCGCGCGGCGTACCGAAGTACACGTCGCCGTTGAGTTCGCGCACGATCAGAATGTCGAGACCCGACACGATTTCCGGCTTCAACGACGAAGCGCCCGTCAATTGCGGGTAGCAAATGGCCGGACGGAAATTCGCAAACAACTGCAAATGCTTGCGCAGCCCCAGGATGGCTTGCTCGGGGCGCAGCGCGCGTTCGAGCGAATCGTATTTCCAGTCGCCTACCGCGCCGAACAGGATCGCATCGGCCTCTTTGGCGAGGGCCAGCGTGGAATCCGGCAGCGGGTGGCCTTTCGCCTCGTAGCCCGCGCCGCCGACGGGCGCCTCTTCCATCTCGAACTTTTCGTCGAGCGCGTTCAATACCTTGATCGCTTCCTTGACGATTTCCTTGCCGATGCCGTCACCGGGGAGCACTGCGATTTTCATTCGGAGTCCTATCGAGTTGTGCAATTGCCTATCTGCTTCAAAACACGCTTCAAAGCATGCTTTTCAGCGGCCGATATCACCCGGCCGCTGCCGGTACGTCAGCCGACGATCCGGTGGGCGAGCCACGGCTGCTTGGCGATGCGCTCGGCTTCGAACGCACGAATCTTGTCGGCGTGGCGCAGCGTGAGGCCGATATCGTCGAAGCCGTTCAAGAGGCAGTACTTGCGGAAACCGTCCACCTCGAACGGATACTCGCGGCCATCCGGCGTGCGCACGACTTGCGCCTCCAGATCGATCGTCAACTGGTAGCCGTTGAATGCGTAAGTTTCGTTGAACAGGTGATCCACCTGCTGCTCCGACAACACGATCGGCAGCACACCGTTCTTGAAGCAGTTGTTGAAGAAAATGTCCGCGAAGCTCGGCGCGATCAACGCGCGGAAACCGTATTGCTGCAAGGCCCACGGCGCATGCTCGCGAGAGCTGCCGCAGCCGAAGTTCTTGCGGGCGACCAGCACCGAGGCGCCTTGATAGCGCGGCTGATTGAGCACGAAATCGGGATTCAGCGGGCGGCGCGAATTGTCCTGCCCCGGTTCGCCGTGATCCAGATAGCGCCACTCGTCGAACAGGTTCGGACCGAACCCGGTGCGCTTGATCGATTTCAAAAATTGCTTCGGGATGATCGCATCGGTATCGACGTTTTCGCGATCGAGGGGCGCAACGAGCCCCGTGTGCACGACGAATTTGTCCATGTTCCTCTTACTCCGCAGCCTTTTTGATCGCGTGACCCGCGTCCGTCATATCCTGACCGAAGCCGGCCATCGTATTGCAGCCCGCCAGGCCGAGCAGCGCGCCGGCGAGCGCGAGCAGCGCGGCTCGCCGCCCAAACATCCAAGCTTTCATGGCTACCCCAACTTCCGAATATCCACGAAATGGCCTTCGATCGCGGCAGCCGCGGCCATCGCCGGGCTCACGAGGTGCGTGCGTCCGCCCGCGCCTTGACGGCCCTCGAAGTTGCGGTTCGACGTGGAGGCGCAACGCTCGCCCGGATCGAGCCGGTCGGCGTTCATCGCGAGGCACATCGAGCAGCCGGGCTCGCGCCATTCGAAGCCGGCTTCGACGAACACCTTATCGAGCCCTTCGCGCTCGGCTTGTGCCTTGACGAGCCCCGAGCCGGGCACGACCATCGCCAGCCGGATGTTCGAGGCGACGCGCCGCCCCAGCTTCTTGACGACGTAGGCCGCCGCACGGATATCTTCGATACGCGCGTTCGTGCACGAGCCGATGAATACTTTGTCGACCTTGATCGACTCCATCGGCACATTGGGTTCGAGCGCCATGTATTGCAGCGCGCGCTCCATCGCATCACGCTTGACCGGATCTTTTTCGCGCTCGGGATCGGGTACGCGGCTATCGATCGCCGTCACCATTTCGGGGGATGTGCCCCAGGTGACTTGCGGCACGATCTGCGCGGCATCGAGTTCGACGACGCGATCGAAATGCGCGCCGTCATCCGATACGAAGGTGCGCCAGTAAGCGACGGCGTGATCCCACTCCACGCCTTGCGGCGAAAAAGGCCGGCCCTTCAGATAGTCGATCGTCGTATCGTCGACAGCCACCATGCCCGCGCGCGCGCCGGCCTCGATAGCCATGTTGCATACCGTCATGCGGCCTTCCATCGACAGCGCGCGGATGGTGGAACCGCCGAATTCGATGGCATAGCCTGTGCCGCCCGCGGTGCCGATCTTGCCGATGATCGCGAGCACGATGTCCTTGGCCGTACAGCCGCGCGGCAATGCGCCCTCGACCTTTACGAGCATGTTCTTGCTCTTCTTCTGCAAGAGCGTTTGCGTGGCCAGCACATGTTCGACTTCCGACGTGCCGATGCCATGGGCCAGCGCGCCGAACGCGCCATGCGTCGAGGTGTGCGAATCGCCGCAGACGATCGTCATGCCAGGCAGCGTCGCGCCTTGCTCGGGGCCGATGATGTGAACGATGCCTTGACGCATGTCGTTCATCTTGAACTGCGTGATGCCGTAGGCGTCGCAGTTCGTGTCGAGCGTATCGACCTGGAGCTTCGATACGGGATCGGCAATGCCGTGGCTGCGATCGGTCGTGGGGACGTTATGGTCCGACACGGCCAGATTGGCGCTGACGCGCCACAGCGGGCGCTCGTGCATCTTGAGCCCCTCGAATGCCTGCGGGCTCGTGACTTCGTGCAGCAATTGACGGTCGATGTAGAGCAGCGTCGTGCCGTCCTCTTCGGTGTGGACGACGTGCGAATCCCACAGCTTGTCGTAGAGAGTCTTTGACATGATATGCGCGGTAATCGTGGCAACGGGCAATCCCCGGTGCGGTCGATTATGCCACGCACACAGCCGCCGCGACATCGGCGGATTAGAAAAAAGTGATAAAAAACAGTGAGTTGAGTGGTAGTTTCAGTACTAGGTTCGGGGTTGCCAGGGTAGGTTTCCGGCTCGACGATCTCACTGCCGCCCGGTGCGCCCGGTTGCGCGCACCGTATCGGCGAGCTGAAAGACGGATACCGCTTCCGTCAAATTCCCCGCCAGCGCCTCGGGGGACTGTTCGTGCCCTTATCGTCAGGTATTTCGGTCTTGTGCAGCGACCCGTGCGACGACACGATTGCGTCCGGCGCT
Organism: Trinickia sp.; assembly: GCF_051961175.1. Lineage (GTDB taxonomy): Bacteria > Pseudomonadota > Gammaproteobacteria > Burkholderiales > Burkholderiaceae > Trinickia. Next base: position 11,419 of record NZ_JBQCDN010000318.1, on the reverse strand, counting down.
TTTTGCGCCATAAAGGTTCTCGTCCGCGAGCCTCATCATGTGCGCAAAATCGGGGGCGCCGGTACCGCCCCACCACGCCACTCCGAAGCTCGCCGTGAAAGAGAACGTGCGCCCGTCGTCCGCCACCACGCGCGTCTGCTCGATGGCGGCCCGCAACCGTTCGGCCGCGGCGATCGCGGCGTGCTCGCCCGGCACACGCATTAACGCAACGAATTCTTCGCCGCCGACACGCGCAATGATGTCGCCGTCCCGCCAAATCTGCCGGCTCAGGTCAGCCACCGCGCGCAGTGCGCTGTCGCCGGCGTTGTGGCCATAGGTGTCGTTGATCCGCTTGAAGTGGTCGAGATCGAAAACGACGACCGCGTAATCCGATTGATCCGTGTTCGCGCGGCTCCATTGCCGCGCCTGCTTGTCGATGGCGCGGCGGTTCGGCAGCCCGGTCAGCGCGTCGGTTTCGGAGAGCCGCTTCATTTCGGCGAGCAGCCGGTCGCGAAGCGACTCGACCTTCATTTTCTCGATCCGGCTGGCGTTGAGCACTGCAATCGAGCGCAGCAGCTCCGCCACTTCGACGCTCTGCGGAATCGCCGGAACATCCGCATTCAGATCGCCGCCGGCCATGGCGTCGATCGTCCGCGCCGCAAGCCGAAGGGGGACAACGATACGTTCGCGCACAATCGAGAGAATCGCCGCCAGCGCGCCCGCAATGACGATCGATGCGCCCAGCGTGACCAGCAAGCGCAGCTGAGCTTGCTGACGCTGGACTTCGAGCTGGCGTCGGGAGAGATCGAGCAGGACGTCGCGCAAGTCCGTAATCGATCGCATGGGGGGCACATACTCCGCGGCAAACCTCGCCGGCGATATGTCGGTCGCCTCGCCTCGCATCGCAAGATTGCGCACGCGCTCCACGTAACGAATGCCCGTTCCGTCGTATCGGCTCTGCATCGCGCTGAACGCCGCCAGAACGGCAAACGGCTGCGCGCTCGTGGCCAAGCAGTTGTGGATCGAGACCTGCAACTGAGTCAAGCGGCCCCGCAGCCGTTCGATCGCAAACAGCTCGTCGGTGGTAAGCGGACGATCGGCAGCCAATGCCGCCGTAAACTGCGAGCCCAGTTGCCCGGCGAATTCCCGATAGTCGGCCAACAGGCGCGTCGCGAGCAGCCAGTACAGCGTGTCGGGGGAACCGCGAAGGACAGTCAGCGCGACATCGTCGAGCGGCGGCGCCAATTCGGGGATCACAGCGATCATGCCGGCGACGGCTTCGCGAATCGCCGCTGGACGCCGTTCGGCGAGCGGCAAGGCGAGCAGCGCATCGACGCTCGCGCGGCGCACTGCGAGATCGGCTTGCATCGCCCGGATGCGCGCGGCTTCCAAGTCGCAGTGGTCGGGGCACGCCGGGCTCTGCAGGATCTTCAGCAGTTCCGCGATCCGCCGGTCGCTTTCGGCACGCGCCCGGCTCAATGCTTGCGCGCGTACGGCAGGAATCGGCAAGTCCTCGCCGAGCGCTCCGTTGGTGGGGCCTCGCTCCACCGACACCTTTTCCATCACCAGCAGCGTCGCACGGTAGCCGTCGAAAGCGGCGAGCGCGATACTGGCGCGGCTATCGGCCGCCCACTCGTGCGCCAGCAGCCAACCAAGCGGAAGCAGCACCACGGCGAAGACACAAACGCTGATCGCTGCCAGCACGCGCGTGATCGGCATTGTCCTGAAGAAATCTGAAGCGCGCATAAAATCTCGCTTACCGCCGTGCAACGGCTTGCGCGCTCCTCTTCGCCTGATTCGGTTCCGCCGTCGCGTCAGCGCGGGGGGCGGCGCGTCTAATCGGTTTCAAACATTCCCCTTCGTCGTCGATCCGTCATGGCCATTTCGATGCCGCTCAACTCGGACGCGCGAGGCGCACCGCTCGCACGAGTCGCGTACTCGTGTAAACGGCCAATATCGGGGAACACTGAAGTGCTGGCGGGTAGGAATTTCCTGAAATCGCATCGAGACATTCCCTACCAGCGAGAACGCACGGGGCCCGCTGGAGGAGGCCCAGGAAGCATGGCCTGTTTCACCTACAACAAGACACGGACTTTGCGCACCGAGTCTGTCCATGCCTCGCCCGACGACAACCAGGCGGCATCGAGTGCAGGCCTGACCAGATCCAATTCCGTCGAGATGCCCTCGCCTCGCCGGCATCGCTGCCGATTCAACGCTTGCGCCTCGACGAGCGCCCGATCCTGTTGCAACACGCGCCGCAGCAGCGGCCATACCAGGAACCGGACCGCCCAACGCGGCGCCCACCGGTTCTCGATGTGCAACGTACCGTGGACCTGCGTGACCGCATCGCTCACCGGGCTGAAGTGCAGCGTGAAATACAGCGCACTGCCATTTCGATACCGGTATTCGAGCTGCGCCGTACCGGCCGCGGACGCATCGAAGTGAGCGCGCTCCAATTCGCGCCTTGACTCAAACAATCGATACAGCCATCCGCTCTGGTCCTGCTGGCCTTCGTAGTCGACGTGCAACGCACTACCCGTGCGGGCGACGGTGACATCGACAGCCGCTCGACGGCGCACGCTTCGAACAATGCCCGCGTGCACGAAGTGCGTGTGTTGCGCATCGAGGAAGTTCTCGAGCGCGTCGATCGCACGAGCGTTCCATCGAGCGTGCCACACGAAACGCTGAGCCTGCGCCGGCGGACGGCGAACGAACGCGGGCAAGGCGGACGCAATCGCCCCCGTGCCGGCTTCACCGTCGAGCCGCACCCAAACCAGGCCGTCGTACTCCGCAACGCTCGCCGCCCCCACCCGCACAAGAGGCTGACAGGCGCCCGACGGCAACCCGGGGATGGCCACGCATCGGCCATCGGCGGCAAAAGTCCAGCCGTGATAGGCGCATTGCAGACCGTGCTCCGTCATCCGGCCAGCGGAGAGCGGGATATGACGGTGCGGACAGCAATCGTCGAGCGCGAATAACTCGCCGGACGATGCGCGCGCGATGACGATCGGCCGATCGAGCAACGTCACCGCATGCGGCTTCCTGCCGATCTGCGACGAGCGGGCAACGACGAACCAACTGCGGGCCAGCGATGGTTTCCAGGTATTCACAGCTGGAAGCGCTCCATGATCGGTTTGCCGAGCCTCGTCGTCAGTGCGCGCAGCAATCCGAGCGCGCGGCGCGTCGGCCGGGGAAGGTGATCGCACAGCACCGCGCTGTACTCGATCGCGGGTTCGCCGCCGCGCAGGCGTTTGAAATGTGCGGCACCCGCGCTCAGGTTCAACGTGCCGGCGCGCGCACGGGTAACCGACAGCACCTGAGCCATCAGAAGGCGATAGAGTCCGGCCGATTGCGGCCACGCCGTGTCGTAGCCGACGATAGGCGCCGTCAAGAGCGGCCCCTGCGAAAAGATGCCGGCCACAGCACGCAATTGCCCGGTCTCGTCGCGAAAGCCGGTCAATTCGAGCAGTCCGGCACGATGCCACGCTTGCAGGAATGCGGCGGTATAAAGCGGATTGAACCGCGAATATTTCTCGAGATAAAGCTGCCCGTAGAGCGCTTCGCTCGCGGCAAAATCGTCAATGGAAAAGGTACTGCCGTCCACCTGTTGCAGCGGCGTGCCACGCAGCAGTTTGAGATCGCGCTTCAGGTTCTGATGCGCGTTCGCGCAGCGCTCGACGTCGCGAAACAAATACACCTGGCGCGTCGGAATAAGCTCGAATCCCACCGCGGCAAGCGCGTGCAGCCATTGCGCGTGCTGCGCGAAATTGAGCGAACGAAACCAGATCGCGTGACCAGGCCAGCGCGCTGTCAACGCATCGCGAGCGGCGCGAAAATCGATGCCATCGGCCGAAGGGTATAAGTTCGTGCTGAGCAGCCAATTGTTGACCGAGACAGCCCGATCGAGGTCCGCGGTCAGCAGCCAGCGATCCGCCGCCCCGATAACGGCCGTCAATGGCCACGCAAGGCCGCGCGGCGCCACGCGCCGGGTTTCTTCCAACGCATAGCGGCTGTACGTGGTGAGCGGCGAGCAGACCCACGCGTTTTCGCCGCCCGTTTCGTTGATCGTGACAGGAAACGACAGCCCGCCGCACTCGAAGGTGCTGACTTCAACGTCGATATTGCCGACATAGCCTGGCGTCGGAACGCCGGCGTGCACCGAAGCGAACGCGTTGGAATGCGCCAGGAACGCCGCGCGCGGAACGTAGAGGCAATCGCTCATGCATCCGGCAACGCCTGGCCGTCCCATTCGATGTCCTCAGTCGCGGCTTCGCGCATGTTGCAGTGTTGCGTGCGCGCAAGCCTGGCGTAGCACATCAAATCGAGAAGAGCGCCGCCGACAGGCCGACGGTCGCCCGGCACACTGACGGCATCGGTTGCGCGTCGACAATCGCGCATCCATCCCCGCAGATCCCTGCGCTTTGCCGCATCGATCAAGCCCGCGCTGAGCATCACCGCACGGATCATCCTGGGCGACGGCGAGACAGGTTCGATACATTTGTCGAGCGTACCATCGAGTGCCGCGGGGAGCGGATCGTCGAATGAGAACAGATGACAGCCGCTGGTGGCGCGCGGATTGCACTCGAGCACGCTGACCTCGCCGTCTGCGCGCTGAATCCAGTCGAATGACAGTTGCCCCGTGAAGTCCATTTTGCGCACGAACTGCGCGACGAATTCCCGGACGGCATCGATTCGCGCCGGCTCGAAGTAATAGCTGGAACTCGTCTGCATCCGCCACGTGGGCCGATAGAGGCTGTGCGCGACGAGTCGCCCACGATCCGCCACGCTATAGGAGCAATACTCGGTGCCGCGCACGTAAGCCTGAGCCACCCATCGTCCGAGTGCGCCGAGTTCCGGCGCGTCTTGCGGAATACCCTCGCGATACAGGCGTACATGCACCCCGAATCGCGAAAATTCCGGCTTCAGTACGATCGGCCTCGCGCCCGCCCATTGCCGCGCTTCGTCGATCGACCCGACGAGCGCCGATTCCGGAACGTTGGCGCCGCATCCTTGCGCAAGTGAAAGAAAGCGCCACTTGCTATGCATGTCGCGCAATTTGTCGAAATCGTCGGCTAGCACGCGAACCTCGCGCGGCAGGCGATGGCGATACCGGGATAGAAAAAAGACCTCCTCGCAGGTCGGAACGATCAGACCGATCGAATGCTTCGCGCAGGCGTGCGCCAAATCGGCGGCGAATTGGGCCGGCGTGTGGCGCGGCGAGGCGATCCGCAAGGTCGTGCCGACCGCGCGCGACGCGCCGCTGATCCAACACGAGATGCTGTCGGCCACCGTAACCGTCCACCCTTGATGCGCAAAGCGGCGCGCGTGATCGAGCGCGACAGGCGCCCGTGCGCCGAGGATGAGGACGTTACGCGTCATGGTGAGACTGCGGTGGCCGAAGTGCGTCAGTTTAGAGGTTGCCGGGCACGAAGGGAACAACGAACCAAGAGATGCCGGCGATCGCCCCCACCCATACAGCCAGCCAGCCCCTCAGCACCAGCTAAGTCTTCCCCGGTAGCGTGTCGCACCCAGCTAGTCGGTGAATCAATCGGCCCATTGCTTCACATAGTCCGGCACCGCTACGTTCCCGTTGCTGTTGAAATGGATCGGCGTTGCATGCGCCGTCCTTAAAGGCAAGATCCCTGCCCACACAGGGAGGCCGAGATCCTCTTCCTTGTCGGACGGTAGCGAGGCGTTGACTTTCACGGCCGCTTCGGCAAGCGGGATCCGCAGGACGCTCGTCGCGTTGATCTCCTTGGCATTACCGGGTCGCGCCTCGTGCTTGCGGCCTTCCGCGATCTTGTCCATGAACGTGTCCAGGGCAGCCAGCTTCTCCGCATTGTCCTGCACTACTTCGAATTGCCCGTAAATAACGGTGGAGCGATAGTTCATCGAGTGGTTGAATGCCGATTTGGCCAGCACGAGGCCATCCAGCAATGTGATGGCCACCGCGGCTTGCGCGCCTGCGGCCAGCGCCTTGATCATGCGGCTGCCGTTGGATCCATGGATGTAGAGGTCGTCATCCTTTCGCCAATGGGCCGTCGGAATGCAGTGAGTATCGCCCTCGGCCGCAAAAGCGATATGGCACACATAGGCTTCGTCGACGATGGCATGGAGCATCGCTCGATCGCGATGTGCCAGCTCGGGCAAGCGGCGAATCGTGGTACGCGCAGAGGGGGATAAGGCGGCATGCGCATTCATGTTCATTTGTTCTATTCGACTCCATTCATTGCTTAAAAACCCGGCTCATCCATTCAAACCGCGGTGAAGCGAACGATACAATGCGAGACGAACATCAAAAAGAACCAACGCAAGGGAAAATTTTAGAACCAGGACATGGATCTCGCGCTTCTCATTTCATCATTTTCCATGCAACGAGACGCCGCGCGGCACAGCCAGCAAGAGGCGCTCTATCGAAGCCTGCGCGATCTGCTGCTCGACGGCCGCATCGCGCCGGGCACACGCCTCGCATCCACGCGCACGCTGGCGGGCGAGCTCGGCATCGCGCGAAATTCAGTCGTCTATGCCTATGAACGGCTAGCCGAAGAAGGCTTCGTTGTCGCCACGCGCAACGGCACGATGACACTCTGGGACGGCCGCGGTCAGGACAACGTTCGAGACAAAAGCCGTCCGCATCCCATCCGCCTCTCGGATCGTGTCGATGGGCTCGGCAATCCTCAAGCCGAGCCTGATCGCATGTCGCCGTTCGTTCCTGGCCTGCCTTCACTCGATGAATTTCCCGTTGCGCAGTGGCGCCGTTGCGTCGAGCGCGCGTGGAAGCGAATCAAACCGGCGCAATTGGCGTACGGTCCCGTCGAGGGCCTTCCCGAGTTGAGGCGAGCCGTGGCGGCCTATATCAAGGTATCTCGCGGCGTGCGGTGCGAAACGGATCAGATATTCATCACGGATGGCACGCAAGGCAGCCTCGAGCTGTGCGCCCGCATGCTGGCGAATGCGGGTGAATTCGGCTGGCTTGAGAACCCTTGCTATAACGGCGCCAGGACCGCATTCCGGTCAGCCGGCCTGTGCCTCGTTCCGATCGAAGTCGATGACGAAGGCATGGCGCCGCGCGAAGATCAGTGGCGCATCCATCCACCCAAGCTGATCTACACGACACCTTCGCATCAATATCCGCTAGGGTCTCTGATGAGCATGCAGCGGCGCGCGGCGCTCGCGGAAAAGGCTCGCGAATGCGGGGCATGGATAATAGAAGACGACTATGACAGCGAATTTCGCCACAGAGGACAACCGCTGCCCGCCATTCAGGGCATCCACGCCGAAGCGCCGGTTTGCTATCTCGGCACCTTCAGCAAGACGATGTTTCCCGCGCTGCGATTAGGCTTCATGGTGATCCCTTCGATCGCGGTCGGCCCCTTGAGTCAAACGCTGCGAGAACTCGTCCATCGAGGTCATCCGGCCGATCAATTGGCGATGGCGGAATTCATCGATTCGGGACTGTTCGCGCGGCACTTACGAACGATGCGATCACTCTACACGCATAGGCGCGGCCGCCTTGAAGCCGCCCTCGCCCGGCACCTTGGAACGGCGTTGAAGGTACGGGAAAGCTCAGGCGGGATGCATCTGTCAGCGGAGCTGACCGTGCCGCTGCAAGATACGGAAATCGCTCGAATCGGCGCCAATCAAGGTCTGATGCTGCAACCGCTGAGCCGCTACCGGGTGGCCGACGGTCAAACGTACAACGGTTTCGTTCTCGGTTACGCAGGGCTGACGGATCGGACGATGGAAAAAGCGGTCGTGCAGTTGGCGCAGCTCATCGAAGCACATCATCCGAAGGCTGATCACGCACCCATTTGATTCTCGCGTCCGTTGCATCCACGATGTGATTCCACATGAGCCGGCGTGCGGCCTCGGGTTCTTTCGATCGAATGGATGCGTAGATGTTCAGGTGCTCTAACGTACCGCGCCGCACTGTTGTCGCATCGACGCGATGCAATTCGCTGAGTGCAAGGCCACTTTGAGCACGCAACATCCGGTACGACGTATAGAGCCGATCGTTCCTGGCTGCCGATAGCGTTTCTTGATGAAATAGCCAGCCGATTCGTTGCTCTGCCATCGGATCCGTCGATTCACCGTCGACAACGCGATGCAATTGATCCGCCACCGCCATCAATCCGTCGGTCGCGCCGTTAACCGCAGCCAAGTATGCAGCCGTACTCTCCAGCGCCAGCCGCATTTCGAAAATCTCGCGCAAATCAATGTTGCTGGGCGCCGTCACATAGGTACCCTTGCGCGGGATCACCTCGACCAACCCTTCCATGACGAGGCGTTGTATGGCTGATCGTACCGGCATATGGCCGAGCATAAGCTCATCGGCAATATTGCGTGGAGAGACCGGACGGCCGGGCGCAAGCCGGCCGTCGAGAATGCGCGACCGGATTTGCGCATAAGCTGTTTGCGTATCGGATTGACGGTCTTCCGTCATGCCTGAGATCTCAATTGATTTTTCTTGAAAAATTCGACTGAGATGAAGCCTATCCTATTGCGCCAGAAATAGGACCTGATATTTTTTGGAGTATTGCCCGCCCGCAATATCGAAGCATCGGCCAATGCGTTTCGAGTTGAATGCGCCGGATAAAAATAGCCGAACCCGCCGTTCCTTATGCTAGTACCGAGCCTCACGATACCCGCCTGCCATGCCCCATAACGCCGCGCGCTTGTCGACGCACGCTATCGCGACCAAGGACAGGCTATCGTTGCGCGGCACGTACGGCCGCGGCACCTGACGGTCAAGTCAAGTCACAAGAGGTGCTAATTGACGGTTGAAACCAGGCTCGATTTCCCGTGCCTCCTTCGCCAGATTCACTTGCTTGGTCGCCTTCGCAACATCGATCAGGTCGGCGCTGATCGGATAGGCGCCTCGGCTCATTAGCCAACCCAGCACGTCCGAAAGATGCCAAACGGATGCATTGCCCTCATGGACGGGCAAAGGAAACTGCGACGCGTGAGCGAGCATCAGCTTGCGCATGTTTTGTCGCGTCACCCCGGCGAGATCCGCCACATCCGTCAAGCCGACGAAATCGGGACCGGCTTCGACGAGCCGCGCCGATGCGATCGCTCGCTTGACGTCGCGCAGCGCCGTATAGATCGCCGCCGCGGCATCAGGCGCTTCGCGCCTGAAGGCCAATGCAATTCGCCCCGGCTGCCCAACACCGATTGTTGCGTCGTCGCAGCCCGCCTCGAACAGACGCTCGACCATGTGCTCGTGGGCCTGATCCTCATCTGCAAGCTGATATTTCAGCGTGAAAACATATTCCATAAGGACTCCTAATTTTTGATACGAAGCCGCGATTTGAACGCCTCAACCTGCCGGACGACCTCACAATGATCGACGACTCGCTTCAAATCCTTGGCATGATTTGCCGGACAGCGTGGCGTACTCCAAACGCTAGTGATGCAAAACTCGCCGCAACGGCAATCGGCGTCGTTATAGGGGCACAAGATCTTGCCCCACGCATGCCCGTTTCCTTTTTTTGGCTCGACTCGCCAGCCGCAAGCTTCCGCGTACGCGAGCGCCGCTTCGATTTCCTTCTTTGGGTGTGGTCGTTGCATTCGTCAATGCGGCAAGAATACCGCTCCAGGGATAGGTTGTCAACTGACAACCTATGGGTTATCGACGAATGCAGAGTACAGGCTGCGCGGTCCGGTCATGAATCCGCCGAACGGCATAGGTCAGCACTGTTGTGAGGCGAGAAGGCGAGAAAAAGCCCCGAGGGCATGACCGTCGGGGCTCTGGATACTGCGGCGACCAGCCGGCTCGCGGGAGCCGGCGTCGGGACGTACGATTAGCCGCGTTGGCTGATCGGCTTCGCTTCGCGCACGGTTTCGCCGATAAACAACTGACGCGGGCGGCCGATCTTCTGCTCGGCTTCCGAGATCATCTCGTTCCACTGAGCAATCCAGCCCACCGTCCGTGCCATCGCGAAGATGCAGGTGAACATCGACGTCGGGATGCCCAACGCGCGTTGAACGATGCCCGAGTAGAAATCGACGTTCGGATAGAGCTTGCGCGACACGAAGTATTCGTCTTCGAGCGCGATCTTTTCGAGCTGCATCGCGAGCTTGAACAGCGGATCGTCGTGCAGGCCGAGCTCTTCGAGCACTTCGTGGCACGTTTCGCGCATCAGCTTCGCGCGCGGATCGTAATTCTTGTACACGCGGTGGCCGAAGCCCATCAGTTTCACGCCCGAGTTCTTGTCCTTGACCTGCTTGATGAACTCAGGGATGTTGTCCGGCGAGCCGATTTGCTCGAGCATGTTCAGCGCCGCTTCGTTCGCACCGCCGTGCGCCGGGCCCCAGAGACAGGCGATACCGGCGGCGATACAGGCGAACGGATTCGCGCCCGACGAACCGGCCAGACGCACCGTCGACGTCGACGCGTTCTGTTCGTGATCGGCATGCAGAATCAAGATGCGATCGAGCGCGCGCACGAGCACATCGTTGATCTTGTACTCTTCGCAGGGGTTCGAGAACATCATGCGCATGAAGTTCGCGCTGTACGACAGGTCGTTCTTCGGATAGACGAACGGCTGGCCGATGCTGTACTTGTACGCCATCGCCACGAGGGTCGGCAGCTTCGCGATCATGCGAATGGCCGAGACGTCACGGTGATGCGGATCGTTGATGTTCAGCGAATCGTGGTAGAACGCCGACAATGCGCCCACGGATGCGACGAGAATCGCCATCGGGTGCGAGTCGCGACGGAAACCACGGAAGAAGAACTGCATCTGCTCGTGCACCATCGTATGGCGCGTCACCGTGCTGACGAACTCATCCTTTTGCTTGGCGTTCGGCAGATCGCCCTTGAGCAGCAGGTAGCACGTCTCGAGGAAGTCCGCGTTTTGCGCGAGATTATCGATCGGGTAGCCGCGGTACAGCAGCTCGCCCTTGTCACCGTCGATATAGGTGATCTCGGAGTTGCACGACGCCGTCGACATGAAGCCCGGATCGTACGTGAACTTGCCGGTTTGACCATACAGCTTGCGGATGTCGATCACGTCCGGGCCCATCGTGCCCTTGTAGATCGGCATTTCGACGCTCGGCGAATTATCGCTGAACGAGAGCGTGGCTTTAACATCTGACGGAGTCATAGCATCCTCAATCGAAGTTGGAACGGGTTTTCCGATCATGCGCGCGCGGCGCGTCCAGTAATGCGGCGCTCAAACAGCGCGCAACAGGCCCAACACCCGGACGATGTCCGGGTCGGAAAGTTCGCCTTCCGGTTCCTTGCGCGCGAGAAGCAAGTCCATCAGGTCGTTGTCGCTCAGCTCGAACAGACGTGTGAGCGCACCCACCTCTGCGTCGCTGAGGCTCTCCTCATAACGGCCGAAAAAACGTTCGAAGATCAAATCGTTTTCCAGCAAACCGCGCCGCGCACGCCAGCGCAAACGCGCACGGCGCAGCGGATCGGATTGGTGCGATG
>NZ_JBQCDN010000317.1:0-9287 GCF_051961175.1 Trinickia sp. | reverse complement strand
GCGGGAACTGCGGGAATGTTTGGCAGGGGAGGAAGGACTCGAACCCTCGCATGCCGGAATCAAAATCCGGTGCCTTGACCAACTTGGCGACTCCCCTACACTGACTCTGAGCTTCGTCGGGCCTGCGGGACAGCCCCGACGATGCGAAACCTATGACGCGAAAGCGAAGAGTGGATGGGTATCCAGACTCGATGCCACGGCGCTGACCCAACCTGCAGGCAGCTTGGCTTGCGCCGCTTCCGCTTCGGCGATGCTCCGGAACGCGGCAAAAACACTGGAGCCCGATCCGGTCATCCGTGCGGGTGCAATGGTTTCAAACCATTCAAGCACCTGCGCGACTTCCGCGTATTTTCCCACGACAACAGGCTGCATGTCATTCCGGCCGTAGCTTTCAGGCCATCTTGCGCTGCAGCTTTGCTGTGCAAGAAAGTCCGTAATTGTGACGGCTTCCGAATCTCTTGTCAACGACTTATCGGAAAAAATCGCTGCGGTTGGAACATGCACCCTTGGCGTGACCACCAGAAAGTAGCGCGGCGGCAATTGTACAGCCTCAAGCGCTTCTCCGACACCTTGTGCGAATGCATTTTTCCCGAAGACGAAGAACGGCACGTCGGCACCGAGCTGCAATGCGAGGGTTTGCAGCACGTCGCGGGCCAGATTCAGCTTCCAGAGCCGATTGAGCGCGAGCAGCGTCGTGGCGGCGTTCGAGCTGCCGCCGCCGAGCCCCGCGCCCATCGGCAGGCGTTTTTCGATCTCGATGTCCACGCCGAGCGCGGTGCCCGTGTGCGCCTTGAGCAGCAAGGCGGCCCTTACCACGAGATCGCTGGCCTCGGGCACCCCGGGCACCTCGGTCTTGCGGTGCACGTCGCCGTCTTCGCGCAGCGTGAAATGCAGTTTGTCGCCCCAATCGATGAGCTGGAACACGGTCTGCAGCGCGTGGTAGCCGTCAGGCCGGCGGCCCGTGATGTGCAGGAACAAATTGAGCTTGGCGGGAGCGGCGCAATCGCGCAGCGAATCGGGCGTTTCGATCATAAGGAAAGCGGTGTGAGGCGAGGACGAAGCCGGAATAAAGCGAGCGGCGCCCGCTCAGCGGTCGAGTACGAGCTTGATATCGAGCGGCGGATCTTGCCGCGTCAGATCGAGCCGCTTGACGCCGATGGCGGGCGCATCGGCATACGCGAGGTAATCGATCGTCCAGCCTTCCTGGTCGATTTCTTTCAGGCGCGAGCGCTGTTGCGGATCCACGATCGTCTTCGCGTGCGAAGTGGGCGCGGGTGAAGAAGCGAGCCAATACCGCAAGCCCTCGATCGGCAACGAGAACCCGAGCGTGCGCTGCATCAGTTCGCTGACGTTCTCGGCCGTCACCGGCTGACGGTTCGGCATTTCCAGCGTGGCCGACGCCGGCGACGACGTGACGATTGCCAGGGTCTGCCCGAACGGGTTGAGCAGCTGCAGCGTGACGGTATCGCCTTGCTGTTGCCAATCGAAGTTGCCGTACGCGTTGCGCGGCTGCCCGTTTTGATCGAGGTAGCGAACCGAGAAACGCCCGTGATAAGCCTGCATCGTCTGGGTCGACAGCTCCGCTGTGGCGTTCGACGTGGAGGGGCCGTGCGTCGGCGTCACCGCGCAGCCGGCGAGGGCGACCGCGAAGGCGGCCGCGACAGACAGCGTGGCGCGGCGCGCGAGGCGAAGATCGAGATCGAGGAGGGACAAAACGTGCATCAGAGATCGTTGGCGTTCACTTGAAAGCGTTCGAGCGTTTTGACGAGCGTCTGGTTGTCGGGTTCGAGACTGCGTGCCCGGCGCCAGGTGTCGAGCGCCTGCTTTTGATCGCCGCTCTTCCACAGGACTTCGCCGAGATGCGCGCCGATTTCCGCGTTCGGCTGGAGTTCGTAGGCGCGCTTGAGCAGCTTCGCGGCATCGGCCGTATCGCCCTGGCGATACTTGACCCATCCGAGGCTATCCATGATGAACGCATCGTTGGGTGCGAGCGCCGATGCCTTCTCGATCAGCTTGCCCGCTTCGTCCAGCCGCTGATTGCGATCGGCCAGCGAGTAGCCGAGCGCGTTGTATGCCTGCGGGTTGTCGGGCTGCTCCTGCATCACCTTGCGCAGCACGCTTTCCATAAGCTCGTAATGGCGGTTCTTTTCGGCCGCCATGGCGTAGTCGTACTGGATCTCCGGGTCGTTCGGGAACGCTTCGTTCGCCTCTTGCAGGCGCGCCTGCGCTTCCGGATAGCGCTTTGCATCGAACAGAATGGCCGCGTCCGTGCGCGCGATCTGCGCTTGTTCACGCGGATCGTCCGTTTGAATCGCGGCGAGCATCCTGCGCGCGTCGTCGACCTTGCCCTTGCCGGCCAGCAACTGCGCGCGCGTGACCCGTGCCGTGACGTACTGCGGGCTCGACGGTTGAACCTTGTCGAGCCACTTCGCGGCATCGTCCTCGTGCTTTTGCTCGAGCGCCAGTTGCGCGAGGTACAGATACGCCTGGGCCGGATCGGCGCCCGGTGTCTTTTCGGCGAGCTCGGCGTACTGCGTCAGATACTTTTGAGCGCCGTCGTATTGCTTTTGCTGGACCTTGATGATCCCGAGCGCAAGCAGCGGCATCGGATCTTGCGGGTCCATCGAGCGCATTATCTCGAATTGCTTTTGCGCGCCATCGAGCTGATCTGCCGACAAATACAACTGCGACAGCGCCAGCCGCGCGTTGCGCTCTTTCGGATGTTGCTTGACGTAGGACTCGAACGACGTGATCGCTTCCTTGCGCTCTTCGGGACCCATCTGGCCGAGCGCGAGCGCCGCCGGCAGGAAATCGGGCTTGAGCTTCAATGCGTGCTCGAACGACGCACGTGCGCCGGGCCGGTCGTCGGCGATCAACTGCTGACGGCCGATGGCGAGCTGCGCTTCAGCCGTTCCCATGTCGTTTTTCAGCAGGTCCTGCAACACTTAGGCCGCCTACGCGGTTCGGGCCGCGGGAGATAAGCGTCTGCAACGCGAGCAAGGCGTTGCCCCGGCTATCGGCCGGGACTTTCGCCAGTTCGCTGGCCAGCATCGGCTCGGCTTGGTCGGGTTTGCCAGACAAGACGAGCAGCGAGGCGTCGAGCTGAACGGCGCGCTCGGAATGGGGGGCGTACTCGTGCCAGAGCTGGGCGGCCGCCAGCGCATCGGACGGGCTTTGCGCCGCGAGCGCGATCTGAGCGGCCCGCGAGGCCATGCGCGGATCGTGCGTGTCGCGCGCGAGCGCGAGGTACGTTTGGTAGGCGGGTGCGGGCTGGTCGCGCTGCAAGGCGATTTCCGCGGCCAGCACCTGGAACACGATCTGGCTGTTGAGCGGAACGTCCGGCAGGTCCTTCGTCTCTTCCGGCGATGTGGCCGCAAACAAGTCCGCCGCGCTTGCGCTGTTGTCGTCCGCGGGCGCCGGGTCCTGGGCATGCGCGGGCAGCGCGGCCAATGTCCAGGCGCACAACACCGCGCCGACGATACGGCCCGCCGGCGCGTTGCGCCAACCGGGGCGAGCGCCGACCGGGCGCGAGAAAAGCTGCATGAGGGACAAAATCATGGAGATCCGTTCGAGGTTTCGGTCGATTGTAACGCGCTCGCTACAATACACGCAGAATTGGACCATGCAAGTTACACACCCATTCCCGCCCTTTTCACCCCTTTGACATGCCCGAGTTGCCAGAAGTTGAAGTTACCCGGCGCGGCATCGAGCCGTACGTCACCGGCCGACGCGTCGAACGCGTGAATGTGCGCACGCCTGCGCTGCGCTGGCCCGTGCCCGCCGATCTCGCGTGTACGCTCGAGCGCCAGGTCGTACGAAAGGTGACGCGTCGCGGCAAATACCTGCTGTTCGAAATCGACGCCGGCTGGTTCATCGTTCATCTCGGCATGACCGGCACGCTGCGCGTGTTCCGGCACGAGCAAGCGGGCGAGCCGGCCAAACATGACCACATCGATTGGATCTTCGAGGAATTCGTGTTGCGCTATCGGGATCCGCGCCGTTTCGGCGCGGTGCTCTGGCATGCGCGGGCGGACGGCGACGTGGCTACCCATCCCTTGCTGGCAAGCCTTGGCGTCGAGCCGTTCAGCGACGCGTTCGGCGAGCTGATCTTTCGTCGCACGCGTGGACGCACGGCATCGATCAAGCAAGTGTTGCTGGCGGGCAAGATTGTCGTCGGCGTGGGCAACATCTATGCCTCCGAGAGCCTGTTTCGGGCCGGCATTCGGCCCACCACGCCCGCCGGCCGTGTATCGCTCGCCCGCTGCGAGCGTCTGGCCGAGGCCGTGCGCGTGACGCTGGCCGCCGCCATCGAACGCGGCGGCAGCACGCTGCGCGATTTCGTGGGCAGCGACGGCGCGAGCGGCTATTTCCAGCTCGAGTGCTTCGTTTATGATCGCGCCGGTGCGCCGTGCCGCGTCTGCGGCACCCCGATTCGTCAAATCGTCCAGGGGCAGCGCTCCACCTACTACTGTGCGCATTGTCAGCGCTGATTCCGCTCCTTTCATGTCCGCTTCTCCGATCTTCGCGGGACAACCCGCCGCGCCGCTGCAGGCGGTTTTCGCTACCAGGCTGATCGAATGGCAGCGCCGCCACGGCCGCCACGATCTGCCGTGGCAGAACACGCGCGATCCCTATCGCATCTGGCTGTCCGAAATCATGCTCCAGCAAACGCAGGTTTCGACCGTCATTCCCTATTACGGAAAATTTCTCGCACGCTTTCCCGGCGTCGCTGCACTGGCCGCGGCGCCCATCGACGAGGTCATGGCGCTATGGGCCGGGCTCGGCTACTACTCGCGTGCGCGCAATTTGCACCGGTGCGCGCAGGCGGTCGTCGAACGCCACGGCGGCGAATTTCCGGCGGCCCCGGAGCAATTGGCCGATCTGCCGGGCATCGGCCGTTCGACCGCGGCGGCCATCGCCTCGTTCGCATTCGGCGCGCGTGCCACGATCCTGGACGGCAACGTCAAGCGGGTGCTCGCCCGCGTGTTCGGGATCGAAGGCTTTCCGGGCGAAAAGCGCGTCGAGAACGCGATGTGGGTACTCGCCGAGCGCCTGATGCCGGACGCACAGGCATCGAGCGACGACGTGAGCGCCTACACGCAAGGGCTCATGGATTTGGGCGCGACCCTGTGCGTGCGCGGCAAGCCCGATTGTGGGCGCTGTCCGTTCGAAGCCGATTGCGTCGCGCGCGCGAGCGGGCGCCAGCGCGAGTTGCCGGCTGCGCGGCCGAAGAAGACGGTGCCGACGCGCCATACGTGGATGCTCGTGTTGCGCGACGGTGCCCGCGTATTGCTCGAACGGCGGCCGCCGTCGGGCATCTGGGGCGGATTGTGGAGCTTGCCGGAAGCTGCGGACGAAGCATTGCTCGCCGAGCGCGCGCACGCATTGGGCGCGGCGCAGGGGTTCGCGCGTCTGGCGTCGATCACGCATACGTTCACGCATTTCAAACTCGAAATCGAATCTCGCTGCGCGGATCTCGACTCGGCGCGTCAAGCGGGCGTCGTGCAAGCCTGTGACGGCGAAACCGCCTGGGTGCCGCTGGCGCAAATCGACGATTACGGTGTGCCGGCGCCCGTGCGTAAGCTGCTCGACGCGCTCGTGGGTTCGCTGGTTTGAGGCTGCGGCTGGCGTGGAGGGAGCGCGGGCGGCCCGTGACAGGCCGGACGATGAAAAATCAAGCATGAGGGCGCTTGCGCGCGTCAATGCTCCGGTATGCCAACGCTAAAGCAGCCGGTGCTGCTGCATGTAGTGATGGACCGCATCGATGCGCTCGCCCGCGTCCGGGAGTTCCATGAGCTTTTGACGCGCGCGTAGCGGGATTTGGAGAATCTCCGCCAGACGGTTCGAGACCCAGCTTGGACTATCGAAGCGGAACGGTTCTGCGAATGGCACGCTGTCCGCGTCGCGTTCCCGTATCGTCCCGATGATGCGTTCGAGCACTTCGGCGCAGGCACCGAATTTCGCGAGCCGATCGGCCCCTTCCAGCGGGATGTCTTCGGGAAGCGCCTCGGTCATGCCGATGAGCAATCCGCTCGCCTCCTTGCGGTGCGAGAGCAGGCGAAATCGCTGCGTGCCGCGAGCCCGCACGAGCAGCATGCCGTAATCGTCGACGTCGCAATGCTCGATCTGCGCGAGCGTGCCGACTGTCTCGGGCACGCAGGGCACGTCTTCCTGAGCGACTTCCGCACCGCTTTTCAGCAGGCAGACGCCGAACGGCGAGTTATCGCGCAAACACCCGCGCGCCATATCCAGGTAACGGGCCTCGAAAATTTTCAACGGCAGCAGCCCATCGGGGAACAGCACCGTGTGGAGCGGGAAGAGCGGCAGGTCAGCGTAGACGGCGGGAGTGGAGGACATGGCGCACGCTTCGAAGTGCCGCGCAAGCCGCGGCGGATTAAGCCACCAAACGTGACGATTCGTCGATGGAGACCGGCGCATCGCGATGCCGAACGATCACGGTCGCTTCGCGCGCCAGGCGCGCGGCGAGTGTTTCGGCGATGAACACGGAGCGGTGCTGCCCGCCCGTGCAGCCAATGGCGACGGTCAGATAGCTGCGGTTGTCTTCGCGAAAACGCGGCAGCCATTTCATGACGAAAACATGGATGTCGTCGATCATTTCATGAACGATCGGCAACGCGTCGAGGTACTCGATCACAGGCTGATCGCGCCCTGTGAGCGGGCGCAGACGATGATCGTAGTAGGGGTTCGGCAGGGCGCGCACGTCGAATACGAAATCGGCGTCGAGCGGCAGGCCGCGCTTGAACCCGAACGATTCGAACATCAACATCAATCCTTCGCGCTGTTCCTCGATAAAGCGCGTGACCCAGGCGCGCAACACGTTCGCGCGCAGGTTGCTCGTATCGATTTGATGACCGAACTCGGCGAGCGGGGCCACGAGCTCGCGCTCGCGCTCGATCGCTTCCTCGAGCGAGGCAAGCAGGCCGACGTCGGCATCGTGCGAGGGCGATCCCGACAGCGGATGGCGCCGGCGCGTTTCCGAAAAGCGCTGGATCAACGACTGCGTACTGGCATTGAGAAACAGCACGCGCACGTCGTGTTCGCTTGCCAGATCGCGGATGATGCCGGGCATGTCGTCGAGCGAGGCGCTCGAACGCGCGTCGATCGCCACCGCCAGCCGCTCGTGCCCTTCGTCGTCGCTCGCCAGATACTGGGCAAGCGCGGGCAGAAAGCGGGGCGGCAGATTATCGACGCAGTAATAGCCCGCGTCGGCGAGCGCGTTCAACGCGACCGATTTGCCGGAGCCGGAAATGCCGGTGATCAGAACGATGCGCATGGGGAAGAACCAGTTCGTTTCATCATAGCACTTGCATTCGGGGGGCGGCCGTCTCGCCGAACACGCCGGTTTGCGGGCCGCGCGGCAAGCCGGCCCTGGCGGCGAGCGCAGCCCGCATGCCTGACCCGGGGCTCACATGAGCTTGCCGGGCAACTGACTATCGGGATCTTGCATCGCGATCCGTTGCCGATCCATGAAATCGCGCAATGTGTCGATGCCGCGCAACTGCAGGATCGTATTGCGCACGGCGGCTTCGACCAGCACGGCCAAGTTGCGGCCCGCTGCCACCTGGATGGTGACTTTGCTGATCGGCAGCCCGAGCACGTCGACGGTCTGGCTCTCCAGCGGCAGCCGCTGGAATTCGCCATCGGGCCGGCGCACGAGCTGGACAATGAGCTTGAGCTTCATTTTGCGGCGTACGGCCGTTTCACCGAAGATCGTCTTGATATCGAGCAGGCCCAGGCCGCGCACTTCCAGCAGGTTTTGCAGCAGCGGCGGGCAACGGCCTTCGACGAAATCCGGCCCGAGCCGCACGAAATCGACGGCGTCGTCGGCCACGAGCCCGTGCCCGCGGCTGATCAATTCGAGCCCGAGTTCGCTCTTGCCGAGCCCGGAATCGCCCGTCAGCAGCACACCCATGCCCAGAATGTCGAGAAACACGCCGTGCAGCGTGGCGCGTGGCGCCAGGATCCGCGACATGTAAAGGCGCAGGCTGTCGATGACGGCCGCCGGCGACATCGTTGTCGTGAAGAGCGGCGTAGACGAGCGCGTACACCGCAACACGAGCTCAGGCGGCGCGGCAACGCCGCCCGCGACGACGAGAAACGGCGGCTCGAGCGCGATCAGCTCCGCCATGTGCCGGGAACGATCCTCGTCCGATTGCCGCTGATAGTAGTTGACCTCGGCCTCGCCCAGCACCTGGATCCGGTTCGGGTGAATCAGGTTCAAGTGGCCCACGAGGTCGGCGCTCGACGTCGCATTGGCGACCGTCTCCGCGGAAAAACCGCGCTCCCAGCCTTCGTGCCCCGTCAGCCAGCTCAGTTTGAGCATGGAGGCGTTGTCGTCGAAAATGCTTTGGGCGTTGATGCTGGACGTATCCATGAATCCGAGGCTCCTGGTTGACCGCGACTGCCGCGGCGACGACGTGCGCCGACCTGCCAGCCAAGGCCGATGAGCGGCGCAAAGCGCACCGCGCCGTCATGCCGAACCCAAGCAAGAAGCAAAAGCCGCTAGGGCGCGACAGACAAGTTCAAGGGTGCCATTGGGTGAGCAGGCGATGCAACTCTTCGCGATTCGGTTCGGTGTGCAGACGTTCGCGCGCTTCGCGGTCGGACAGCAATTGCGCGATTTCCGAGAGAATTTCCAAATGCTGCTGGGTGGCCTGTTCGGGCACGAGCAGGAAAATCAGCAGCGAGACGGGCTGGCCGTCCGGCGCTTCGAATGGGATCGGCTGATCGAGCCGCACGAATGCGGCTAACGGCTGCTTGAGGCCCTTGATGCGCCCGTGAGGGATCGCGACGCCTTCGCCGAGGGCTGTGGAGCCGAGCCGTTCGCGGGCAAAAAGGTTATCGGTGACTGCGCTGCGGCCGATTCCGTTCTGATTTTCGAAAATCAAGCCGGCTTGCTCGAATACACGCTTCTTGCTGGTAACCGAAAGGCCGAGTACGACGTTTTCGAGCGGAAGAAATTTGGCTAAACGATTCATGTTGGCAGGCTAACGCGTCGCCTGAGCGCTCCTCGCGGCAACGGGCTGGTTGTCGATTTTCGGCCGCGCGGGTCGGCTCGGTGGACCGACGACCTCGGGCATTGCTGCGGCCGGCTGCCCCTTCTATAACCGCCACATTATAGAACAGGGCCGAAGCATATGGTGCGCCGCGCCAAGCAAGCGCTTTTTGCGTTTCTCTCTAAAAGAGAAGGGCCCCCGTTATGGCGGGCGTTGTAGCGGGGTGGGGGGCGGGTGTGGGCTGGGCGCCGCGTCGAGTTCATTTCTTTT
>NZ_JBQCDN010000316.1:0-20378 GCF_051961175.1 Trinickia sp. | reverse complement strand
CATTCGGCGCCGTGTACGAAACCAAAGCGACGCCGAGGACATCTTGCAGGACGTCTTCCACGAATTCGTGCAGGCGTACCGCCTGCCCGCCCCGATCGAGCAGGCAAGCGCGTGGCTGTTTCGCGTCGCCCGCAACCGCATCATCGACGGCTTCCGCAAGAAGAAGGAACAGCCGCTCGTTGAGCTGTCCGACGACGACACCGCCGCGGACGAAGGCGACTACAGGCTGGATCTGGCCCTGCCCGCTCACGATGCCGGCCCTGAGGCACTTTACGCACGCAGCGTTTTGCTGGAGGCGCTGCAAGCCGCGCTCGACGAGTTGCCAGCCAATCAGCGCGAAGTGTTTATCGCGCACGAACTTGAAGGGCGAAGTTTCAAGGACATGGCGGCGGAAACCGGCGTGGCGATCAACACGCTACTGGCCCGCAAGCGCTACGCGGTGCTGCACCTGCGCGCGCGGTTACAGACCACTTATGACGAACTCGATATCTAAGGGAGTCGATTGATGAATGACCGGAAGATCAGATGTGCGGGAAAGGCAGCGCTCGTACTTGTAGCCATCGGCGCGCTCGGTTGGGGCGTGATGCTCCTGTGGAACTGGGTGATGCCCGCGCTGTTCGTCGGCGCGCGTACGATCGATTTCGCCCATGCGCTCGGCGTGCTGGTGCTGAGCCGGATACTATTCGGCGGATTTCGCGGCCACGGAGGCGGCTGGCGCCATAAGCGCCACTGGCGCAAGTGGGAAGCGATGACGCCCGAGGAGCGCGAGCGCTTCCGTTCGGCATGGCATGCGCGGCACGAAGCGCCGAAGGCAGAATGACATGGGCGATACGTCGACTACTGTCTGCAAACAGCAGCCGGGCGTGATCGTGCCGGCTGTCGATCTGCGACGCTGTGAGGGTAAAGGCGATTGCGTCGAGGTCTGCCCCGAGAACGTATTCGAGATCCGGCGCATCGATGACGCCGATTACCGCGGGCTTGGTATGCTGCATCGTTTCAAGCAACGCGTGCACGGCATGAAGGTCGCTTATACGCCGAACGCGGATGCTTGCCGTTCGTGCGGGCTGTGCGTGCCGGCCTGCCCCGAGCGCGCAATCAAACTGACCCGGGCGAGCTGAACCGCCCCTTCATCGAGGATCGGTGACATCCATCACTTCGGGCGCGGACGGGCGCGGACGCCGCGTATTTCGATCCCAGTCCAGTCGCGATAGTCTTTGATTAATTCCTGCTGACTTCCCCTTCCGGCCCAAACCGCTCCATCAAAAGATCAATCACGCTGCGCAGCTTGGCCGTCGGCCGCCGATCTTGCGCATAGATCAAATACATGGGAGTCGGCCTATACGACCACCCCGGCAGCACCCGAACCAACCTCCCAGCATCCAAATCCTCAACCAACGACGCCTCCGGCTGCAGCACGATCCCGGCCCCATGCAAAGCGGCGATGCGTAACGCGCTCCCCTGGTTCGAATTGAATCGGCCTTTCACGGGCACATCGCAAGTCTCGCCATCCGGCCCACTGAGGTGCCAAAGATCGTGTCGCCGCCAATATGACAAACCAAGACAAGCATGCTCGCCCAACTCGTCAGGATGCGTCGGCATCCCGTGTCGGGCCAAATAATCCGGCGCGGCGGCCAATATCCGTCGATAAGGTTTCAGCGGACGCGCGACCAGCCCGACATCGTCAATGTCCCCGATGTGAATACCCAATTCGTATCCCTCGTCGACCAAATCACACACGCGATTGTCCAGCGTCAGCTCAACGCTGACTTCCGGATGGCGGGCGAGATATTCAGCCAGAACGGGAACGAGGCTCTGACTACCGAAGCTCACCGGCGCAACGAGCCGCACCTGTCCGCGCGGGCTGCTCTGCAACTCGGTCGCGCTGGACTCCGCCAGCGCCACCTCGGCCAGCACAACCTTACAACGCTCGAAATAAAGGCGCCCCACTTCTGTCAGCTGCTGTCGCCGTGTCGTGCGGTGCAGGAGCCGCGCACCCAGTCGTTGCTCGATCGTTCGAATGTGCTTGGCGACCATCGTCGGCGAAACGTCGCTCAGCGTGGCGGCAGCCGTAAAGCTGCCGCTTTCAACCACGCGTACGAACATCGCCATTCCAGCCAACTTGTCCACGATTAAAAACCTGCAGGTTTTGAATGGCTCAAATCATCGCATATTTATCTCGATTCCGAACTGCACGACACTGGGTTCATTGACGCACCATTCGGCGCGTCGCTCACTGAGGAATCGTCATGCCAACCTTGCACTTGGAAATGCACCCCGGCCGCACGCTCGACCAGAAGCGCGCTTTCGTCCGTGAAGTGACTCGGGTTACGGTCGAAACGTTGACCTGTCCGCCCGAATCGGTCGATGTCGTCATCACCGAAGTGCCGCGCGACGCTTGGGCCAAGGCGGGTAAGCTGCTTTCGGATAGTTGATCTCGGACGCTGCACGCGCGTCTCTCCAGCAGCGATGCGCGGTGCGGGGAACGCGTCAACGCCCCCGCCACACCCTGATTCAATACACCGGCGCCATCCCCGGCGGCCGGTGCTTGAACCGTCGATGCACCCAGTAATACTGCTCGGGGAATTTAGCGACCTGCTCTTCGAGGAACGCATTCATGCGGCGCGCGTCCACCTCGTCGTCCTGCGACGGGAAGTCCGCCAGCGGCTCGAAGATCGTCAACTTATACCCTTGGTAATCCGGGAGCACTTCCGTCACGAACGGAACAACCCGCGCACGCCCCAGCCGGGCGAGCCGCGAAATCGCCGTGAGCGTGCAAGCCGGCACGCCGAAAAACGGAACGAATACGGAATTTTCAACACCCTGATCCATATCCGCGGCGAGCATCACCGGTTTGCCAGAACGCAGCAATCCAATAATCTTTTTGGCGCTCGTCCCCCGCTCGATCATCTCCGCGCCGAATCGGCCGCGTTGCCGCTTGGCCAATTCGCACAGGGCCGTGCTCGACATGCGCGTATACAGCGAGGCAACAGGCAGGCGTGTCGAATAGAGCATGCAACCCACCTCGATGCCCACAAAGTGAAAGCCCATGAAGATGGTGGGCGGGGCCGCTTCGTCGTCGAGATCGATCGCGCTGTCGACTTGGACGATATCTCGAATCTTCTGCGCACTGCCGAACCACTGAACGCCTCGCTCGACATAGCTGCGAATCACATGGCGGAAGTGCTCTCTCGCGAGGTTCTGATGTTCGCTGTCCGTCATCTCGGGGAAGCAAAGGCGCAAATTCACCAAGACAATATGCTTGCGCCGGCTCGGCAGCGCATACAACAGGGCGCCGACAGCAGCCCCGAGCCTCGCGACGAGCGGATAAGGAAGAACGGCAAGTGTGCGTAGCAACGCGACAATGAGCGCGAGTCTGAGGCGTTTCAAAAATTGTCCCGTATAGGCGGCGAAGTCCCGAAAGCGACGTCGTGCGCCAGGGGAGCGGACGTTATGCTTATCGCTGCTTCTCAGTATGTTCTTGCTTGGTGCGCCATTCGTAGGCTGCACCGCGCAAGGAGGGTCCCTCTGGATCGCCGGCACGGCTCCCCAAAGTTTGTGAAGTGTAACAGGCAGATCGGTGCATTCCGACGGACGAGTCTGTTCATGATGCATCGGCAATGACGCGTCGATGCACTCATCAGTTGAAGCAAGTTACTTGGCCGTCCCTATGACATCACCATCGACGGAATAGAGGCGGCGGCATGGAAAGAGAAGCGATAACGATCGTCGCCACACAGGCCCTAATAGTTGGCGACGAGAAACTGCGCCGCCACGCTCCGAGAAAGGACGAGGTCGGCATTGGGAAGATCATTGCCTGCGAGCTTTTCGCGCACGGCGGCCTCGTCCATCCCATACCCTTGCCAGCGGGCACCAAGACGCGCAATCAGCACTTCGCGCGGAACGTCGAGCATCACTGTCACATCGAAATACCGCCGCAACGGCGCCCATGCCGGATCGTCGAGCAACAGATAGTTGCCCTCCACCAAAATCAGCCTCGCCGATCCGGGAATGATCTCGGCACCAGCCCGAGCGATTTCCAGCGAGCGATCGAAGATGGGAACGGCGATATCGTTGCCGCTATCCACGGCGAGCCGCTGAAGCATCGCCTCAAGCCCGCCGACATCGAACGTATGCGGCGCCCCCTTACGCGCGCGATCGCCGCGCGCCTCAAGCACACGATCGTCGAAGTGATAGCCGTCCATCGCCAGAATACGGGCGAACCCCGGCCGATCACGATTCAAACGTTCGAGTAGCGTCTCGACGAAGGTACTCTTCCCCGCGCCCGGCGCGCCCGCGATGGCCACCAGCTTACGTCTCTCGACATCGAGACCCAGCAGATGCCCGGCAAGCTGTGAGAGATCGATCCGATTTTGGTTTTGCATTGCGCTGTTCAAGTCACATGGCTCCGTCCGCGACAGCCTCAGCGCAAAGTGCCTTCAGCTATCGATTCGATCCAGATCGACGCGGGCCTCGATTCGCCCCAGCCGGACTACCGTCACGCCTGGCCGCAACTGCCGCAGCGAAGGCATGACGAGCACGCAGTCGTCATAAGGCGTGACCACCGGCTCGCCATCCGACCAGCCAATCACCGTTCCCGCTTTGGCGAAGGTCTCAAGCCCCGTATAGTTGCCCGCGAACCGAAAGTTCATGCTCTCGGCCACCACCGGCTCGGTCACACGCACCACCGTCATCTGCCTCTGCAACGGTTCAAGCCACCCGGGCGGGAGATCCGATTTGTCGATTACGCCGCACAATAGCAGAAACCGCGCCGTACAGTCCCGCGCAACCTCAACCGCCCGCCGCTCCCAATGCTGGCCGCATTCGATCAAGAGCGCGTTCTTTGCGCTACCGGAATCTCCGAAACCTTCATAGTCGCGCATCCGCCGCCCTTCAGGATGGCCCTCATCGCAGATCACCGTCGCCGGCGTGCCAAGTTGCACGGCCAATTCGATTCCCTTGTCGAGCGGACCGGCCACGATCAGCGGCTTGCTCTTCTCATGCATGGAATGCAGATCGAGCAGGAAATCGACGGTATCGATCACCGGACGCATCGCCCGGGCACGATCGAGTTCGACCGAACGGTGCGAGCAATCATCGAGCACCGGCGCCATCCAGACGCGGTTGAAATCGCCGTCGACATAGCGCGACTTGTCGGGCTGCGCAGGATCGAAACGCGCGTACGCCTGTACGTTGGCGAACGAGAGCGTGAGCCGGCCCCGGCGCGGCCGCAAGCCAAAACGCAGCAGCGAATCGACAACGATCGCACCGCAGACTTCGTTGCCATGCGTCAGCGCATTGATCATTACATGCGGCCCAGGCACGCCCGAATCGAACGTATGCACGTAGTCGATTCCGGTATCGCTGCGCGCATGGTCGTCGATCTTAGGGAATTCGATTTCTATCGGATAGACTTCGATACTCCAGGAGTCACTCCTGACTGAGACGGACATTGCTAGCGGATTGATTCGTGCTTCGCCAAGGCATTGGCGACGAACGTACTCGGCGTCACACCGCAAATGCGTTTGAAATGCCGGCCGAAATGACTTTGATCGAAGAAGCCCAGTTCGGCCGCCACCGCGATGCTCGGCACGCCCGCGAGCAAAAGCGATTGTGCGCGTTTGATCCGCAAGCCACATAAATAGCGATACGGCGACGAACCGAATCGCTCTCGAAACGCCGTCGCGAATCGCGAGATGCTGAGCGCTGCCGGTGCGGCCATTTGTTCGAGCGTCAACGGTTCGTTTAAATGCGCCTCGATAAACGCTCGCGCCTGATCAAGACCTTCAGTTCGCCTCATTTGACACCCGCTTCTTCCTTTGCCGCATTCGTCTGCTCGCCGAAGCGCCGATCCGTCGTGCGACGCCATCGATCGTGATCCTGAACGTTCGGCGACACGCACGAATCGTCCGCTCATGCGGCCCCTCGTAGCGGTTGCAATAACTTCAGTTCATCGGCCGAACGATGGCAAAGAATCTGCGTCCCCGAAGGCAGCCTTCTGAGCGGCGGTTTCACCGCATTACACTTGCCTTCGATCCGCGCGGAACAACGCGCCCGAAAACTGCACAGGTCCTGGCTGTCGGCGCCGCTCGAAAGCGGAGGCAGCGCACACGCGACAATATTGCGGCGGGCATCGAGCCACCCGCGTTTGAGCGCCGGCACCGAATCCACGAGCAATCCGGTATAGGGATGATGGGGCGGCTGATCCAGCAGTCTCGGCTCCCCCGCCTCCACGCACCGGCCCGCATAGAGCACGATGACATCGTCGCAAACGGCCCGCACCGTCGAGATATCGTGGCTGATGAACATATACGACACGCCGAGCTCGACACGCAATTCGCGCAACAAGTCGAGGATCGCCGCACCCACCACTGTATCGAGCGCCGAAGTGACTTCATCGCAGAGAATCAGCGACGGCTCAGCCGCCAGTGCCCGCGCGAAGTTCACTCGCTGCTTTTGCCCGCCAGACAGCCCCCCGGGGCGACGCGACGCGATGGATGCCGGCAGCTTGACCAGATCGAGTAGCTCGGCGATACGCCGTTTCGCCTCGGCCCCGCGCAATCCCATATAGAACGCGAGCGGACGGCCGAGAATCTCCTCCACCGTATGGCTCGGATTGAGCGCCGTGTCCGCGTTCTGGAATACGAGCTGGATCCTGCGGTATTGGTCGGCAGTCCGACCGGACAGTTGCGAGGAAAGCGGCTGCCCCTCGAACAACACGTCACCGCTGCCGCGTTCGACGAGCCCGGCCACCACGCGCGCAAGCGTCGTCTTGCCGGAGCCCGATTCGCCGATCACGCCGAGCGCACTGCCTCGCGCGATGGACAAGTTGACGTCGTCGAGCACGCGCACGGCGGGGTTGCCGTCACGATCGATGCGGCCATAGCCCGCCGATAGGCCGCGTATCTCCAACAGCGGTGTCGCAGCCGCGGCGGCAGCGCCTTTCCGCGCATCGTTCGCCTGCCCCTCGCGCCGCGCCGAAGCGGCCAGCAACGCTCGCGTATAAGCGTGTGCGGGCGCATCGAGCACCTGATCGACGTCGCCGCACTCCTGCACTTCGCCGCCATTGAGCACGACGATCCGATCCGCCATCTGCGCGACGACGGCCAGATCGTGCGACACATAGACAGCCGTCGTTCCCACTTCCTTGATGACGCGTTTGAACGCGACCAGCACCTCGATTTGCGTGGTCACATCGAGCGCTGTCGTCGGCTCGTCGAAGACGATCACGGCCGGATCCGTAATCAGCGCCATGGCGGCCATCAAGCGCTGCAATTGCCCGCCCGATACCTGGTGCGGATAGCGATTGCCGATCGTTTCCGGAGACGGAAGCGCCAACGAGCGAAACAGCTCGATCGCCTTGGCACGTGCAGCCTCGCGCGACATCAGCCGATGCAGCAGCGCGGGCTCGATCACCTGATCCATGATCGTGCGAGCCGGATTGAACCCGGCCGCTGCACTCTGCGCAACATAAGCCACGGTACGCGAGCGCAGCGCGCGGCGGCCCTTCTCGTCGAGCGCCAGCACGTCGATATCGGCCACGCGCACGCTGCCGCCGTCAAACCTGCACCCCTGCCGCGTATATCCCAGCAATGACAAGGCGATCGTCGTCTTCCCCGACCCCGACTCGCCGATCAAAGCCAGCACCTCCCCCTTCTTCACGGTAAAGTCGACGCCCTTCACGAGCTCGACAACCGCTCCCTGCGCACCGCCGGCAACGATGCGCAGCCCCTTCACCTCAATCATGACGTTGCTCATTAGCGATCTCCCTGCGCGAATCCGCCATGCCGGCGCAGGCTGTCGATCAGCAGATTCATGCCGACCGTCAGCGTCGCAATGGCGATCGACGGCATCAAGACAGCCGGCGCGCCTTGCGACAAGGCACCGATGTTCTCGCGGACGAGCGAACCCCAATCGGCGTTGGGCGGCTGCACCCCCAGGCCGAGGAAGCTCAAGCCGCTCAACAGCAGGACGATGAAGACAAAACGCAGCCCGAAATCCGCCAGCACCGGGTGGATCATGTTCGGCAGCAATTCGACGCGTGCGATATAAACCATGCGTTCGCCGCGCGCCCGGGCCACCTGCACATATTCGAGCGTCATGAGATTGACGGCGAGCGAGCGGGAAATACGGAATGCGCCCGGAATATAGGCCACCGCCGCCACCAGCGTCAGCACGGGAATGGAAGACCCGAATGCAGCGATCGCCACCAGCGCCAGCACCTTGCTCGGAATCGAAATGAGGGCATCGAAGAAGCGGCTCAACACTTCATCCACCCAGCGCGACGAAATCGCGGCCAGCAAGCCAAAGCACGTGCCGATACCGCTTGCGAGCACGGCGGCCGAGAGCGCCAGGCCCACGGTATAGCGGGTGCCGTAGAGAATGCGGCTCAGCATGTCGCGGCCGAGATAGTCCGTGCCGAACGGGTGGGCCATGCTGTAGGTCGCCCACGTAAACGGCGAGGCCAACGCCCCTTCCTTATAAGGGGCAAGCACCGGACCGAACACAGCGATGAGCAGCCAGAAGCAGACGACGGCGAAGCCGAGCTTGCCAAGCCCGGACAAACGAAGCCGCCGTTTCCGGGGCGCCCGGGCAGCCGGGCCGGACATGCTTTCGTCGTAGATCTGCGTGGCCGGATGAGCGATGGACGTATTAGCGGAGCGGTTCATCGTTGACGGAGCCTCGGATTGGATACGATCTGACATAAGTCGGCCATCAATACGAGCGCGAGATACGCTGCGCAAAACACCATCACGCAGCCTTGCACGAGCGGCATGTCACGGTTGGTCACCGCATCCACCATGAGGCTCGCGAGTCCCGGATAGTTGAAGATCGATTCGACGATGACCACGCCGCCGAACAGGTAGGACAAACTCAATGCCACCGCGTTGGCGATCGGTCCGATCGCATTGGGCAGCACATGGCGCAGCACGACGCGCACTTGCGACGCGCCTTTCAAGCACGCCATTTCGACATAGCCGGTGTTCAATTGATCGAGCACGGCCGCGCGCGTCATCCGCGCCATCTGCGCAATCAGGACGCAGCACAGCGTCATGACAGGCATCGCGTAGATGCGCAAAAGATCGCTGAACGACGACACCGACGACAGATACGAAAGCGCCGGCAGGAGGTGAAGCTTCACGGCGAAGATCAGCACGGCGATCGTCGCAACCAGAAACTCCGGTACCGCAACCGTCGACAACGTGAGGATGTTGAGCACACGATCGAGCCACGAACCGCGATACATCGCCGACAAAATCCCGATCGCCAATGCAACCGGCACCGCGACGATCGTCGTCAGCCCGGCGAGCATCAACGAGTTGGGCAAGCGCGTCTTGATCAGCCCGATCACTGGGAGACTGTTCGACAGCGACATGCCGAAATCGCCCCTGACAATATGAAAAAGCCACGCGAAATAGCGCTCCAGCGCCGGTTGATCGAGGCCGAACTGATGCCGCAGCGCGGCCACGGCCTCCGGCGTCGCAGCCTGTCCGAGCGCCTCCTGCGCCGCGTCGCCCGGCAGCAGCCCCGTCATGGCGAACACGATTGCCGAGACGATCAGCAAGGTCAGTAGCGCAAGCCCGAGGCGGCTCGCAATGAGCCTGTACGCTTGCCGTTTCATGGAAGATTGCCTCCTGTATTCTCATTCGCCGCCATGGCGATCCGCCGGCGGCGCGGGCGCCTGTGGAAGGCGGGACCAGCCGGGACGCGTCGTCCCGGAACCGGGCCTGCGCCACGGGCGCCCACTCATGCCATCACGCTTCGAGCCAGACATGCTCTGCGAACATGAAGCCCATCAACCCAGCCAGCGGGATCGAACCGAGGCCCTGAAGCTTCGACGAATGTCCGTCCAGCGAACTGAGGAACATCGGAATGCCGATGCCGCCCTTCTCGTGCACGAGCACCTGCATGTCGCCGTAGATCTTCTTGCGCTTGGCCTCATCGGGTTCGCCTCGCGCCGAGACCAGCATCTGATCGAACTTCGGGTCCTTCCAGTTCGCCTCGTTCCAGGGCGCGTTGGACGCGAAGAACTGCGTGAACAGCATGTCGGCGGTCGGCCGGGCGTTGATGTTGCCGTAGCTGAGCGGGTGCTTCATCCAATGGTTGGACCAATAGCCGTCGGCGGGCACCCGCATCACCTGCAGATTCAACCCGGCAAGCGGCGCCGCTTGTTGCAGCAACATCGCCATATCGACCGATCCGTCCGCGGCCGGCGAGGCAAACACTTGCAGCGACGTGCTGCCGACGCCGGCCTTCTTGAAGTAGAACTTAGCCTTGTCCGGGTCGAACTTGCGCTGCGGCAATCCGGCGAAGTAGTACTTGTTGGTCGGATCGATCGGTTGATCGTTGCCGATCGCGCCATACCCCTGGAATACGGCTTGACGCATTTGCTCGCGATTCTGCAAATGCATGAGGCCGAGGCGGAAGTCCTGGTTGCCCGTCATGCCGCCCTGATCACGCATGATCAGATCGGTGTACTGTCCCGTCTTCGTCTCGAGCACCGCGTAGCCGGGCGTCGCTTTGATGCGAGCAGCCGATTGCGGCGTCAATTGATTGATCAGTTGGACGTCGCCCGAGAGCAGCGCGTTGACGCGGGCCGATTCATCGGAAATGCCGATCAACTCGATTTCGTCGAGGTGCGGCAGGCCCGGTTTCCAATAGTGCTCGTTTTTGACGACGACGGTGTGCACCCCAGGGGTGAACTCCTTGAGCTTGAACGGGCCGGTGCCAATTGCCGTCGTCGAAAAATCCTTGGTGCCGTCTTTGACGATCAGGAAGTGCGCGTCGCCCAGGATCACAGGCAGGTCGGCGTTCGGGCCCGCCAGCGTGATCGTCACTTCGTTCGGCCCCGTTGCCTTCACGTCGTTGATTTGATCGGCCAAGGTTTTCACTTTCGACGCCGTTGCCGGATCCTTGTGGCGCATCAGCGAATACACGACGTCCGCGGGCTGAAGCGGCTTGCCGTCATGGAATTGCACGCCGGGGCGCAGCTTGACAACCCACTCCTTGGCGTCCTTCGTATCGAACGACGTCGCGAGCGCCATCTGCGCGCCCAGATGCGAATCGAGTTCGGTCAAGCCGCTGTAGATCATGTTGCAGCGGGCATAGTCCGTTCCAAGCGAGCCTTTCGCGGGATCGAGCGTATCGGCCGTCGACGACGATTGCGTCGCCACGCGGATCTTTCCGCCCTGCTTCGGTTTGGCTTGCGCGTGCGCGGCCATGCTCGTGACGAGCAGCCCGCCGCCCGTCACGCTCACGAGGCCCGCGGCGACGAGTGCGCGCAGCGCGTCGCGTCGCGAAGTGCCCTTTGCGGTCAACTGTTCGAGTGTGGTCTCGGACGCATCGGCACCGTATTGTGAGGTGTCCTTTTTCATTGCACTTCTCCGCGAAATAAGCCAGGGTGGCAAATTAATAATCGACGTTCGACGAATGTCTGCGATACGGGCGTCGTAACGACACGACGGCACTGCGGTAATACAGCACTGCGGTAATACGGCACTACGGCACTGCGGCACTGCGCCTGCTGGGCCCACTCAATAAAACACGTCCTTGATGCGGTAGTAGGTTCCGACGATCGGCAAGAACCACGGCTTGCCCGTGTGGCCCGGAATCGCGGGCCATGCAAAGTCGCGCCATGGGTTGACGTCGTCGCGTCCATCGATGACGTCGGCCATCACCTGTCCCATGTGCGTCGACATCTGCGTCCCGTGCCCGCTATACCCCATCGAAAAATAAAGGCCGTCGTGCTGCCCGGCTCGCGGTAGGCGATCGGCCGTCATGTCCACGAGCCCGCCCCAGCAATAGTCGATGCGGGTCTGAGCCAGTTGCGGAAAGAGTTCGACGAGATTGCGTTGCAGGATGCGGCCGCTTTTTTCGTCGGACGGGCGCTCGGAAGCCGTGAAACGCGCCCGGCCGCCAAACACGAGCCGGCGGTCCGCCGTCAGGCGGAAATAGTTGTGCATGAGCCGTGTCGTCGTATACGCGCGCCGGTTCGGAAACAGGCGGGCCGCGACATCCGCTGCCAACGGCTCCGTGACGATGATGAACGAGCCGATCGGCGCGATGCGCCGCCGGTACCAGGAGAACGGTCCGTGCTTGGACGGGCCCGTGGCGATCAGTACGTTGGTTGCCGTTAATTCACCGCGGGCGGAGACGATGCGATAGCCACCCGCACTGTGCTTGACGATCTGCGACACCGGCGCGTGTTCATAGAGCGTCGCTCCGTGGCGGCGCGCTGCTTGCGCCAGGCCCACCGCAAACTTGCCCATGTGCATTTGCCCGCCGTGGCGCTGCAGCAAACCACCGTGGAAACGATCGGATCCGATCTCGCCGCCGATTCGCGCGCCGTCGATGAGTTCGATGTTCTGATCGACTTCGCGATAGATCAGATCGGCTGTCTTTGCCAGATGCTCGTAATGGTGTGGCTTCGAGGCGAGCTTGAGCTTGCCCGATGCGAGGTAGTCGCAGTCGATCGACTCCTCGCGGATAAGACGCTCGACGGTATCGACGGCCGCGGCATACGCAAGGTAGCAGCGGCGCGCACGCTCGAGCCCCAGCTGCCCGACAAGCGCGCCGAAATCCTGAGCGACACCGGTATTGACCTGACCGCCGTTCCGGCCGGAAGCGCCCCCGCCGATCCGCCCCGCGTCCAGCAGCGCCACGCTCGCCCCGCGCCGCGCCAGTGCGAGCGCAGCCGAGAGCCCCGTAAAGCCCCCGCCGACGACCGCGACGTCGACGCGTCCCTGCACGGCCGCGTCATGACCGAACGACGCGGCGGGTGCGGTATCGAGCCAGTAGGACTCGAGCTTCATCGTGGCATTCCTTAATCCGTATTGATCGGTATCGGATGGTTCCGGCCCGTGGGTGCCGGAACCAGGTTCAGGTACGGCCTGGCCTCAGAGCCCCAACTGCGACGCCAGATGGGGAATATCGTCGGCCTCGTAGTACTCGTAGCCCGGCGTCGATGGCTCATGCCCGCGCTTGATGAACACCTTGTGCTTGATACCGAGGTCATGCGCCGTCATCAGGTCGTAGCGCGGGCTCGACGACACGTGCAGCACATCTTCCGGATTGCAATCGAGTTGATCGAACATGTATTCGAAGCCCTGCATGCGCGGCTTGTACGATTGAGCTTGTTGCGCGGTAAAGACAGCATGGAACGGCGCACCGAGTTTGTCGACGTTGCTCTGAATCTGATCGTTCGACGCATTCGACAGAATGACCAGCTTATACTTCTTGGCCAGGCGGGAAAGCCCTTCCGGAACGTCGGGATGCGGCCCCCACGTCGGCACAGCCAGATAGATGCTCTCTGCCTTGACTTCGTCGAACGGCACGCCCACTCGCTGGCAAGCGCGGCGGAATGCGTTGACCACCACATCGCGGTAGGGTTTCCACGCACCCAGCACTTCGTCGCGGCGATAGGCAGCGAAGAACTTGACCAGACTTTCGAGCTTGGCGGCATCGAGCGCGTTACCATAGAGTTCGCGCGTCATCTCGGCCATGCGGAACCGGGTCAGCGTGCCGTAGCAGTCGAAAGTAATGTATTTCGGCTCGAAGTCGATCATGTCAGTCCATCCTCAAGTGGGTTCGTCGGCTGATTGCGAGCCGCGCCGTGGCGCGAAAGCTCACTGGGTAAAAACATTAAAGCAATGCAAAAACACAGATGTCTCTGATTTGACCGGCGCCCGTGACACAAACCGCGCGTTTTGCACCGAGCCCACAGCAGAGTCTGCGGCGGTCCAAGCCCATTAACCGTTCAGGTCGATCAACACGCTCTTGAACCGTAGATTGGCCTCGTAGGCTTCCTTGCCCAGGTCTTTGCCGATGCCCGAGCGCTTGTAGCCACCGGTCGGAATGATGAAATCGTTGGACCGGCCGTAGCGGTTGACCCAGACGGTGCCGGCTTCGAGCGAGCGCACGAAGCGCAAGGCGCGGCCGATGTCGGCGGTATGGACGCCCGCTGCGAGCCCGTAATCGGGGTGCGCGGCAAGCGCGAGCGCCTCCTCCTCTGAATCGAAGGTCTGCAACGTCAAGACAGGCCCGAAGATCTCTTGCCGCACCGCGGCGGATTCAGTGGTGACGCCTTCGATGATCGTCGGCGCGTAGTACGCGCCCGCATCGTCCGTCTGCGAGAATGCCGCGCCGCAGCGCGCCTGCGCGCCGGCATCGAGGGTGGAACGAACGATGGCATCGATACGTTGCGCCTGAGGCCTGGAGATGATGGGGGCAAGCGTAGCTTGCGGGTTCCAGGTCGCACCGGCCACTAATCCTCTGAAGATTCGTTCGATCCGCTCGGCCAGTTGCTCG
Source organism: Trinickia sp. (assembly GCF_051961175.1). Taxonomy (GTDB): domain Bacteria; phylum Pseudomonadota; class Gammaproteobacteria; order Burkholderiales; family Burkholderiaceae; genus Trinickia. Next base: position 6,074 of record NZ_JBQCDN010000316.1, on the reverse strand, counting down.
GCAATGCCGCGCTCGACGAGCAAACGCGTGCCCGCCACACAGACTTGCCCTGCATTTGACGTGACCGCCTTGGCGATGCGGCTCGCCACCTCGTCGATGCGGGGCGCATCGGCGAAGACGATCTGCGGGCTTTTGCCGCCGAGTTCGAGCGTCACCGGTGTCGTACCCGAGTGCGCGCATGCGGCCATGATGGCCGCGCCGGTCTGCGTCGAGCCCGTGAACGTGACTTTGCCGACGAGGGGATGCCGCACGAGTGCATCGCCCGTGGTGCGGCCGTCGCCCTGGACGACGTTGAAGATACCGGCCGGCACGCCCGCTTCGACCGCGAGTTCGGCCAGGCGGAGCACGGAAAACGGCGTCATCTCCGACGGCTTCAGGACCACGGCGTTACCGGCGGCCAAGGCGGGACCGATCTTCCACGAGGCCATGACAAGCGGAAAATTCCAAGGCGCGATCGCACCGATCACGCCATAAGGTTCGGCGATGGTCATCCCGAGATGGCCATGATTTGTGGCCGCCACCTGGCCGCCTATCTTGTCGGCGAACTCCGCATAAAAGCGGATGCCTTCCGCGCTGAACGGCACATCCCAGGCGAACGCATCGCGCACGGGCCGCGTCGAACCGAGTGCCTCGAGTGGGGCAAGCCTGGCCGCATCGGCCTCGACGAGCTCGGCAAAGCGTCGCAAGATACGCGCACGATCGCGCGGCGCCATCGTGGCCCAGCCGCTTTTACGCCATGCACGCGAAGCGTTTTCCACGGCGTGGTCGACAAGGCTCGCATCGCCGATGGGCAGCGACGCGTAGGTCTCGCCGTCCGACGGCCGGGAAACGTCCAGCATCGGCTCGTTCGTCCGCATCTGCACATACTCACCGCCGATAAAATGCGCGCTGCGCACCGGGACCGCGCGAGGATCGAAGCTGTTCATACGGGCACTCCTCCATCGTCGAGCGCCAGCGCTGCGGGACATCCGCAGCCGATCCGCTCCATGTGAAATATCGTAAGGCGGACGTCAAAGCATTTTTCGCCGAACAAATGGCCCGGACCGCACAGCGCGAGCGTCGTGAGGTGCCGAACCAGCGGGATTGCAGTGCACCAAAGCTCACCGCAACGGTTGCCAGCCCGATAAAAAGATCGTCCTAGTCAGCCCACGCGCCGCATGACACAGTTCGTATCAATTCAGGTCATCAGGGGGCACGCGTGTCCGACTCCATCCAATACAGGCGATTCACCGCGGCGGACATCGACGCCGCGCACGCGTTGACGGTCGCGCTGAAATGGCCGCATCGCGCGGAGGACTGGCAATTCGTCGCGAACATCGGCGTGGGCTTCGTCGCCGAGCGCGATTCGCAGGTGATCGGCACGGTCCTTTGCTGGAAATACGGGGCACACACTTCGTCGCTCGGCATGGTCATCGTGTCGCCGGCTCACCAAGGATTCGGGATTGGCCGGCGGTTGACCGAAATGGCGCTGGAAGAACTCGGCCCCCGGGCAACCGTTCTTCACGCCACGCAGGCCGGGCGCCCGCTATACGAAAAGCTCGGGTTCGCCCCCATCGGCATGCTCGATCAGCACCAGGGCACCGCGCTGCAACCCCCGCTATTGGAGTTGCCCTCGCGCGAACGGCTGCGGCCACTCGGCATCAACGACACGCCGCGCCTGATCGAGCTGGCCTCGCGCGCGAGCGGTCTCGACCGCGCGTCGGTCCTGCCGCCGCTGATCGATGCCGCGGAAGGCATCGGCCTGGACCGGGACGGCGAGTTGATCGGGTTCGCGCTCTTTCGCCGATTCGGCCGCGGCCGCGCAATCGGCCCTGTCGTGGCGCCGCGCGACGAGGACCCCGTTCGCGCCAAGGCGCTGATCGGACATTGGCTCGCGTCGAACCCCGGCATGTTTATCCGCATCGATACGCCGGGCGACAGTGGTCTCACCGAATGGCTCGAATCGCTCGGCCTTACGCGAGTGGACCGTGTCGTCAAGATGGCACGCAACGCCACGCAAATGCCGCCGCCCGACGATAAGTTCGCGCAGTACGGCATCATCAACCAAGCGATCTGTTGAGCGGCGTCGATCAATGAGCTTCGTGTACAAAGCGGATCCCTCGCGCGGCGCGATGTGGGCCAAGCTGTTTGCCCAGCACGCGCCGGACATCCCATTCAAGCTGTGGCCCGACATCGGTGACCCCGCACAGGTGCGCTACCTCGCCGCCTGGCAACCGCCCGACGATCCCGCGCGCGCGCTGCCCAACCTCGAGGTGTTGTTCTCCACGGGCGCCGGCATCGACCAATTCGATCTTTCGAGCATCCCCGGGCATGTGCCGATCGTCAGAATGATCGAGCCCGGCATCGTCGAGGGCATGATCGAGTACGTCACGCACGGCGTATTGACGATTCACCGCGATTTCCTCGACTACGCAAGCCAGCAGCAAGCGGCAAAGTGGCATGAATTGACGGTGCGGCCGGCGGCGTCCTGCCGTGTTGGCGTGCTCGGGCTCGGTATGCTGGGCAAGGCCGTGCTCGAGCGATTGCGCCTCTTCGGCTATCCCTGCGCGGGATGGAGCCGGTCCGAGCACAGCATCGAGGGTGTGGACTGCTATGCCGGCGAGCAAGGGCTGGACGCGTTTCTCGCACGCACGGATGTGCTCGTTTGCTTGCTGCCGCTGACACCGGCCACACGCCAGATGCTCGACGCGCGTTTGCTCGGCAAACTGCCGCGCGGGGCCTCGCTGATTCAAACGGGCCGCGGCCCGCATCTTGTCCAGGCCGACCTGCTGCGCCTGCTGGACGAGGGCCATCTGCGCTACGCGCTGCTCGATGTGACGACGCCTGAGCCCTTGCCGTCCGATCATCCGCTTTGGACGCACCCGCGCGTGCGCATCACCCCGCACATCGCCAGCGCCACGCGTCCTGAAACAGCAGTCGAATCCGTTCTGGAAAACCTTCGCCGGCATCGGCAAGGGCTACCGATGATCGGAGAAATCGACCGCGGCCGGGGCTACTGAAGGCTCAGCGACTCAGGCTCAGCCGCACCGATTCGCAGGCTCGGCAGAAAATGCTGGCCGTCCGCATCAAAACGCGCAGCAGACACTTTTCAACGACTGTTTTCAGAGAACGAAGCGAGGGCTGTCACCGTACTATGAATCGTCATCGTTCAACCAGTACGGGGCCCGCCGCCATGTCGATTTCCTCGCTCATCGAAGCCGACCGCAAACACCTGATTCATCCCGTCGTCAAGTACCGCGCGCATGAAGCCCGCGGGGTCACGATCCTCGATTCGGCGCACGGTTCGTTCGTGCGTGACGCCAACGGCAACGAACTGCTCGATGCGTTCGCCGGCCTGTGGTGCGTCAACGTCGGTTATGGGCAGCAGAGCATCATCGATGCCGCCACCGAGCAAATGAAGAAGCTGCCGTATGCGACCGGCTATTTCCACTTCGGATCGGCGCCGGCGATCGAACTCGCCGCTCAGCTCGTCGAACGCTCACCGGCCTCGCTGGAGCACGTGTACTTCACGCTCGGCGGCTCCGATGCCGTCGATTCTGCGGTGCGCTTCATCACGCATTACTTCAATGCCACTGGCCGGCCGAACAAGAAGCAATTCATCTCGCTCGAACGCGGCTATCACGGCTCGTCGTCGGTCGGTTCGGGCTTGACCGCACTCCCCGTCTTTCATCGGCATTTCGATTTGCCGTTGCCGCATCAGCATTACATCGCGTCGCCCTATGCCTATCGCAGCGATTACGCCGACGACGCCGCGCTCATCGCCGCCTCGGTTGCCGCGCTTCGGGCGAAGGTGGCCGAACTCGGCGCGGATAACGTCGCAGCCTTCTTCTGCGAGCCGATTCAGGGATCGGGTGGCGTCATCGTACCGCCGGCCGGATGGCTCAAGGCGATGCGCGACGCATCCCGCGAACTCGGCATTCTGTTCGTCGTCGATGAAGTGATCACCGGCTTCGGGCGCACCGGCCCCCTCTTCGCCTGCGAAGCGGAGAACGTGGAGCCGGACATGATGACGGTCGCAAAGGGCCTCACGGCCGGCTATGCACCGATGGGCGCCGTGTTGATGTCCGACGAAATCTATCGCGGTATCGCCGATGCGAGCGCAGGCGCACCGGTCGGCCATGGCTACACCTATTCGGCGCACCCGGTCAGTGCCGCGATCGGCCTCGAAGTCATGCGGCTCTATCACGAGGGCGGCCTGCTTGCCAATGCGCAAGCGCTGGCGCCGCGCTTCGCCCAAGGGCTCGACGCGCTGCTCGGGCATCCGCTCGTGGGCGATTCGCGCCATCGCGGGCTGCTTGGCGCACTCGAACTCGTCAGCGACAAGACGACCAAAGCAGGCTTCGACGCCGCGTTGGGATTGCCCGACCGCATCGCGGCCGCGGCTTACCGCAATCGCCTGATCTTCCGCGCGTTCGGCGACAACATCCTCGGCTTCGCACCGGCGCTGTCGTATACGGCTGACGAATTCGATCTGCTGTTCGAGCGGTTGCGCCGCACGCTCGACGACGTGCTCGCCGAGCCCGAAGTACGCGCGGCACTCGATCGCAAGACGCATGCGGTCGCGTGCTAAAGTAACCGCTCGTTAATAGCGACTCGGGCGACAGTACGATGAGCGACGATTGCAAGCTTGATCGGATCGACTTACGGATCCTTTCGCAACTTCAGAAACGTGGACGCATTACGAACGTCGAGCTTGCCGATGCCGTCGGCTTGTCGCCGAGCCCATGCCTCATTCGAGTCAAGCGTTTGGAGAAAGCCGGCTATATCGTCGGCTACGGCGCTCAGATTCAACTCGAAAAGCTCGGCGACGTGCAAATCGTCTTCACCGAGGTCACGCTTGCCGATCATCGCCGCGAGGATTTCATCCGCTTCGTGGCGGCGATCAAGGATGTCGACGAAATCATCGAATGCCATCTCGCGAGCGGCGGTTACGACTATCTGCTGAAGTTCGTGACGCGCAGCGTCAGCCATTATCAGAGCGTCATCGAAGGGCTGCTCGAACGGGATATCGGTATCGAAAAGTATTTCAGCTACGTCATCATTAAATCGCCTTTCGTTAAAACGCACTATCCGCTCGAGGTGCTGTTTCCGCAGTCGTAAGTCATTCATGCGGCGCCGCTCCCTGTCAGGCGCCGCAGTCAACGAAATCGGCAGCGCTTCGCTGATGGCCGATTTCGCGTTCCGCTCATTGCGCTATAAGGAGGCATTTCCGCCATGGCTGGCACATATCGAATCGCAGTTATCCCCGGCGACGGCATCGGCCCCGAGGTCATGCCGGAAGGTTTGCGCGTATTGGACGCCGCCTGCCAACGCTTCGGCATTACGCTTGAATACGACCATATCGACTGGGCGAGCTGCGATTACTACGAGAAGCACGGCCAAATGATGCCGGACGATTGGAAAGCGCAGCTCTCGCGCTGCGATGCGATCTTGTTCGGCGCGGTGGGATGGCCCGCGAAGGTGCCCGATCATATTTCGCTCTGGGGCTCGCTGATCAAGTTCCGGCGCGAGTTCGACCAGTACATCAACCTGCGGCCGGCACGGCTGTTCGAGGGCGTGCCATCTCCGCTGGCCGGGCGCCGTGCGGGGGATATCGATTTCTGGATCGTGCGGGAAAACACCGAAGGCGAATATTCGTCAGTGGGCGGCGTGATGTTCGCCGGCACGGAACGCGAATTCGTCCTGCAGGAATCGATCTTTACGCGTCGCGGCAGCGAGCGCGTGTTGAAGTTCGCCTTCGACCTGGCGCAGCGGCGGGCAAGAAAGAAGCTGACCGTGGCCACGAAAAGCAATGGCGTCGCGATCAGCATGCCGTGGTGGGACGAGCGCGCGGCCGAGGTGGCCGCAGGCTACCCCGATGTCGCATGGGACAAGCAGCATATCGACATACTCTGCGCGCGCTTCGTGCTCAATCCTGACCGCTTCGATGTCGTCGTCGCGACGAATCTGTTCGGCGACATCCTGTCCGATCTCGGCCCCGCCTGCACCGGCACGATCGGGCTCGCGCCGTCGGCCAACCTGAACCCCGATCGCACGTTTCCGTCGCTGTTCGAACCCGTGCATGGTTCGGCGCC
>NZ_JBQCDN010000315.1:0-10273 GCF_051961175.1 Trinickia sp. | reverse complement strand
GGTTCTCTGCACGCTGGATGAAATAGTCGATGAAGTTTCCAACGTCTGATCGCGCATTCCAATCCTGCACGGCCTGCTTGAGCGAGTTGTAGTCGTAGACGCCTGCGACGCCGGCCGGATAGCTGGGTGTGATTGGCTGGACGAATTGGGTCATGGCTTATACCACCGTCTCAGGAGGCGCCGGAGGCGCGCCGAACGTCTTGCCGTCATACGCCGAGCCAATGCCGACATATGCACCGTCGGGGATTTTCACGACGCTTGCGCCGACCGGAGGCGTCCATGTGGACGAACCGTCCCATTCGATGGTGTTCACGACAACGCCGTTTTGGACGATTGCGTAAGTCATGTCAGTTGTACTCATAGACGATGACGAGGCCGGCAGTGCCGTTACCGCCGGCCTGTGCTGCTTGAGAAGCTCCAGCGCTTGAGCCCCCACCCCCAGACCCTTTTCCTGATGCGTTATTTCCTGCTGCGGCTGAACCACCAGGTGAAGTGCTCACACCACCAGCTCCAAATGGACTATCGGCTCCAGACCCGCCGGATTCCACCACCCCTGCTGCGATAATGACGGCATATGTCTTCGAGCCATACCCGTTACTCGAAACAATAGAAGTCGCTCCGGATATCGTCGGTGCTGCCCCACCGGGAATGGTAGTTCCCGCTCCCACGCCAGCGGAACCACCGGTAGTCCCTCCGCCTCCGCCAGGGCAAGAAACAATGGAACCAAATGAAGTGGTACCCCCTGCGGTTCCATTGTTTGTTCCGGCTGCACCGCCACTACCTGCGGCACCTATGGTTACCGTTGCTCCACTGAATCCTGTTGTGACTCGTGCAATCGCAAAAGAACCTCCGCCTCCGCCACCGGCGGCGGCTGATTGCCCTGCCGCAGTAGCGCCGACGCCGCCGCCGCCACCACCACCACCAACCGCGTAGACGATAATGCTGGCAGTCCCGCTTGTCGGCGTATATGTGCCGCTTGCCGTGAAGACTTGGACGCCGATGAGCGTGCCAGTCGGATATCCCCATGTCGGATCAGCGGACGCACCCGCACTGATGAGAGCCTGCCCGGCAGTGCTGGGCGCGATCTGCGTGATCGCCGTTGTGCCTGCGCCGATCAGCGCGGCATGATTCGTCAGCGTCGCGCGGCCGGTACCCCCATTTGCAACGGTGAGCGCACTTGATAACGTGAGTCCGGCGAACGTCGGCGAGGCGGTGCTGTCGATGTTCTGCGGGGTAGCGAGCGTGATCGTGCCGGCGCCGTTCGTGACGGCGATTTGATGCGTCGTGCCGGTTAGCGTTGCTGCAACCGGAGCCCCGCCGGTCGAACCTACGACAAGTTGCCCATTCGTCAGCGGGCCAAGCGCCTGTATTGCGCTGGTGCCATTGCCGTAGAGTATGGCGTTCGCGCTGAATGTCGCCGCGCCGGTGCCTCCAGACGACACGCCAAGCGGGCTCGTGAACGATTGGCTCGCCGCCGTCAGAGTGCCCTGCACTGTGACGTTATTGAACGTCGGCGAGGGATACGACTGCGCGAACGCGACCAGCGGTAGCAGCAACGCGACTGCGGCGAATTTGAGCTTTTTGAGCATGTCAGGATACCGAGAGCGCGCCGCCGTTGTTCCAGAGCTTCCCGCTCGTGGCCGGCAGGCTAGTAGGCAGATCCGCAGGCAGCGCATCGACCAACAGGACGTTGTTGATCGTCTGCGTCGCAATGTTGTTGCCGCTGATGATGAGCTGGTACGTACCGTCCGCAGCCTTGAACGCATACTGTCCATTCGCATCCGTCGTCAGCGGATTCGCGATCGTCGTTACGCCGTCGTCGGCATAAAGCGTCGCCGCAGCGCCACCCTGAATGTTGACCTGCACCGAAGCGTTTTGCACCGGTAACCCAGTCGTTGAGTTCGCCACGCTGTTGATGTATTTCATCATGATCAGATGCGCCGGTTCGTGGTGCGGAACGCCGCGTATTCCGGTCCTTTGAGAATTGCCTTCACGAACGGCCAGTGATCGCGTTTCATATAGTCCCAGCCATATCGAAACCGGATGTCGAGCAGTACGACCTCGGGCACGCGCATGGTCTGATGGAACTCGCCAATCCGAGAGCAGCTACCCTCAGCCACGCGCTGCTCGTGATTCAGCTTGAGCACTTCTGACACGTCCTGCTCGTAATGCAGGATCACGTTATCGTCTTCCTCGTGGTACGTGACGCGCTTGCCATCCGCAGCCGCGTCCCGATTCGTCACCGGAGACGATGTTTCGAGGGTTTCGGTTTGATCGTCCATAGCGAGCCTCAGTGCGTCACTTCAACGATGTTCAGGGTGCCCGTCGATGCGCCATCCTGGATTGCGGCGATCTTCTCGCCCGGCGTGACTCGCACGACGAGCGGAGGATCGCTGGCCTTCACGAGCATGTCCGCCGCGCCGGCTGTCGGGTTCTGTCCGATCGCCACATGGCAATTGCCTCCGATCGCCGAGATTTGGATCGCCTGCGCGTTATCGCCTACTGCGTTCGTGGCCTGCGTCGACGAGGCGCCGATCGTAATGTTTTGGCCGCTGCCCGGAATCGGCCGCCACGGCGAGAGAGTTGTCCATCCCATGTCACGCTCCAAAAAAACGGGCGGCCCGAAGACCGCCCCAAGAACCGCTGAGGAGAACCCTTTTACGCCGTCAGAATCGTGTGCCACTGCCCCGCGTTAGTGCAGTAGAACGTCGCAACCTTCGTCGCCGCTACCGCAAACGCCGCATTCGCACTGAGCGCGTTGATCGCATCCCCGGATGCCGGGAATACGTTCATCGAGTTCGTGGCGGTCGCATTCACGACCATGATTTGAAGGCCGGGCGCCGAAGCAGGCAGAACTACGCTATCCGCCGCGCTTGCCACCGTCGTCACACGGTTGATTGCAGCCGGCAATGCAGTGGCGCTGCCTTGGCCGCCACCAGCATGCGCGGTGAGCCCGCTAACGGCCGTCGTGGTAGGAAATCCACCGCTGTAGCCTTCCGCGGTGCCGACCACGCTCCACGCACCAGGAGCGGCTTCGGTTGCAACAACCACCGAGTTCGGCGCGAGCGCAATGCCCGTTGCGCCCGCTACGCCATTGATCGTGTCGGCCGTGCCCGATGCCGGCACCGCTGCGTAGAGCTGCACCGGATTGGCCGTGTTGTTGATGACGAAGACTCGATCGGTGCCTGAGCCCACCAGCGGAAGCGCGACGCCGTCGCCGAGCATCGATCCGGACGAGGGAGCCGTCGATGTGCCGATCGTCGTAATATCCGCCGTGATTTGAGTCGCGCCCGCCTGCGTGCGCGTAGTGCCTGCTGTGATGCCTGTCATGTTTGGCTCCTAAATTCTGTGCAAAGAAAAGGCGGCCGAAGCCGCCCATCAGTTCGAGCGAATATGCTCAACCCGTAGTGTCGAAAATCGCTGCGTGGGCGTGCTCGTTGCCCATTTGCAGCGTGTACTCGACGAGCAGTTCCTTCTTGTCCGAGTCGCCGGTCTTGGCGAGCGGGATCGTCTGGAAAGGCCGCAGATACGCGACACGCACATAGTTCGGGTTGATGAAGAAGATGTCGCCCGAGCGCGCGAGGAAGATGTCCGGCACGAACTTCACGTCACCGAAATCCGACTCGTAGATGTTGACTACCGTGGGCAACTTCTTCCCATCGACTTCCGTGAAACGCGTGCCCGGACCAGTGAAGGCGCTGATGTTCTGCTTGTTCACCGACGAGACGAGCGCGTATTCCGGGCAATCACCCGAGCTGTTGAACGCCTTTTGCAGCGCGGACTTCACCATTGCTTCGGTGACCGCCACCGTCACGCTGTTATACGTGCGCACGTTCGTTCCGTCCGTCCACCCGTTCGACGCGACAGCCGGATTTGCGCCCGACGGCGAGCCGCCAGTCTGGAACACGACGTTTTGCTGGAGCCACGTAGGCAAACCAGCGAGCAAGCTTGCCGTCGTCGATGTGCCGGCATTCTTGGCCTGGTTGTAGGTCAAGATGCCTTCCATGTCGCGCTTCAGCTCTTTGGACTTCTTGAGCAGCTGATAGCCCATCTTGTTAGAACCACCGGCTGCCACGACCGCTTGGGACGTGCCCGAGATTTGCACGACCTTCGTGCTGATCTGCGTGTAATTGCCCATGCGTGCCGTCGGCGAGAGGTTCTGCGCCGTGGGGTCGTCACCCTGCACCGCAGCGTTGTTCAGGTTCTGCGCCGCGAGGGTATCCGTATCCCATTCATGGTTCGTCTGCTTGGCGGTATCCTTCTTCGCCATGTTCAGGAACGGCGTCTTGTACGGATCGACGTTGTAGATCGCGTTGATGAGGTCTTCACGGATGTTCTTCTGCGTGAAGGTCTGAAAGGTATTGGCTGGTACAGACATTTTTGGCTCCGGATTTCAATCCGTGAAGAGCGAGAAGACGCCTGCTTGTGCGTCCTCGTCATTCGGATTGCGGTTGAATCGTTCAATCGCGGCCGTGCGGCGCGCGTCGTTGGGATTCGCTTGTGTCCGAGATCCCGGGGCGGCCGCGGGGGGCGCTTGCCGGACCTGCTTCAATGCCTGCGGGGCCGCCGCTTGGAGCGCCTGATATCGCGCCGCGTCGTGCAGGATTCGCATGTAGCGGTGGTCGAATATCTGGTTGAGCTCGGCGTCTTGGAACCCGAGGTTGCGGGCGTACTGCGAAATCTGATCGCGGTCCTTATTGAAGGCTGCGGGGTCGCGCCATTCGGGGATCGCTTGATAGAGGCGGTCGCGCTCTTGAGCGAGGTTCTGTTGCTGCGCCTGCTGCTGCTGAGCGGCTTCATGCTGGCGCTGCTGATCGACCTGCGCGAGGAAGCCCTGTAGCTGCTGCTGACGCTGGCCGAATTCGGCTTGCAGCGCGGCGAACTCTGCCGGGTTGTTCTGGCGAAGGCCGTTCCAATCGACCTTGTTGAAATCGTGGTTGAGCAACTGCAAGGCCATGTTGCCCATCGCCTGATGCTGATGCAGTGCCTGCTGCGTGGCCTGCTGCCACTGCACACGCTCTTGCTCCAGCGCTTGGCGCTGATTCGAGACCTCGATCGACTTATTGTTGACGTGGCCTTCGAGCTGGTACGACTTGATGACCTGTTCGAGCGGGACTTGCGCCTCGATGCCGTCCACCTTGACCGTCACCGCGAGCGATTTCGCCGAGGCCGGATCGACCTTCATCGAGGTCAGCAAGTCCTCCAGGCTGGAGTAGGCCGACGGCTCGTCTTGCTCACTGGTCTTCGCTGCTTGCTGGCCTTCCTGCTGCCCCTGCGCTTCTGCGCCGGTCTGCTGGCCTTGGGCTGCTTGATCGTCGGCGCCTGCGCCGTTCTGAGCGGCCGCAGCATCGCGCGGTGCATCGCCGATCTTGACTTGATCCTTCGGCGGTTCCCCGTTCGGATCGAATCCGCCCTGTTCGTACAGATTCTGGAATGCGGACTCGTCGCTCATCAGACCTGCGGCGCCCGAATCTTGGGTGGTCGCGTTCACTTCGCTCATTTCGTTGCCTCAAAAAGAAAAAGGCCCGCCGAAGCGAGCCTTGTATGGAAAGTGGAGTGGTTTATTGCGCTTCGTGCAGCCGCTGCTTGAGCAAGTAGCCTTCGAGCAGCCAAATCTTGTTCTTGGCGTTGTCGCGCGCGATCTTGCGACCAATCTCGGCGTCGAAGTTTTCCGGACTCGCGCATGCAGACTCGCCTGTCACGGTGAAGCCGTTGCGCAGTACGAGCACGCAGAAGGTGAGCAAATCCAGCGCAGCCGGAAAGGATTGGACCGAACTATCGCCCTCCTTGTGCGCGGCGCCGTACACGCCATCGCCCGCGACAAAATAGAACTCGCTCGCGATCGACGCCTCGATATCAGCCGGCGTCACGCGCGCGGCGGTCTTGCCTTTGCGCTGGATCATGTCTTCGACTTGCTCGTCATCGCTGCGCTGTGTTTGAACGGCCATGTTCATAATGTGGCTCCTGGGTTGTCGGCTTCAGCCGAATATCTGAAAGCGCTTCTTGCGCTCTTCCTGCTGCTGCAACTGGAACTCGGCGATCTCGCCGGTCTGCTTGATTTGCTCCAGGTACTTTTCGAGCGCGTCCCAGCACTGGCGCATGACGATCAGCCGCGTGTGCATCGTGCCGTCGGCGAGAGGAACGGCGCACATCTGCCGCTCGATGCCTTCCAGCACGCGCCTGCGCGCCTCCAGGAAGATCGTCGAATCGAGAACTTGCCGAGCGTCGCCGCCCTTCCTGACTTCATCTTCAAGCGCCACGCTGCACCTCTGAAAGGTCATGACTCATGACCGCGCCGGCGTCGGCAGCGGCGTTCTTGTTCAATTGAGATGCGACGATCTGCGCCAGCGCGCGGAAGACTGTCTGGAACTCGGCCGATTGCATCTGCATGGCCTGGGTATCTCGATCGTGTCCCGCCTGCTGCGCGCCATGCATGAGTTCGGCCTGGGCCTGCGTCGCGGCGCTTTGCACCTTGGTTTGAGCGGCTTGCAAGCGCATCCCCTCAACCTGCTTGTCTCCTTCCACCTTGATCTGCGCCGCAGCGATGCGCGGATCGGGCGGCTGATGCGCGCGCTGCGCCTGCATTTGCTGGTACTCGGGCGAATCAGGGTCCATCACGAACTGGGTTGGATTCTCGAAGCCGAGCAAATGCGAGAGCGCCTTGAACGTCTCGTAGGCCTGCTTCGGCCCGACAAGCCCGAACGCCTGACCGATCTGGTTTTGTGCTTGGGCCATCATCATGAGGTTCGCGCGCGATTCCTCGCGATTTCCCGAACCAAGGCCCACGTTGATGCTCACCTGTGTTCGCTCGCGCCACTGGGACGGGTCGATGTCGACCCAGCGCCCGGTCAATTGCAGCGTCATCGGCTTGTCCTGATGGCGCATGAGCAGCCGGTGTATTTTCCCGAACACGTCCTTGACGCCCTCGGCGAGCAGCCGTGCAACAAGCTCGACCTTTAACGCCGCCGCGCTCATGGCCGCCAACTGGCCACCCTTCGTCACATCCTGGAGCGCGTCAGCGTCGACGCCCATCGTGTCCTTGCCGATTCCCGTGCGCATCTCCCGCTGAAGGTCGCAGTATTCGAGCGCCGGCACGACCTGGGCCATCATGTTCGACGGCGTCGTGAGCGGCATGATGGTGTTCATCGGTGCGCCTTCCGTGCGCACGATGCGGCCTGGCCGGCTGATGAGCATGTCGCCCATGTTGACCTTCTGCCAGTCGACCGCGTAGCCCTGGTTGTTCGTCAGGTACAGATTGTCGAGCGCTTGGCGAAAGAGCGTCGTCTTGATGACCTGGAGATCGTAGAGCAGATCGTAGTAGCTGATGCCAGTGTGCCGGTGCGGCATGCGGATCGGCGAGCAGTACGAGAGCGAGCATTCCTCGCATTCGTCGTTGTCGAGCACCTTATCGCCCGCCACGACGACTCGGCGCAGCTCGGCAATCCCGTCGCCGTCGTAGTCGATGCGAATCCAGACGATGCGCAGCTCAACCTCTTGGCTGGCGGGATCGGTCGACTCTTCCTCGCTCAGCTGGTCGGTGACCTCGTTGCGCGCGAGCTCAATCAGTTGCAGCCAGTCGGGGCGCGAAACCTCGATCTCGGCCACTTCGGCAGGATCGAAACCCATCTCGATCACGTCCGAGCGCAGCACCGTACGCTTGCGTTCGACAAACGGAACCTCGTCAAAGCCCTTGCGCGCGTTCGATACGAGCACTTCCTCGGGCGGTACGCACTCGACGCGCGGACGCTTCTCGATCGTCACGCGGCGCAGCTTCACGTCGAAGCACGTGTATTGCTGCTTGCCCATCGGACCGTCGATGAGATCGATCTTTTCGCTCTGCTCCAAGATTTCGATTTCGTCGTCGGTCTGCATGAGCATCGCGAGTTCGATCTCGGTCAGGCCCGTGTATGTCTCGACGATCGACTTGCGGCGCTTCTCCCACCACGAATCGACGTAGCCGTTTCGCAGCAGCAGCGCGTCCTTGAAGAAGTCGTGCAGCACGAAGAAACCATCGTTGCGCTTCATGAACACGTGGTTCACGACCTCTGTCTCGATCTCGGCCTGCTGCTCGTCGCCGGGCGATTCGGGATCGAACTGGCAGGGCTTGCCGCTCGCGAACATGCGCATGAGCGTCGGCATGATCCATTCGACCGTATCGCGCAGCTCAGGCAATACGATCTGCGAGCGATCCTCGACCTCGTTGCCGAGCGGGCGAGCGTAGTAGGCGTTGAGCGCGTTGTATCGGTCGATCTCCAGCGTCGTCATCGTCTGGCCGGCCGGCTTGATGTTGCCGCCCACCGACGGGCCGACAGAGACGCTTGATCCGAGCGCCGCCTTCTCGTACTGGCCGATTTGGGCGAGCAACTCGGCGTCCGTCATGCGCTTAGCCATTCGACCCATCCCTCGGCTTCGGGCCCGGCTTGGCACGCTGTTCGATGCGCTCGATGCGTAGCTCAAGCTGCGCCAAATGCGCAAGCAGTTCGATCTTCGTCATGCCCATCCATTTCGTTTCGAGTTCGGAGACGCGCTTTTCCAGCGCTCCGACCTTGTTGTCGAGTGCGATGCTCATACCACTCCGATCTTGGGGTAATTGATTGGCTTCATCGTCTGCGGCTCCTGCCACACGAGGCAGCCGAGGCCGAATGCGTCGCTGCCGTGGCTCGACCAGTCATGGTCCGGTCCAAGGCCAATGCCGCGCGCTTCGTCCCGCTTCTCGTGATACCAGCCGAGCGCCGCGCGCCCTGCTTCAGTCGGTGCTTCGTGAAAGCGGATCTGAGGGAACAGCACGCGCGCTCGCTCGATGCGCTGCGTAGCTGCTCCGCGGCCCTGGTTGGGGATGACGGTCACCGTGTAGCCGGCCTTGCGCAGCGCCGACTCGTAGCTCACGTCGTAGACCTTGTCTTGCGTCGCGCCGTCGTGCGGCAGCCAGAATTGCGCGCGCTCCGGCGTATAGCCCTGCGCGCGGCACCACGCGATATGGGCGTCAAGCGGCTGCCCGATCGACTCGTAATAGTTCACGACGCGAATCTCGCGACCGATGAATTGCATCGCCCACAGCGCGAACGCGTCAGCCCGTGCGCCGGTACCGCCAATGTCGACAAAGAGCCGAATCGTCATCATCGGGTCGGCCGGGAAGAAGCCGATTCGCCCGTCATCCTTTGCCGTTTGCAAGTGCTTGGCGAAGTAGGCCCCGGACAGAGCCGTGACGTAGCCGCCTTCCCAAATGTGGTCGTATTGCTCCGGCTGCATGCGCAGGCAGTCTTGGCGCTCCTGCTCAAGCTCTGCCGTGAACCAAGGGTTGTCGCGCCAGTTCGCGCGCACCACAACCGCGCCAGTTGGCTTTTCCGTGCCACGAAGCATCACGTCGACAGGATCGGTGCGCCGCCTCGGATTCCAGCTAAACCACAGCTCAGAAGCAGCCGCGCGGATCGTCGGGCGAAGCAGGTTCAACGAGGTAATCGTCGCCGTCTGCGCCTCTTCCCACCACGCGCGCTTAAAGCCTTCGAGTGACTTCACCGATTCGCTGGTGTAGTCGTTCATGCCTTTGAAGATCATCAGGCCGTCGCCCGGCGTCTGGATCACGTCCTTGTAGACATGAAAGCCCTGTGCGTCGTAGAGCCCCATCTGCCGCAATTTCGTCTCGATGAGCAGCTTGGACGACTGCGCCAAGTCCTTCTGAACCTCGCGGATACACACCGCGCGCATGCCCTCGCCAGACTCGCCCGGCTCTGCCATACAGTCTTCGATCAGCTTCTCGCCGAAGAAATGGGACTTGCCCGAGCCTCGGCCACCCCACGCGCCTTTGTATCGCGCAGGCTCAAGCAGCGGCTCGAATACGGCCGCTGTGTCCATCATCAGCTCGCTCATTTCGGTCGGATGATCCGCCGCGTGATGGTCTCGATGCGCCCCGACAGCTGCGCGTCCATTTCGACCGTTTCCTTGGGCTTGCCGTACGCCCGCTCGATGATCGCCTGGGCAGCAGCAAGACGCGTACGCTCGCTCTGGCCTTGCTCCATGATCTGCTCGATCACCGCTAGCGCCGCCGGTGTCCTGGCCTTGCAGGCGGCCACGAGATCAAGCTCTTCCTGCGTTTTCTTCGGGCGCCCATTGGGGTTTCCTGATTTGCCCTTGGCGAAGGGCACGCCACGCTGTTTCGACGCTGATCCGGCGCTGTTATCGACCATTTCAGAGATCAGTAATCGTCGTCCCGGCCAAGCGCTTCGAACTCGGCATGTGACCGAGGATGCTGCTCGCGGTTCTTCGCCGTGCGCTC
>NZ_JBQCDN010000314.1:0-3272 GCF_051961175.1 Trinickia sp. | reverse complement strand
TAAGCTCAGTCACGCATGGCGCCATTTTAACCACTCCCGTAAGTTCACCTATTCCTCCGCTTCGCCCTCGGCCTGCGCCTCGGCGTCCAGTGCATCCAGCAAGTCGGCCACCGTCGCCGGCGGTTCATCCTCCGGCCTCAGTGTCGCACGCGTAAGCCGCGCCGGATGCGTAGCCGAATGGATATCCTTCAGCGCCCGGATGCTCACCCGCGTATAGACCCGCGTCGTCTTGATGTCCGCGTGCCCCAGCATCGCTTGAATGAACCGAACGTCCGTCCCGTTTTCCAGCATCTGCGTGGCGATCGCATGCCGGAACAAGTGGCAACTACCGATGCTGCCCGGGCCCGCCGCTCGCACGCAGTTGCGCACCATCTGCGTCATCCGGTTATCCGAGAACGCTTGGCCCGTTACCGTCAAGAACAGCGTGCCATCGTCGCCCGCGATCGCCAACTCCGGCCGGACCTCGTCGCGATACCGGGCCACCCAGGCCAGCGCTCGATCGCCGATCGGAGTTATCCGATCTTTCTTGCCCTTGTCCTGCCGAATCATCAGCGTGCCGCGATCGTAGTCGACGTCGCGCTGTTGCAGCCCGATGATCTCCATCCGCCGGATCCCCGTGCTGTACAGCGTCTCCAGCATCGCTCGATCTCGCACACCCAGCGCCGTCGTCGTGTCGGGCAGGTTCAACACCCGCTCGACCTCTTCAATCGTCCTGAATCATCTGCTGGTCAACATCGAGACCGACGACCCCAACGATGCCTTCCTGCTTGCGATGGCCCGGACCGGCGAAGTGGACTACCTCGTGACCGGCGATCATCGCGCCGGACTTGCAACGGGGCAACCTGGGTCACGCTCGCATCGTTACGCCTGCAGCGTTCTGTGCCGAAGCACTCTCACTGACGCTCAATGCCGTTGAGCTCATGTTGCCGAACGCTAGAAATTGCGCGCCACCCCGACCATGAACAGATCCTGGTCTTTGTCATTGCCGGTTGCCACGCGATTGAAGCGCAGGCTGGCGGCCCAATTGTTTGTCACCTGATAACTTACTTGCGTGCTGAACAGCGCATTGAGCCGCGTCTTGTGCGAGACCTCGTCACGGTCATAGGAGAGATAGGGGCCCACGCCCGCCGATAAGGTCCATTTGCGTAGGATCGGCGCCACGTACCAGAACTGCGCCGCCAGCCCTCTCCTGCCCGCCACCCCATTGTTGCCTTCGTAGACAAAGCTCCCCGAATACGCCCAGGCGTTCCCAAGTGGCCGTTTGACTTCGACCATGTAGCCTTTCTCGATGGGCACCTGCGGATGATTCGTCTGCGACGTCCCGGCCCAGACACTCACCTGTGTCCTGCCATCCGAAAACGCCGGTTTGGGGTTGCCGCCAAAATCCGCACCGATACCGAAGAGCACCATGTCGGAGTGGAATCCGTCGATCACCTGGACATGGTTGTACTGCAACTTGAGGAAGAAGCCGTTGGGAACCAGGTAATACCGTACAGCCGCCGATGCCCGCACACCCCAGCGTTTCTCGTTGCGCGGCTGGCTATCGACGTGCGTCGTGTCCATACTGAAATACGGCCCGGCCGAAAATTCGAGGGTCACGCGATCGTTGATCGGCCAGCGAAACGCTCCCAGGGCGGCGAAGCCGTCGCGGTGGTGGTTGAACGGGTGCCCCTCGTTCAGATAGGCGACGTAGGCCGAAAGGTAGTCGTTCAGGGCGTCGCCAAAGCCGATTTCGTAGGCTCGCCAACGCATATCTCCGCCGGTGGACGCGCTACCATCGCCGTACACCGCATAGACATCGATCTTTCGCCCCGACGATGCAGACGTGGAATCGGATGCGCTGTCCTCGGCGTGCGCCATGCACGCGCCCGACAGCGCCGCGATCGCGCTTGCGTAGACCACACACGAACGAATGCGATGGTGCGTTGTCATGTGAATGTCCCCCTTACGTCGACAGTAGCGATAATACGAAGCTCACATAGTGCGACGAAACACGCTGGTTCACCGATGCGCGCGTTATGCAGCAGCCGCCCGTTCCCGGGCCTTCGTGTTTGACGCGCCGATCGATCCGCGCGCGATCGGCTCGCCCGCCTCGAGGGCGGCAATCCAAGCGTTCACGCCCACCACCGCGGCGAAGCGGGAATGCATCACGACGGTGAAGGCGCGATGGATTTCTTCCGCACTCGCATAGCCGGCGTCGTTCTCGTAGGGCAGCGCGCCGGTCGCATCGTTCAAATACTCCACCTTCATGCCGGCATGCGAGGCATGCAACACCGTCGATATATTGCAGTTATGGGTCATATAGCCAACGACCGCAAGCGTATCGATCCCATGTTCAGTCAGCCAATCGGCCAGATCCGTGCCCGCGAACGAACTCGGCAGCGTCTTCTCGATCAAGTGATCATAGGGCCGGGTGGCCACGACCGAATGCAGCTCTGCCCGGTGCGAGCCCCGCGCAAACATCGATGCATCGGGCCGCTCGAGATGCTGGACAACGATCACCGGTACCCCATGGGCCTGCGCCGCATCGATAGCGCGCGCGATGTTGGCAAGCGAATCCTGCACGGGCGGATATTCGATCGGCAGAGCGCCGGTGACGTATTCGTTTTGGACGTCGATGACAATCAGTGCACGGCGCGGCGAGTTGGACATGGCGAATCTCCTTTCGTTGACGGATTCAGCGCGTCGTGTCGTATCGGGCGATGCTTGCGCAGCGATGCGCGGCGACGGCATGGGTCACATTGTTCCTAAACCGCCTTGCCCCCGACAGCGGCCCAAGTGCCATTCATCGATATAATCGGGCCATTCTCAGCGTCAGCCGGCGGCGGTATTCTTCGCCCGCTCTGCACGTCAACGCCACAAAAACGAAAGGCCGCCATGACACCCGTCTCCGCTTCGCCTACCGTGCCTCCCGCTCCGCTCGCATCGCCATCACCCGCCATCGTCGCGGTCGTCGCCTTCGACGGCATCAGCCCATTTCATCTTTCCGTGCCATGCATCGTGTTCGGCGAAGACTACTCTGCGGGCGGCGTGCCTCGCTTCGACGTCCGCGTCTGCGCGGTCGAACCGGGCATGTTGCGGACGACGGCCGGCTTCGCGATCGCCGCGCCGCATGGGCTGGAGGCGATCGCCGCAGCCGATGTCGTGATCGTGCCGAGCTGGCGCAACGCGCTCGAACCACCAAGCGAGCCGCTGCTGAACGCGTTGCGCGACGCGCACGCGCGCGGCGCCCAGATGGTGGGCTTGTGCCTGGGGGCGTTCGTGTTGGCCGC
>NZ_JBQCDN010000313.1:0-21853 GCF_051961175.1 Trinickia sp. | reverse complement strand
CATCGCTGTCTCCTTAGCCGAAGCGGCCGGTGATGTAATCCTCGGTTTCCTTGCGGACCGGCTTGATGAAGATTTTCTCGGTATCGCCGAATTCGATCAACTCGCCGAGGTACATGTAGCCCGTGTAGTCTGAACAACGCGCCGCTTGTTGCATATTGTGCGTCACGATCACCACGGTGTAGTCGTTCTTGAGCTCCGCGATGAGCTCTTCCACACGGCCGGTGGAGATCGGGTCGAGCGCCGAGCACGGCTCGTCGAGCAGCAGCACTTCGGGGCGGATCGCGATGCCGCGCGCGATGCACAGCCGCTGCTGCTGGCCGCCGGAGAGGCCGTAGCCGCTTTGGTGCAGCTTGTCCTTCACTTCCGTCCACAACGCGGCTTTCGTGAGCGCCCATTCGACGCGGTCGTCCATCTCCGAGCGCGAAAGCTTTTCGAACATCTTCACGCCGAAGGCGATGTTGTCGTAGATCGACATCGGAAACGGCGTCGGCTTCTGGAACACCATGCCGACACGCGCGCGCAGCAGCGAAATGTCGCGGTTCGTGGTGAGCAGGTTTTCGCCGTCCATCATGATCGCGCCTTCGGCGCGCTGCTCGGGATACAGGGCGAACATCTTGTTGAACGTGCGCAGCAAGGTGGACTTGCCGCAGCCCGAGGGGCCGATGAACGCTGTCACCTTGCCTTCGGGGATGCTCATGTTGATGTTCTTGAGCGCGTGGTACTTGCCGTAGAAGAAGTTCAGGTTCTTCACTTCGATCTTCGGCGTGAGGGGCGCCAGCGGCCGATCGCCGCGAGCCGGCTCGAAACCGGCGGGCGCGGCGGGGCGCTCGACTTGGGAAAGGTGACTTTCAGCCATATTCATAAGGCGCTCCGTGGCTTATTTCTTGCCGAACAACACGCGCGCGAGGATGGTCAATCCGAGCACGCCGAGGGTAATCAGGAACACACCGGCCCACGCGAGCGATTGCCACTGCGGGAACGGGCTCATAGCAAACTTGTAGATCGTGACGGGCAGGTTCGCCATCGGCTGATTCATGTCGACCGAGAAAAACTGGTTCGACAAAGCCGTGAACAGCAAGGGCGCCGTTTCGCCCGCGATCCGGGCAATCCCGAGCAACACCCCCGTCACGACACCGGCCATCGATGCTTTCAGCGTGATCGACAACACCATCTTCCACTTCGGCACGCCAAGGGCAAACGCCGCCTCGCGCAGCGCGTTGGGCACGAGCTTGAGCATGTTTTCCGTCGTGCGGATCACGATCGGAATCTGCAGCAGCGCGAGCGAAATCACGCCCGCCCAGCCCGAGAAGTGCCCCATCTCGGCGACCACCAGCGCATAGACGAACAAGCCGACCACGATCGACGGCGCCGACAGCAGGATGTCGTTGATGAAGCGCGTGATGTTGGCAAACCATCCCTTGCGGCCGTACTCGGCCAGATAAATGCCGGCGAGCACGCCGATCGGCGTACCGACGAGCGTGCCGGCGCCCACGAGCAGCAGCGAGCCGACGATGGCGTTGGCCAGACCACCGCCATCGGTGTTCGGAGGAGGCGTCGACTGCGTGAACAACGCCAACGACAAGCCGCCGATACCGAGGCTCAGCGTCGTATAGAGAATCCAGACGAGCCACACCAGCCCGAATGCCATGGCGGCCAGCGAAAGCGTCAGTGCGACCGCGTTGACCACGCGCCTGCGGCGCTGCAGGCGATCCCGCGTGGCAGCCAGCAGCTCGGGGGCCGCCGACCCCGGAAGTTGCATTGAAGGCCGGCTCATTTCGCCCCCTCTGCCCGTTCGAGGCGCAGCAGCATGATCTTGGAGATGGCAAGCACGATGAAAGTGATGACGAACAGGATCAAACCGAGCTCCATCAGCGCGGCCGTATGCAAGCCTTGGCCCGCTTCGGCGAACTCGTTCGCGAGCGCGGACGTAATGCTGTTGCCGGGCGAAAACAACGAGATGTTGCTGAGCAAGTTGGTGTTGCCGATGACGAACGTGACCGCCATCGTTTCGCCGAGCGCGCGGCCGAGGCCGAGCATGATGCCGCCGATCACGCCGTTCTTCGTGAACGGCAATACGATCTTCCACATCACTTCCCAGGTCGTGCAGCCGATCCCGTAGGCCGATTCCTTCAGCAACACGGGCGTGACTTCGAACACGTCGCGCATGACCGAGGCGATGTACGGAATGATCATGATCGCCAGGATGACGCCGGCACACAGGATACCGATGCCGATCGGCGGCCCTTGGAACAGCGCGCCGATGATCGGCATCGAACCGAGCACGTTGCCGATCGGCTGTTCGAAGTAGGTGGCGAAGATCGGCGAAAACACGAGCAGGCCCCACATGCCGTACACGATCGACGGGATGGCGGCCAGCAACTCGATGGCGATGCCCAAGGGGCGGCGCAGCCAGATCGGGGAAAGTTCGGTTAGAAACAGCGCGATGCCGAAGCTGACGGGCACCGCGATAAGGAGCGCGATGAGCGATGTCGCCAACGTCCCGTACACGGGCACGAGCGCGCCATACCGGTCATTGGGAGGATCCCACTCGGCGCTCCAGAGAAAGTGCAGGCCGAATTGATGAATGGACGGCCAGGATTCGAAGATCAGAGACACGATGATGCCGCCGAGCAGCAACAACGTGACGATTGCTGCGAGGCACGCCATAAAGCCGAAAATGCGGTCGCCAAGTTTGCTCGGCGCGCGTTGCGCGTATTCGGCTGGGGCCGTCGACATGAGTCGAGTGTCGGACATGTGAACCCGTTTGCTGTTGCCGCACCCAGGATGGGCGCTGGCGATGGCGATGCCCGGCAAAGCATCTCGCCTTGCCGGGCCTTTACAACAGGACCTGCTTACTCAGCGACCGGTTTGCCCGAGGCATCCTTCACGTTCGCCTTCCACTGCTTCTCGATCTCAGCGGTCACCGAAGCCGGCAGCGCGATGTAGTCGAGCGAATTCACCGCATCGGCGCCGTTCTTGAAGCCCCAGCCGAAGAACTTCAGCGTTTCCGCGCCTTCCGCGGCCTTCTCTTGCGTCTTGTGCACGAGCACGAACGTCGCGCCGACGATTGGCCATGCGTTCTTGCCAGGCTCGTTCGTCAGGATCTGGTAGAACGACTTGTTCCACTCGGCGCTCGCGGCAGCGGCCTTGAACGTGTCGGTATCGGGCGTGACGACCGTACCGGCTTCGTTCTTCAGCTTCGTATAGACCATGTGGTTTTGCTTCACATAGGCCCACTCCACGTAGCCGATCGCGCCCGGCAGACGCTGGATGAACGCGGCGACGCCGTCGTTACCCTTGCCGCCCGTACCCGTCGGCCAATTGACCGTCGTGCCTTCGCCCACCTTCGACTTCCACTCCGGGCTGACCTTGGAGAGATAGTTCGTCCAGATGAACGACGTGCCCGAGCCGTCGGCGCGGCGCACCACGGCGATCGCCGTGTCCGGCAGCTTCACGCCCGGGTTCAGCTTGGCGATGGCCGGGTCGTTCCACTTCGTGATCTTGTTCAGGTAGATGTCGGCCAGGACTTCGCCCGACAGCGTCAGCTCGCCCGCCTTGACGCCCGGCAGGTTGATCGCGGGCACCACGCCGCCGACCACCGTCGGAAATTGGAAGAGACCTTGCTTCGCGAGTTCGTCGTCCTTCAGCGGCATGTCCGAGCCCGCGAAATCGACCGTCTTCGCTTCGATCTGCTTGATGCCGCCGGAAGAACCGATGCCTTGGTAGTTCACCTTGCCACCGCCCGACTTGACGTACGAATCCGCCCACTTCGTGTACAGCGGTGCGGCGAACGTGCTGCCCGCGCCGGTGATGTCGGCTGCTTGTGCGGAAACGGCGAAAAGCACGCCCGCCAGGCCAGCGAACGCGGTTTGCATCAATTTCATGGAATTAACCCCTAGTGGTGTGGTCGTGGAAACTCGACACCGCGAAGATTAGGTCCGAACTGTGACAGTAATATGACGATCGATGAAGCTCGCGTGACAGCTACCTTACTTGATGAAAGAAAGGCGGCGCAATTAGCATGAGATACGAGGAATTAGGGGAAGATATCAGCATGGCGCCCCTCGCGCGTCTTGCTAGCGTACGAGAAAAGCGCTGCGCCTGCAGCGCTTTTTCGGTGGGATCGATGACGGGATGGTGCGGATTATGCCGATGATGCGGATTATGCGGTCGCCTGTTCGACCGCACGCGCGATCTCTTGCGCATGGCGCACGGCCGCCTCGCGCTGGCTCGCTTCCACCATGACGCGCAGGACGGGTTCCGTGCCCGATGCGCGAATCAATACGCGGCCGCTCCCGTCGAGCGCGCGTTCCGCATCGGCCACCGCGCGCTGGATC
The DNA here is from genome assembly GCF_051961175.1 of Trinickia sp. Classification (GTDB taxonomy): domain Bacteria; phylum Pseudomonadota; class Gammaproteobacteria; order Burkholderiales; family Burkholderiaceae; genus Trinickia. Next base: position 17,516 of record NZ_JBQCDN010000313.1, on the reverse strand, counting down.
GCGTCGCTGCCCTTCCAGTCAGCCCCGGCACGCATCCGCACGTTGATGAGCTGCTGCGGGAACAGCGTCACCCCTTCCAGCAGCTCGGCGAGCGTGCGGCCGCTGCGCTTGATCGCTGCGAGCACGAGCAGGGCCGAAACGATGCCGTCGCCCGTCGTATGCCGGTCGAGCGACAAAATATGACCCGAGCCTTCGGCGCCGAGCTGCCAGCCGCGCTCACGCAATTGCTCGAGCACATAGCGATCGCCAACCGCCGCCCGGACGAACGGCACGTTCTCGCGTGCGAGCGCCACTTCGATGGCCATATTTGTCATCAACGTACCGACCGCGCCCGGCACCTGGCCCTCGGTGGCCATGCGGTCCTTCACCAGCACATAGAGCAATTCATCGCCGTTGAACAGGCGCCCCGATGCATCGACGATTTGCAGACGGTCGGCGTCGCCGTCGAGCGCGATCCCGAGATCGGCACGATTCGCCCGCACGGCGCGGATCAGCGCGTCGGGCGCCGTTGCGCCGACGCCGTCGTTGATGTTGAAACCGTTCGGCGCCACACCGATCGGCACGACATCGGCGCCGAGCTCGTGAAACACGTGCGGAGCGATATCGTAAGCCGCCCCGTGCGCGCAATCGACGACGAGCTTGAGCCCGTGCAGGTCGAACGCCGCCGGAAACGTGCTCTTGCAAAACTCGATGTAGCGGCCCGCCGCATCGTCAAGACGGCGCGCCTTGCCCAGCTGTTCCGACGCGGCGCAAATCAGCGGCTCTTCGAGGTGCTCCTCGATGCGCAGTTCGACCTCGTCCGGCAGCTTGTTGCCGTCGGCGCTGAAGAACTTGATGCCGTTGTCGTAGTACGGATTATGCGAAGCGCTGATGACGACGCCCGCCGCCAACCGCAGCGCGCGCGTGAGATAAGCGACACCAGGCGTGGGCATCGGCCCGGCCAACATGACGTCGACCCCGGCCGCGGAAAAGCCCGACTCGAGCGCGGCTTCGAGCATGTAGCCTGACACGCGCGTGTCCTTGCCGATCAGCACCGTCGGCCGCGTACCGGCCTTTGCCCAGCGATCGGCCTCCGCCAGCACCTTGCCGGCTGCATAGCCGAGCCGCAATACGAAGTCGGGCGTGATCGGGGCCTCGCCCACTTTGCCGCGAACGCCATCCGTGCCGAAATAACGACGTGCCATGCTCCTATCCCCAGGTTCGAATGTTTGAATGATTGATTACGGTCCTGCTTTCCGTCACCGCCCGGCGCATTCCGCTTCCCGAACGGCGGCCCATACTTTCAGCGCATCGACTGTCTCGGCGACATCGTGCACGCGCACGATCGCGGCGCCCCGCTCCGCTGCGCAAACAGCCGCCGCCACGCTGGCTGCCACGCGCTCGGCGGCCGTCGCGCGTCCCGTTACGGCGCCCAGCATCGACTTGCGCGACATGCCGGCCAGGATCGGAAACGGCGCCTCGCCTGCCGCCGGCTGAGGCGCGGTATCGCGTAAGCGGGCCAGCAACGCGTAATTGTGTTCGCGCGTCGCCTTGCCGAAGCCGACTCCCGGATCGACGCTGATCCGCGCGCGGGCGATACCCGCTTGCGTCAACGCCTCGACCCTGGCCTGCAGGAACGCGCGGACGTCCGCGACGACGTCGTCATAATCGATCTCGACGCGTTGCATCGTCTGCGGCTCTCCGAGCATATGCATGACGCACAGGCCGCAACGCGCGTCGCGCACGGCGTCCAGCGCGCCGGGACGGCGAAAGCCCCAGATATCGTTGATGAGATCGGCGCCCGCGGCAAGCGCCGCGCGCATCACTTCAGGCTTGTAGGTATCGACCGATAACGGCACGCCCGCCTGAGCCAGCGCTTCGATCACCGGAACGACGCGCTCGAGCTCCTGCGCCAACGGCACAGGCGGCGCGCCAGGGCGCGTCGATTCGCCGCCGATATCGATGATATCGACGCCGTCGGCCAACATACGCTGCGCTTGACGCAACGCATCGTCGCGAGCGACATAGCGCCCGCCATCCGAAAACGAATCGGGCGTGACGTTGAGAATGCCCATGACGAGCGGGCGCTCGAAGGTCAGCGTGAAACGCCCGCAAACGAGCGGTTCGGCAATGGCAGGACGAGAGCGATTGGAAGAGGACACGGGACGGCGAAGAACGAAAACCAGAAATGCAAAAAGATGGGCCGGTGCGAGGTACACACCGGCCCATCTTTCTAGCCGTGCAACGTCACGCCGGTGCCGTCGCGTTGCCGGGGCGCACTTCCGCGCCGGAATTGCCCCCGCCCCCCGACGACGACGAAGCGTCGGTCGACGGCACGTTCTTGGGCGAGCGCGGCGGGCGCCCTTCCATGATGTCGTTGATTTGATCGGCGTCGATCGTTTCCCACTCCATCAGCGCCGCCGTCATGGCTTCGACCTTGTCGCGGTTTTCGTCGAGCAGACGCCGCGCAAGCGTGTATTGGTCGTCCAGCAACCGGCGAATCTCGGCGTCGACCTTCTGCTGCGTCGCCTCCGAAATCGCCCGCGTGAAACAGCGGCCGAACGGCGACGACTCGTTTTCGTCATCGACGTAGACCATCGGCCCCAACGCGTCCGTCATCCCGAAGCGGGCCACCATCGCACGTGCCGTTTGCGTCGCCTTGTTGAAATCGTCCGACGCGCCCGTGCTCACGAGGTTCAGGAACAGTTCCTCGGCCACCCGGCCGCCGAACAGAATGGCGAGCCGATCAAGCAAGTATTCCTTCGAATACGTTTCGTTGTCGTGCTCGGGCAACTGCCAGGTCACGCCCAGCGCACGGCCGCGCGGAATGATCGTCACCTTGTGCACGGGATCGGCCTTCGGCAACAGCTTGGCGACCACCGCGTGACCCGCCTCGTGATAGGCCGTGGCACGCTTGGCATCCTCGCGGATGACAGCCGACTTGCGCTCGGGACCCATGAAAATCTTGTCCTTCGCGTCTTCGAAATCCTGCATCTCGACGATGCGCTTGCCGCGGCGAGCGGCGAACAGCGCGGCCTCGTTCACGAGGTTCGCCAGATCGGCGCCCGAAAAGCCCGGCGTACCACGCGCGATGACCGAGGCGTCCACATCGTTCGCGATCGGCACCTTGCGCAGATGCACCTTGAGGATCTGTTCGCGGCCGCGGATGTCCGGCAGGCCGACATAGACCTGGCGGTCGAAACGGCCGGGGCGCAGCAGCGCTTTATCCAGCACGTCGGAACGGTTCGTGGCCGCGATGACGATGACACCCGAGTTCGCCTCAAAGCCGTCCATCTCCACGAGCATCTGGTTCAGCGTCTGCTCGCGCTCGTCGTTGCCGCCGCCCATGCCGGCGCCGCGGTGACGGCCGACCGCATCGATTTCGTCGATGAACACGATGCACGGCGCATGCTTTTTCGCCTGCTCGAACATGTCGCGCACCCGTGCGGCACCGACGCCGACGAACATTTCGACGAAATCGGAACCCGAGATGCTGAAGAACGGCACCTTCGCTTCGCCGGCGATCGCGCGTGCGAGCAGCGTCTTACCGGTTCCCGGCGGGCCGACCAGCAGCACGCCGCGCGGGATACGCCCGCCGAGCTTCTGAAACTTCTGCGGATCGCGCAGGAAATCGACGAGTTCGGAGACTTCCTCTTTCGCTTCGTCGCAACCGGCGACATCGGTGAAATTAATGGCGTTGTTGTTCTCGTCGATCAGACGCGCGCGCGACTTGCCGAACGAAAAGGCACCGCCTTTCCCGCCGCCCTGCATCTGCCTCATCATGTAGAACCAGAACGCGATGATGAGCACCGTTGGCCCGAGGTAGTAAAGCGCCGACATGAGCGCGCTGGGCTCCTCATCGGCCTTGCCGCTCACCTGGACGCCATACTTCATCAAATCGCCGACCATCCAGATATCGCCCGGCGATACGATTTGATATTTTTGACCGTCTGCCGGAGTAACCGTCAGGTTTCGTCCCTGCACCACGACGCTCTTGATCTTGCCCACCTTGGCGTCGTCCATGAACTGCGAGTACGAGACGCCTTCCTGGACACGGGGCTTGTCGAACTGCTTGAACACCGTAAACAGCACCAGTGCGATCACCAGCCACACTGCTGCCTTCGAAAACATGTTGTTGTTCAAAGCCCACTCCTTCCTCATAGTCGGGTGCCTACATTTACCTTGCGGCACCACCAAAGCATTCTAATCCAGTCAGCAGGCCCCTGCCATAACGTTTCGCTACCGCACAAATAGCGCTTTCCGGCGGGCCGCCGGCGCTCAGCGCGCCGCAGCCGGGGTCGAACCACCGTCGATCGATGCCCCAAACCGGCACATCGAAGGGCCTGTCAGGCAGGCCGTTTCAAAAACTTACCCAAAATGAACGTTTCGGAAGATTTGTCCCGCGACGCTTTGGGCTTGCGCGCCGCGACCGTTTTGAACTGGCGTTTGAATTTCTCGACAATCTGGCTGTAGCCGCTGCCATGGAAACACTTCACCAGCAACGCGCCCTCCGGCTTCAGATGCGCCTGAGAGAATTCGAGTGCGAGATCGCAAATATGTTCGATCCGCGCGGCATCGGCCACGGCCACCCCCGACAGGTTGGGCGCCATATCGGAAATTACAAGGTCCACACGACGCTCGCCGACCATTTCCTCGAGTTGCGCGAGCACGCTCTCTTCGCGGAAGTCGCCTTGAATGAAATGGACATCGGCGATCGGTTCCATCGGGAGAATATCGAGCGCAATGATCGTACCGTCGATCCCGCCCTCGCGCGCCTCGTCGCGCCGCGAACCCTGGGCGAGCTTGTTGCGCGCGTACTGGCTCCAGCTACCGGGCGCCGAGCCGAGATCCACGATGACCTGGCCCGGACGGATGAGCTTGTCCTGTTCGTCGATTTCCTTGAGCTTATACGCGGCACGCGCGCGGTACCCCTCGCGCTGCGCAAGCTTGACGTAAGGATCGTTGATGTGATCGTGCAACCACGATTGATTGAAGCGGTTTTTTGCCATCGAAAAGGAATCTATTGCTGCGTCTGGCCGCACTTTTAGCGGATAATACGCGTTTTACCGACGCGCCGTCCGGCCTCGCCGGTTCGCGGCCCGGCCGCCCGGATCGAAGTGCCGCATCGCATCGGCCGAAACCGGCCATGCATTCATGTTGCGGCCGTCCCTATTTTAGTCGAGTCGTTTCTTCGCCCTATGCCCGCCCTCAAAGTCTCTCCTGCCCAGCGCGCCGACTTGCGCTCCCAAGCCCACGCGCTCAAACCGGTCGTTCTGATCGGGGGCGAAGGGCTGACCGACGCCGTGCTGGCCGAAATCAAAGTCCACCTCGCCGCGCACGAGCTCATCAAGATCCGCGTCTTCGGCGATGAACGCGAAGCACGCGTCGCCATCTACGATGCCATCTGCGACACCCTGAATGCCGCGCCGATTCAGCATATCGGCAAGCTGCTCGTCATCTGGAAGCCCGAGGCTGCCGCGCCGGCCGCCAGAAGCGCAGCCACCAAAGGCACCGCCGCCAAAAACACCGGCACGCGCAGCAAAGCCGCCCTGCCAACGGCACGCGAAGCCGCGGCCGATACCGGCAAGCGTGGCGCCGCGCCGCGCACCGTCAAAGTCGTCAAGCAATCGCAAGCCGACACGATGCGCCGGCCGAAGGCGCAGAAGGTACGCGTCCTCGGCAACGAACGCGTCACCGCGGGCGGCACGGTCAAGCGCGCGAAAAAGCGTCAATCGAGCGCAAAGCGCCAACATCAAACGGTGAAATAAAGCCGGTCAAATAAGCCGCAATGCCCCGTGCGCCCGCCGGGGCGCGCCGATTCAGGCGGCAGAGCCGGCCGGGCCTACGCCGAGAGAGCGAGCCGGCGCGGGCAGCATCCATGCCAGGGCCAAGCCGAGCAACGTCTCGGCGAGATAAAACAGCATCGCGATCCCGTGCAGTAATCCGAAACGCGCGGCGTAAGGCGAATGCGCCAGCTCGAGCCCGGCCGCCCGGGCCGCTTCGCGCAAGCCATCCATGAACGGTTGCAGCACGAAATAGCCAATCAGCACGCATAGCAACATGCCGATAACGAGCCAGCGCAACCGGCGATAATCGGACGCGCCGCGCCGCACTAGCATATTGCCGAGCGCGAGCGACAAAATGCCGCACCCCACCCCGACGAACGCTTCGATCCGAAAGAGCCGTGCCGCCAGATTGCCCGCCATCGAAGGCTCGAGCATCGCAAAGAGCGTAGGCGCAACAACGTAACCGATCGTCAGCGCGCTGCCGACCCAAATCAATACGAACAGCCGGAATACGCGGTGCGGAGCGGAAGACACGAGGCGGGATCCCGACGGTCAGACGTAACGCACGGAAATGATTTCGTATTCGCGCACGCCACCCGGTGCTTGAACGGCGGCTACATCGCCTTCGAATTTGCCGATCAAGGCACGCGCGATCGGGGAACTGACCGAAATGAGGCCATGGTCGAGGTCGGCTTCGTCATCGCCGACGATTTGATACGTGACCTTCTTGCCCGAATCGAGATCTTCGAGATCGACCGTGGCCGCGAACACCACGCGGCCTTCGGCATCGAGGGCGGAAGGATCGATCACTTGCGCAGCGGCCAGCTTCGATTCGATTTCGGCGATGCGGCCTTCGATGAAACCCTGCTTTTCCTTCGCGGCGTCATATTCGGCGTTTTCCGACAAATCGCCCTGCGCCCGCGCCTCGGCAATCGAATTGATGACGGACGGGCGTTCAACCGATTTCAGGCGCTGAAGCTCGTCGCGCAGTTGATCGGCGCCCCGCTTCGTCAAGGGAATCGTGCTCATAGACAGACCAGTAAGCAAAAAAAACGGCAATAAAAAAGCACCGCGGTTAAGTGCATCCCGCCTCGCATACGGCTTCGACAGGACGCCGCTTAACCGCGGCATGGTGGGGTTGTGATGCGACCCCAGCGTGTATCTGTAATCGAACGATTAGTTTAGGCGAGCATGAAGCCCTTGTAAATCATAGACTTCCAAGTTCTTCAGGTAACGCAGCCCCTCGACTGCCGCGCGCGCGCCCGACATTGTCGTGTAGTACGTCACCTTGTTCGCCTGCGCGCTCATGCGGATCGAACGCGAATCGGCAATGGCCGCACGCGTCTCATCGACCGTCGTGAACACCAACGCGATTTCGCCGTTCTTGATCATATCGACGATGTGCGGACGGCCGTCCTTCACCTTGTTCACGACCTTGACCGGCACACCGGCGGCGGCGATCGCCGCGGCGGTGCCCTTTGTCGCCACGATCGGATAGCCGAGTTCGTGCAGCATGGCGGCCACTTCCACGGCCTTCGGCTTGTCGGCGTCCATGACCGTCAACAGCACGGTGCCCGACGCAGGCAGACGCGAACCGGCTGCGAGTTGCGACTTGAACAGCGCCTCGCCGAACGTCTCGCCCACGCCCATGACTTCGCCCGTCGAACGCATTTCGGGCCCGAGCACCGGATCGACGCTCGGGAACTTGACGAACGGGAACACGGCTTCCTTGACGCTGAAGTACGGCGGCTCGACTTCCTTCGTGACTTGCTGCTCGCCGAGCGATTGGCCCACCATCGCGCGTGCCGCGATCTTCGCGAGCGGCAGACCGGTAGCCTTCGACACGTACGGCACCGTACGCGAAGCGCGCGGATTCACTTCGAGCACGTAGATGATGTCTTCCACGTTGCCGCCCGCATCGCGCACCTGCTGAATCGCGAACTGCACGTTCATGAGGCCAACCACGTTCAGCGCCTTCGCCATGGCCGCCGTTTGGCGCTTCAGTTCGGCCACGGTGGCTTGCGACAGCGAATAAGGCGGCAGCGAGCACGCCGAATCGCCCGAGTGCACGCCCGCTTGCTCGATGTGCTCCATCACGCCGCCGATGAAGACGGCCTTGCCATCGGAGATGCAATCGACATCGCATTCGATGGCATCGTTCAGGAAGCGGTCGAGCAGCACCGGCGAATCGTTCGACACCTTCACGGCCTCACGCATATAGCGTTCAAGGTCGCGCGGCTCGTGGACGATTTCCATCGCGCGGCCACCCAGCACATACGACGGGCGCACGACGAGCGGATAGCCGATTTCATCGGCCAGCGCGAGCGCCTCGCTCTCCGCACGTGCCGTGCGGTTCGGCGGCTGACGCAAACCGAGTTCTTGCAACAGCTTCTGGAAGCGCTCGCGATCTTCCGCCGCGTCGATCATGTCGGGCGACGTGCCGACGATAGGCACCCCGTTCGCTTCGAGATCGAGTGCGAGCTTCAGCGGCGTCTGGCCGCCGTACTGCACGATCACACCCAGGGGCTTTTCCTTGTCGACGATTTCGAGCACGTCTTCGAGTGTCAGTGGCTCGAAGTACAGGCGATCGGACGTGTCGTAATCGGTCGAGACCGTTTCCGGATTGCAGTTGACCATGATCGTCTCATAGCCATCCTCGCGCATCGCGAGCGCCGCATGGACGCAGCAGTAGTCGAACTCGATCCCCTGCCCGATCCGGTTCGGCCCGCCGCCGAGCACCATGATCTTCTTGTTGGACGTGGGCTGCGCTTCGCACTCTTCTTCGTACGTCGAGTACATATAGGCCGTTTTCGTCGCGAATTCGGCTGCGCATGTATCGACGCGCTTATAGACCGGGCGCACCTTCAGCTCGATGCGGCGGGCGCGCACATCGGCCGCTTTCGCGCCGAGCAGCTTCGCCAGACGACGATCGGAGAAACCGCCGCGCTTCAGGAACAGGAGTTCGTCCTTCGACAGGCTTGGCAGCGTGCGGCCGGCCAGTTGCTTTTCCGTGTTCACGATCTCTTCGATCTGCGCGAGGAACCATGGATCGATCGCCGTCTCCTCGAACACTTCGTCGAGCGACATGCCGAGGCGGAACGCATCGCCCACGTACCAAATGCGCTCGGGCCCCGGATCGCCGATTTCACGGACGACTTCGTCGCGATCGGCCGTTTTTTCGTCGAGACCGTCGACGCCGACTTCGAGGCCCCGCAGCGCCTTCTGGAACGACTCCTGGAATGTGCGCCCGATGGCCATCACCTCGCCCACCGATTTCATCTGCGTCGTGAGACGCGAATCGGCTTCGCGGAATTTCTCGAAGGCAAAGCGCGGGATCTTGGTGACGACATAGTCGATCGTCGGCTCGAACGAAGCCGGCGTTTGGCCGCCGGTGATTTCGTTCTTGAGTTCGTCGAGCGTATAGCCGCAAGCGAGCTTGGCCGCGACCTTCGCGATCGGGAAGCCCGTCGCCTTCGAGGCCAGTGCCGACGAACGCGACACGCGCGGGTTCATCTCGATGACGATGATGCGCCCGTCGCGCGGATTGATGGCGAACTGCACGTTCGAGCCGCCGGTATCGACGCCGATCTCGCGCAGCACGGCGAGCGAGGCGTTACGCAGCAGCTGGTATTCCTTATCCGTCAGCGTTTGCGCCGGTGCGACCGTGATCGAATCGCCCGTGTGGATACCCATCGGATCGAGGTTTTCGATCGAGCAGACGATGATGCAGTTGTCGGCGCGGTCGCGCACGACTTCCATCTCGTATTCCTTCCACCCGAGCAGCGACTCTTCGATCAGCAACTCGCGCGTAGGCGACAGATCGAGGCCGCGACGGCAGATTTCTTCGAATTCCTGCTTGTTGTAGGCGATGCCGCCACCCGAGCCGCCGAGCGTGAACGACGGGCGGATAACGACGGGATAGCCCGGGCCGCCCGTGTCCTGCGTGATTTCGGCGTGAACCTTGAACGCCTCTTCCATCGAATGCGCGGTGCCCGATCGCGCCGAACCGAGACCGATCTTCGTCATCGCGTCCTTGAATTTCTGGCGATCCTCGGCCTTGTCGATCGCTTCGGGGGAAGCACCGATGAGCTCGACCTTATATTTCTCGAGCACGCCGTGATGATGCAGATCGAGCGCGCAGTTGAGCGCCGTTTGACCGCCCATCGTCGGCAGGATCGCGTCGGGCCGCTCCTTCTCGATGATGCGCTCGACGACTTCCCACGTGATCGGCTCGATGTAGGTGACGTCGGCCGTATTCGGGTCCGTCATGATCGTCGCCGGATTGCTGTTGACGAGGATGACCTTGTAGCCTTCTTCGCGCAGCGCCTTGCACGCTTGCGCGCCCGAGTAATCGAATTCGCAGGCCTGGCCGATGATGATCGGCCCGGCGCCGATGATGAGAATGCTCTTGATGTCTGTCCGCTTCGGCATAACGCTCTCGCTAATGTCTTTCTGATGTCTTCGATGGGCGGCGCGGCGCATGGCGCGCCGCGGCGCGTCAAATACGCGGCTGCGCTGCCGCGCTTGGCGTCCATCAACGCCGTGAAGCGATCGAACAGGTAGCCGATATCGTGCGGCCCCGGCGATGCTTCGGGGTGGCCCTGGAAGCAGAACGCCGGCTTGTCCGTCAGCTCGAAGCCTTGCAGCGTGCCGTCGAACAGCGAGACGTGCGTGACGCGCGCGTTTGCGGGCAGCGTGTTCGCATCGACGGCGAACCCGTGGTTCTGCGAGGTGATGACGACGCGGCCGTCGGCCAGATCCTTGACCGGGTGGTTCGCGCCGTGGTGGCCCGTTTTCATCTTGACCGTCTTGCCGCCGACGGCGAGGCCCATGATCTGGTGGCCGAGACAGATGCCGAACGTCGGGATCCCGCGCTCGATGAATGCCTTGGTGGCCGCGATCGCGTAATCGCAGGGCTCGGGATCGCCAGGACCGTTCGAGAGGAAGACACCGTCCGGATTGAGCGCCAGCGCCTCGGCCGCGCTCGCTTGGGCGGGCAGTACCGTGACGTGGCAGCCGCGCTCGGCCAGCATGCGCAAGATGTTGTATTTGACGCCGAAGTCGAAAGCGACGACACGGTACTTCGGCGCGCGCTGCGCCCCGAAGCCGGTGCCGAGGCGCCATTCCGACTGCGTCCACTCATACGGCTTGGCGGTGCTGACGACCTTCGCGAGGTCCATACCGGCCAGCCCCGGGAACGAGCGTGCGAGTTCGATCGCCTGCGCTTCGTCGGTGCTGCCAGCGAGAATGCAGCCGTTTTGCGCGCCCTTGTCGCGCAAGATGCGCGTGAGGCGGCGCGTATCGATGCCGGCGATCGCCACGACGTTTTCGGCTTTCAGGTAATCGCCGAGCGTGCGGTCCATGCGGAAATTCGATGCACGCGCGGGCAGATCGCGCACGATCAGGCCGGCCGCATGCACCTTCGTCGATTCGACGTCCTCGGCGTTCACGCCGACGTTGCCGATATGGGGGTACGTGAGCGTCACGATCTGACGGGCGTAGCTCGGATCGGTCAGGATCTCCTGATAGCCAGTGATCGCGGTATTGAACACGACTTCGCCGATGGTATGACCAGCCGCGCCGATGGCATAGCCGCGAAAGATCGTGCCGTCGGCGAGTGCGAGCAGAGCGGGAGGAAAAGACGGCAACACGGGGAAGCTCCTTCAGGAACACCCTGTTGCCGACCTGTTTATCCGACCGAACTCGGGCAGCGATCGCCGCGCGGAGTGTCGGCTAAGCGACGGCGGGCGGCATGGCGCGAGTTCGCTCGCTGCGGCGACTCAGGGAACGATGCGCGGGGCTTGAATCCGTTGAACGGACAGGCTCGGCGGCATGGCTCGCGGTGACGGCGCGCGGCGGATAAACGGTATGGAGGAGGTAGGCGCTAGGGTGCGGGTTGGATAGTGCAAACTTTCGGATTATAACCGGAAATACCCTTTCCCTACAATCCGAAGTCGTCTCGATGCGGTGCCGGGGGCACCGCATCCGACGTGGCGACAGGCATAGGGAGGATCCTACACCTGGCCGATTGCCGCGTCTTGATGACGGGCTATGACTTGTTCTTACCCTTTTCGCGAGTGGCCGCGACTTTCGGCGTCTTGTCCTTGGTGGCTTGCTTCGAGGCCACGGCGGGGGATTTGGCGGATTTCGCCGCCGGCTTGCCGGCGTGAGCGACGGCGTGCGTGCCGCTCGCCTTGCCACGGCCCTTCGCGACCTTGCCGCGATGCGACTTGGGCTGCGCTTCAGCCGCACTTGCATCGATCCGCTCGACCCGCGCGCCTTCCGGAATCGCCGTCGCGATCTTTTGCGGGCCCGGTTCCGCAGGCAACGTCTTACCCACAGGCACGTGCAACACGATCACCTGCCCTGCCGCTGCCTCGTTGCGATGCGTCTTGTTCCAAGCCTTGAGCTGGCCGAGCGACACACCGTAGCGCGCGGCGATGGCCGCCATCGACTGCTTACGACGTACGCGAATCAGCATCTTGCGCGTATCAGGGACGTCGGGCTCCATGGCGAGCACGGCGCTTTCGGCGACATCGGCGCTGATGTCTTCATCGTCGTCGTCCGCGCGCGGCACGACCAGTGTCGAGCCCGGCTTGAGCCGCATGCCGGCGGGAATCTTGTTGACCGACATCAGCGTATCGGGATCGACGCCGATCTTCTCGGCCAGCGCTTGCGGGCGCATGCGCTCGGTCACCGGGTAGGTGGTCCACGACGACAACTGGCCGTCGTACGCCTTCAAGTTATGCTCGAACGCGCTGGCGTTATCGAACGGCAGCAGGATCTGCGGCTGCGTCGCACCGACGATCACGGGCTTCTTGAACGACGGATTGAGGGCGCGGAACTCGTCGGTCGTCATGTTCGCGAGCTTCGCGGCGACGTCGACGTCGATATCGTGCGACGTCGTGACCGTCACGAAATACGGGTGGTTCGGAATCGACGGCAGCGTGAGGCCGTAGACCTGCGGATTCACGACGATATTCTTGACGGCCTGCAGCTTGGGTACGTAGTTGCGCGTCTCGTTCGGCATGCGCAGGCTTTCGTAGTCGGTCGGCAAGCCGGCCGCCTGATTGCGCGCGATCGCGCGCTGGACGTTGCCCTCGCCCCAGTTATACGCTGCGAGCGCCAGATACCAATCGCCGAACATGTCGTGCAGCCGCGAGAGGTAATCGAGCGCGGCGCCCGTCGAGGCCAGCACGTCGCGCCGCTCGTCCTGCCACATGTTCTGCTTGAGATTGTAGGTGCGGCCCGTGCCCGGTACGAATTGCCACATGCCGGCCGCCTTTGCGACGGAGAGCGCCTGCGGGTTATAGGCAGACTCGATGAACGGCAGCAGCGCGAGCTCCGTCGGCATGTGCCTGGACTCGAGTTCTTCGACGATGTAATACAAATACTTTTGCGAGCGCTCCGTCATGCGCTGGACGTAGTCCGGGCGCTGCGCGTACCAATTGGCCTGCATGTCCACCAGATCGTTGTGCAGATCGGGGATCTGAAACCCGCGGCGGATCCGCGCCCAGAGATCGGTGTCGGCAGTCGTCAGTTGATCGACGGAGCTTTTATCGACGTCGATCGTCTGCTTGGCGGCGGTGATGCGAAGGGTGTCGGTGGCGGAGGCGGGATTGGAAGCGTCGGAGGCTGGGGGCGCCGTCGGTCCTTGGCTTGCGCACGCGGCAAGCGTCAAAACCAATAGGGCACTGAAGAAAAATCGCATGAACGTCTCTGCTTCCGAAGCTGGAAATTGCAGGCGATAGTACGAAAGCCCACCGCCCACGTCAACAGAATACGTTAAAAAAAACCAGTCAAATCCATAACTTGCCGCATTTTTGCGCGCCATCGCACGAAATGCGCATCACGCGCAATGCGCTTAGCGGAAGCGGTTTTTCCACTCGCGCATCAAGGTAAACGACGTCAGCCGATCCGGTACCGTTTCGCGGAGCGCTTCGGCGAGGACCCGCTGGACCGCCGAATCGTCTGATCTCAAAAAAGGATTGACGGCGCGCTCGTGCGCAATCGTCGTAGGGAGCGTCGGGACATTGCGCTCGCGCAAGGCCTTCGCTTCGTCGTGCCACGCGCGCAATTGCGCGTTGTCCGGATCGCAGGCAAGGGCGAAACGGATATTCGAGAGCGTGTATTCGTGGGCGCAGTGGACCTGCGTTTCGCCCGGCAATGCCGCCAGCGCGTCGAGCGACGCAAGCATTTGCGCCGGCGTACCCTCGAACAGGCGCCCACAGCCACAGGCGAACAAGGTATCGCCGCAGAACACGTGCGGGGCTGCATCGCCCTGCCCCGCCTGGAAATAGGCGATATGTCCACGCGTATGTCCGGGAACGTCGAGCACGTCCAATTCAAGATGCGGCGCCGCCAGGCGCACCCGGTTGCCCCCGGCGAGCGGCTGGGTGACGACGGGAATCGCTTCCGCGGCGGGGCCGTAGACGGGAATACGGGTATCGCCTATGAGCCCGGCGACACCGCCGACGTGGTCGGCGTGATGGTGCGTGAGTAAAATAGCGGCGAGTCGCCAGCCCCGCTTAGCGAGATACGCCCTGACCGGGGCGGCCTCGCCCGGGTCGACGGCGACGGCATCGCGCCCGTCCGATACGAGCCAGATGTAGTTATCCGCGAAGGCCGGCACCGGCACGTATTCGAGCGTATTCATAGGCGACGCACTCACCACGATGTCAGATCGACCGATTATAGACTGGCCCGCCTGGACGGCCTCGCCGCCGGGACGCTACGTACTCGACTGGGAACAAGCTCAGCTCGACAGCGTCGTCTCGGACGTGTTCGGCTACCACGCGCTACAGCTTGGCCTGCCGCAGCTCGACGCCCTGCGCGAGAACCGCATGCCCTCGCGCGCGCTCGTGCTGGACGCGGCCAGCGGCGCCAGCGCGCCGTTCACCTATCCGCCCCGTTGGCGGGAAAACGCGGCGATCGGGCCCTCTGGGCTCCCAGGCTTGGACGACCGCTACGCGCCGGCCGCACGTACGACGCTTTGGTGCGATTTGCTGGATTTGCCGTTCGAAGCGCAGAGCGTTGACCTGCTGGTCATGCCGCACACCCTCGAATTCACGCGCGACCCACACCGGCTGCTGCGCGAAGCCGAGCGCGTGCTGATGCCGGAGGGCCAGCTCGTCATTCTCGGGTTCAACTCCCTGAGCCTGTGGGGCGCACGTCAGGCGTTCGGAAAAATGGCCGGACGCCCGTTCGTGCCGGCTGCGCAAGACTTGATTGCCTTCACGCGCATCAAAGACTGGCTCAAGCTGCTCGGTTTCGAGCTTGAACGCGGACGCTTCGGCTGCTATCGTCCGCCCCTCGCCCACGAAAACTGGCTGACGCGGTTCGCCTTCATGGAGGCGGCCGGCGATCGCTGGTGGCCGATTTTCGGCGCGGCCTATATGGTGACGGCGGTCAAGCGCGTGCGCGGGATGCGGCTCGTCGGCGCGATCAAGGCGAAAAAACCCGTGTTGGCCCCGGGCCTCGCGCCAGCCGCGACGCATAAAACACCTAACCCGAGAATATGACGTGACTGATGTGACGGAAGCAGCCCCTGAGTTCATCGAAATCTTTACGGACGGCGCCTGCAAAGGCAATCCCGGCCCCGGCGGGTGGGGCGCCCTGCTGCGCTACGGCACGCAGGAGAAAGAGCTTTTCGGCGGCGAAGCGAACACGACGAACAACCGCATGGAGATCATGGCCGTGATTGCAGCGCTCGAAGCGCTGAAGCGGCCCTGCAAGGCGATCGTCCATACCGACTCGCAGTACGTGCAAAAGGGCATCAGCGAGTGGATTCACGGTTGGAAGAAAAAGAACTGGATGACGGCGGCGAAAACGCCGGTCAAGAACGCCGATCTTTGGAGGCGTCTGGATGAACTCGCCGCGCTGCATCAGATCGAATGGCGCTGGGTGAAAGGCCATGCGGGCCATCCCGAGAACGAACGCGCCGATGCGCTCGCGAATCGCGGCGTCAATGCACTGGCGGAAAGCTGAGCGGTCCCTGGGGCCCGGTTGGCCGGGGCCCGGTTTGCTTTGCTTCGGGCCGGCTGGTTTTGCTTCAAATTTCGGCTTCAATTTCGTTTTGACCGTCGCGGCGCTTGGCTTGCCGCGGCGTTTGCACTGCTTAACACGACACGAGACATACGAATATGCGTCAAATCGTTCTCGATACGGAAACGACGGGCCTGAACGCACGAACGGGCGACCGCATCATCGAAATCGGCGGCGTGGAACTCGTGAACCGCCGGCTCACGGGCAACAACCTGCATTTCTATATCAACCCCGAGCGCGACAGCGATCCCGGCGCGCTGGCCGTCCACGGGCTGACGACGGAATTTCTGCGAGACAAGCCGAAGTTCGCCGAAATCGTCGATCAGCTCCGCGATTATTTGTGCGATGCCGAGTTGATCATCCACAACGCGCCGTTCGACTTGGGGTTTCTCGAAGCCGAGTTCTCGTTGCTCCGCCTGCCGCCCTTCAAGGAGCACTATGCGAGCGTGATCGACACGCTCGTGCAAGCGAAGGCGATGTTCCCCGGCAAGCGCAATTCGCTCGATGCGCTGTGCGACCGCTTCGGCATCAGCAATGCACACCGGACGCTGCACGGCGCCCTGCTCGACTCCGAGTTGCTGGCCGAAGTGTATCTGGCGATGACGCGCGGCCAGGAAAGCCTCGTCATCGACATGCTTGGCGAAGCCCCGGCGCGGCAAGACGCGGCGGCGGCCGCGGGCAATGTGGTGTCGATGGAAGGACTCGTTTTGCCGGTGCTCGCGGCGGACGAAGCGGAGCTGGCAGCGCACGAGGCGGTGCTCGATGGCCTCGACAAGGCGATGAAGGGCACGAGCATCTGGCGACGTGAGCCGGTGCCCGAAAACACAGCCCATTCGGCCGATGTGCAAGTCGCTTAAAAATTGCTTTGACGAACGGCGGAACCTCTGACATAATTCGAGGCTCTTCGGGTGGTTAGCTCAGCGGTAGAGCACTGCCTTCACACGGCAGGGGTCACTGGTTCGATCCCAGTACTACCCACCAAAAATTCGAAGGGAAATCAAGGGCTTAGGCGAAATCCGCCTAAGCCCTTTTTCTTTGTACGGAAATCGTACGGAAATTTTGCGCGGGGGTTTGCCCTGCTCCCGGTCACCGATGTGTGGGATCGCCCGAGGCGAGCCACCCTCCGCTGCGACCCTTGTCTGACCACACGAGCCCAAGGAATATCGGATCGTCACGCGATCAGTCCTCTTTCTTCATAAGAGGCACTCCCCCGATATGGGAAACGTCAACACGACGATCCATCGCGGAATCGCTCCCAACCGCGCAACGTTCGGCTAATGCGGGATCCGGCCGTTACTTAGCGGAAAATTTTCGGGGACTCATTAGGCACTACCTCGCCAACGCTTAGAGCGAATCGCGTTGAGTCTCGACTCTTTCGCGATCTTGTCTAGCGCGGCGTTCACGGCGGATGCAATTGGTGCAGTCTGCTGTCCGCGAAAACTCGCAGAGCGATAAAGCATGTCGATCAGCGGCCGCATACCTTCACCCTGGTTGGCCTTGATCAGAGTCACATAATCGTCTGGCGAAGCGTTCAGCAGCGCGGTTTCCATTCTCTCGTCCCAACGTTGCTCGGTTACTAGTAGTGTCACCGCGGTGGCTAGATCCAGTGAACCTTCCTCTTCCTCCACCACCTGGGCAAATCGCTGCTTGATCGTCGCATCGTCTATATCCCTACTCCACGGCGAATCGTCAATTTTGAACAGGCCG
>NZ_JBQCDN010000312.1:0-3425 GCF_051961175.1 Trinickia sp. | reverse complement strand
GCCGAACTCGCGCCCGGTCGCGCCCGCGCGGCACCCGGGGGTGGCCTGGGGGCGCGGGGCCCCGGGCAACGCGCGCAACGCGACGAATGAGGCGTTCAACGCGCTTTCTCCCGCAACACGAACGCATGACGCCATACGATTTCCGCGACGATCAACGCGCCGATCAATAGATAAGTGACGACGCCGTTATAGAGCGCCCACAAGGCGCGCGAGCCCCACACGGCACTGGCGGCGGAGACGGCGCCGTTCAACGCGAAGAACGCGCACCACAGCTGCGTGACATGCCGCGTGTAGCGCACAGTGCGTGCATCGAGATCGGGCCGGCGCAGACGCGCGAACTTTTCGATCATCGATGGCTTGCCCCCGCGCAGCGTCGCGCCGAATGCCACGAGCATGGCCGCATTGACGACGATCGGGTACGCGCGCAGTAACGCCTCGCTGTCGGTCACCGCGATAGCCGCAGACAAGCCGCTCATGACCAGCGCGGCCCCCCATTCGAGCCGCGTGAATCGGCTCAGCAGCGCACCGATGCTGCCGGCGCCGAGCCAGCGCTGGACCCAAAGCAGGACGAGCAAGGCAAGCCCGATATAGCGCGGCGAACCGATGCGCCAAAACGCCACGATGACGAGCGGATAGGCAAGCTTGAGCCCGACGCTCGCGACCGTGCGGGCCCGCCAGCAAGCCGCGTGGCGAGCTTCGTCAGGCGCCGCGCGCGTCGAAGCCGAGTGCATCGAATCAAGCCGCCAGCAGCGATTCGACGGCGGCGATGACGTCGCCGACCGTACGCACCGTTTTGAATTCTTCGGGCTTGATGCGGCGCCCCGTCATTTCCTGAAGCTTGATGGCCAGATCGACGGCGTCGATGCTATCGAGGTCGAGATCTTCGAACAGGTGCGCATCGGGCGTGACACGCTCGGGCTCGATCGCGAAGTTTTCGCTGAAAATAGCGCGGATGCGCTCGAGAATTTCGATATCGGTCACGGTTCACTCCCCTTGCGGTGCGGTGTTGCTGTCGGTATGCGCCGGCACCCGTTGGCTTTGGACGAATGCGGCAAGCGTGCTGATCGAGCGAAAGTGCTCACGGGTGCGCTCATCGTTGGCGGCGATCGTCAACGCATACTGCTTGCGCAGCACGATGCCGATTTCGAGCGCATCGATCGAATCGAGGCCGACGCCGTCCGTCTCGAACAGCGGCGCATCGTCGTCGATATCCTCGGGACGTAAATCTTCGAGATCGAGCGCCTCGATCAACAGCTGCTTAATTTCCAGTTTTAAAGAATCCATACGCAAACAAATGCTCGGTGATATGTGCTTGAACTGCCTTCGCGACGACGCGCGCAGCGGCGGCGTGTGGCGCATCGGGCGCGGCGATTCGCTGGAGCTCGAGCGACTCGAGCGCAACGATACGCATCCGGAACGGCCGGGGCGGGACGTGATACCAGCGCATGCGTTTCGTGAACGCCGGCGGATCGCAATCGATCAACACCGGGCGAATCGGAATGCCCGCCTGCAGCGCCATATGCGCGAACCCGCGCGAAAACGGATGGAGACGATCGTCGCCCGGGCTGCGCGTGCCCTCTGGAAAGATGATCATCGTGTAGCCGGCGGCCAATTGACGCGCACCGGCCTCGATCAGCTCGGATGGATCGGCGTTGCTGACGTATTGAGCCGCGCGCACGATGCCCCAGAAACACGGATTGCCCCAGTGCACGTTCTTTACGACGCAGCAGGCGCGAGGAACCAACGCAAGCAGCACCATGACATCGAGGTACGTCGGATGATTGGCGACGATGATGGCGGGCTCGCGTGCACTGAACGCCGCCCCCCCGCTCACATCCAGCCTCATGACGCCAACCCACTGGAGCAGCAATACCAGCGCGCGAAAAAATCGATGAATGACCGCGGCCACGACGCGCTGGCTCGACCGGCGATGGGGCCAGAGCCAGGCAATCGGAAACAGGAGCACGGAAAACAAGAGGCCGCACGTGCCGAAGGCAGTCAATGCCGCGCCCGTGGCGATCAGGCGCCAAATGCGCCCAATCCGCGCCTTCACCGGGATGCCGCTCATAGGGCACCGCATCCACGCAGCGACCACTGCCAGCGACGGCCGAGCCCCTGCCAAACCGCGTCGGCGCGCGCCGTCAATCCGTGCATCAATGCTTCGCCCTGGCTGGCATGCACAGGCACCGGTTCCGCCTCGAGCGCGGGCCCGGCCGTACATTCGAGCTGCGTCGGCGCGCCTTGCTCCAGCAAGATGGCCAGCGCGCCGGACGGCATGTCGTAATCGACGGCGCCATAACGCTCGTCCGCCGGCTCGTCGGCATAAACCATGAGGACCGGCGACGCGGGATCGGCGCTCAGTTGCGCATGCGCTTCGAGCAATGCGTAACCGAGCGTTTCGGCACCGGCGGAGATCGCGGTAGCAGGCGACCGATCGCCTCGCGCAATGCCATAGATACCCGTCATCGCGTTGAGGACGGAGAGGCTGAAGGCCGTGGGAGAAACAGGCTGATTGGCCGCGATGTCGTCGAGCATGCCGGTCGTCCGGCGCAATTCGCCGTGACGCGATGCAAAGACGAGACGCACCGGGCCAAGCTCGGCCGCACAATCGTGCGCCACCTTCAACGACATTTTGGAGAGCGTACTCAATCGTCGACGCACGAGCGGGTCGATGAAGCCGATATCGGGAGCGGCCGTCGCACCGGCCGGCCAACAGGACCACCGGGCAACTGGAAGGGTCCAGCGCAGGTCGAGCATTTCGTTGTTCGTTGTCGAATCAAAACCACTGGTTGCCCAGTGCAAAGAGGCGAACGACGAAAGCCTTACGGCACCCCCGCGTACCATACCCCGAGTTGTTGGTTAATGTTCTTTTTGATACCGGGGCACAACCATAACGAACGGCGAGGCCTCCGCCGAATGGCAAAGACCTTTCATTTATTTTTCGAATTCGTTACAGACGTCCCGGAAACCGTCGGGCGTGATAATACTGAAAATTTCATATCAAAAACAGCAATAAAGCTAGACGTGGCATTCTCGCGACGCTCGGATTCCGACATAGTTCGAGCCCCGTTTGCGGAACTGCATGGCACGGCACCGGGCGCATCGAGCACGAATCCGCAGGCTTATCCGGCTCCAATATCGGGCCGGATTGTGCTAGAATCCGCCCCTCATTGGGGAGTAGCCGCCCCGCCGCATCGTCTGCACGCCGGGAGATCGCATAGCCGATCGCCACATGGGTACGCTACCCGCTCGGCATCTCGCTCGCAGCATGCATGCACGGCGGGGGTGTCCGTCAACATACTTGGCTCATAGCGAGCCATGGCGGGCCCAGCCTTTGGCCTGGCGAGACCGATGATCCTCGCGCCGCCGCTTTCAGGGCCCGGCAGCGCCGAGGGTCGTCGCTCGTTCATTTCTTGGCCCGAGGA
>NZ_JBQCDN010000311.1:0-25345 GCF_051961175.1 Trinickia sp. | reverse complement strand
GCGATTAGCCACCGGTCCAATCCCACCAGCCCGAAGCCCAAGGCCAGCAGCACGACGGCCTTCCACTCGTAGCCCACGTCCCATTCGCTCGATTTCATTTGTCTCTCTCCATAGGGCTACCGCTGCGCGCAGTGGATAGAGCCGGTAGGCGCATCCCGCGAGCAACGAACACCATCTGTTGGCGGCGCGGCGTGCCACCGGGCTCGTTCGACCGAACTGGGTCGATTCATTAGCCCGACAACGCGACCGGATCGACGTCCCATGCGCGGGCTAGCAAACTCGATCGCGCTTGCGATGGACTGACCGCCTTCCCGTACGGGACTGTCGACACCGCAAAGATAGGCGCAACTGCAGTGCAGCAAATATGGGGCAATGAGCGAATTGGTCATTCGCGAATCGACAACAATAACGAAGGGCGGAGCTGCCGCTCGGTACAGTAAGGACCGTGAGGGGCTGCCGCCAGTCAATGCCTTCGAGCAGCATCGACAGTTGTGCTGGGCTCAAGCAAATGACGCCGCTGTCGGCTTGCGCGGCCGATCGTGTTGAAAAACTCGTTGGCGTCGCCTCGGCGAGGTTTTCAGGGGTCCTCTTACCTTAAAGACCGAAATACAAAAATCAGACGTCGAAGTTTTGCTTACAAGTGGTCACGTCTATTAAAAATTCGCGCTGCTAAGGTGGGTTCTACGCAAACGGCTGGCATCGCAGTTCAGTCTTGCATATGCCGTCGCTGCAAACATCGCAACTCAGGGAGAACCGTGATGAAGCGCTCAAACAACAAAATTCGTTCGATCTTTATCGCCCTTACCGCGGGCGGCGCGCTGCTCGGCGCCAGCAGTGCATTCGCGCACTATGCGCCCGATCGGGACGCGCCCGGTTACGCACAGGCGCACTTGATCCCCGTCGACGTGAACGTCTCGATCGGCTGGCACGGAGACCGCTACTGGGACGGCCGCCGATACTGGGAGCATGACGAATGGATGCATCGTCACCCGCACGCCCGTGATCCGCACCGCTTTCACGACGAAGATCGTCGCCGGCCATCGGACGACGATCACCGGTATTAAACCGAGGAAGTAGGAACATGAAACGAGGGCCGGCCGCAGCGATGCGAGCCGGCCCTGTTGCATTCGGCGAATGCGTCCTATGTTTAAGCGAAGCGCCGTCAGCATGCGGCTGCGCCTATCGTTCAGATGAATGCGTTGCCGGTGGAATAATCCGCCGCGTCGCCGCGTTATATGTCGAGGGTGGGGCCGGCCGCACCACGCAACGGCCGCTTAATCGAAATGGCGCGGCGCAGGTGCGCCGCAATCAAAGGAGGAACCGAGATGAGATCGCACAAGGCGCTTTCGGCGCTGTTCGTCATGCTGGCGCTCGCACTGTCCTCGCTGTCGGCATCGGGATGCTCGTCACCCGGTAGCGATATGCATTCATCGGGCGGTAGTTCCAACGGGAGCAGTAGCAGTGGCGGTAGCAGCGGCGGCTATTGAGTCCAATCCGTCGGGATGATGACGGCACACGCGTAACCTATGAACTAACGCACACTAGCTGACGGGCGCGGGCTTGAAGGGGGACACCGTTACAGTAAGCCCCTGCCCGTCGACATTGTTGCGCAGCGAAAGCTGCGCCCGATGGCGGCTCGCCACACGCGAGGCAATCGCCAACCCGAGCCCGCTGCCTTCGCCTTGCGTTTCGGTGCCGCGGTAAAACCGATCGCTTACCCGCGGGATTTCATCCTCCGGGATCCCGGGGCCCGTATCCCTGACGTCCAATGAAACACGCTCCCCATCGCGGCGCAGCACGAGATCGACTCGACCCGCGTTCGGCGTATGCTTGATGGCGTTGTCGAGTAAATTATTAAGCAGAACTGACAAAGCGTGCGGCTCCCCAAGCACCTCGAACGCATCGTCCTCCTGCGCAGGCGGGGCGATTTCCAGCCCAAGATCGATCGACTTCTCCTCGGCCAGCAGCGAGAAATCGCTGATGGATTGTTCGCCAACACGGCGCAAGGAGACGCGCGTCAACGCGGCCCCCGCGTCTGCCGCATCCTCGCGTGCAAGCGCAAGCAACTGCTGGACAAGCCGAATGATTCGATTCAGCCGTTCTTCGATCCGTGTCAGCGTCGGGCCTTCCCCTTTAAGCGTGCCGTCTCGCCGCGCGGCTTGCAGTTGCAGCTTGAGTGCGGTCAACGGCGAGCGCAATTCATGAGCCGCATCGGCAACGAACGTACGTTGCGCACTCGACGCCGCATTGAGCCGCGCAAGCAGATCGTTCAGCGCGTCGATTAACGGAAGAACCTCGACGGGAACGCGGCCGGGGAAGCGCACCGGCTCCAGCGCATCGAGCGAGCGGGTGGACAACATACTCGATAAAGACCGGATCGGCGCCAGGCCTCGGGTCACGACAAACAGCACGAGGGCGACCGTCAGCGGCAACAGCACGCCAAGCGGCCACAGGGTGCGCAACGCGAGCCTCAGCGCCAACGACTCGCGCACCGACACGGGCTGCGCGACTTGCACGAAGCGATCCGGTTGACGCAACCCGAACACGCGCCACTGCTTGTCGTCACGCTCGATCGTGCGGAAGCCTTCGTCCAGACGCACGAGGTCCGGCGCGTGTCGCGATCGATAGATAAGCCGCCCCTGCGCGTTCCATACTTCGATCGCAATGCGGTCGTCGGAGAGGTCCTGCATCGCGGGACCTTGCGCCAATGCGCCGGTCGCCGCCATGCCCGGCGGGAGGGAAACCGCAACGGCGTGCAATTCGTAGTCGAACAGTTCGCTCGCCTCTTCATGGGCCGCTCGGAAGATGGCATACCCCGCCACGCCCGAAGCGGCAGCAAAACCGAAGATCAGCCATCCGAGCAGCCAACGCCGAATCGACGTCATTCAGCGCGCCTCAAGCGATATCCAACGCCGCGCACCGTCACGATCTGCTCGGCGCCCAGCTTGCGCCGCAAGCTGTGGACATGCACCTCGACGGCGTTGCTGCCGATCTCTTCGCCCCAGCCGTACAGCTTTTCTTCGATCTGGGCCTTCGTATGCACCTGTGTCGGCGATTCGATCAGCGCGCGCAGCAGCGCAAATTCGCGCGGCACGAGCGCAACGGGTACGCCGTTCTTCGTCACTTCATGGGCCGCGGGATCGAGTGTGAGTTCTCCGTGCGTATAGACCGGTTGCTTTTGCCCCGTTCGTCTGCGTAACAGCGCACGCACGCGCGCCGCCAGCTCATCGAGCTCAAACGGCTTGACGAGATAATCGTCGGCCCCGGTATCGAGCCCGCGCACGCGCTCGTCCACCGCGTCCCGCGCCGTCAGAATGATCACGGGTGCCACACCGCCCGTGTCGCGATAGGCTTGCAGTACCGCGATACCGTCTTTCTTCGGCAGCCCCAAATCGAGCAGCACCAGATCGTACACACCGTTGCCGAGGGAAAGCTCCGCGGCGCGGCCGTCTTGAGCCCAATCGATCGCATAGCCGTCCCGGCGCATTGTGTCGAGCACGGGCTCCGCGATCATTCGGTCGTCTTCGACCAACAACAAGCGCATGATTCGTCCGTTCCGAGATGATGGATGCCCACGAGCATCGCACAGACCGGCTTAACCGCGGCTTAAGCGGCAGGCGGCGCGGCCCACCGGGCACACATGAGCCGACGATGCCCGCCGCTTACCTCACACGGCAATGACACAATTGCGCCCGTGCGTCTTCGCGCGTTTCAAGCGTTCGCCGGCAGAGCGCATGACCGCGTCGGCCGTCGTGCCGTCGGGCCCGAATTGCGCAATGCCGATACTCGCCGTGACCGCGAAGCGCTCATGCCCGCCCTCGAACTGAAGCGCTTGGATCGCCACGCGGATACGCTCGCCCACCATCAGCGCCGCATCGAGCGCAGCGTTCGGCAGCACAGCCATGAACTGGCCTCCGTCCACGCGCGCAATCCCATAATAGGGCCGCATTGCTTCGGTGCAGGTCATCGCGACCGTGCGCAAGATGCTGTCGCCCACCTGTTCGCCGAACCGCTCGTTGAGGCGCCGCAGATTGTCGACATCGACAGCCAGCAGCGAGAACGGTGCCCCGCCCCGCCTCGCCGCGCCCGCTTCCGTCTCCAGGCGTTCCATGAAAACCCGCCGATTCGTCGCGCCCGTCAGCGGATCGACCGCCGCCAGCGATTCGAGCTTCTGATTGCTGCGCTGCAGCTCTTGCAGGGCACTTTCCGTGCGCGCCATTTCTTCGCGCAGCCGGGCCAGCAACTCTTCCTGGCTGTAGATCGTCGAAAACGAACGCGTCGTATGAAACGCCTGGACGATGCCGTAGCTAAGCAGGAAAAAGCCGCCCGCGAAAATCGCATGGGCCAGCCACCACATATGGTTCCAGGGCTTGCCGAGCAGAAACGCGAGCGAGGACAGCGCGAACGCCATCACGGAAATACCGAAGATCTGCATCAAAGGCGAGCGGATACGGCGCGCGATCAGGCAGGCGACGTTCAACAGCGAAATCACCATGGCGCCGCCTTCGAGCGAAAGCCGTACGCCCAGCGTCCCGGCGATCGGCGAATTCGCGAGCACGGCGACGAGCAGATCGATCACGGCGAACGCGGCGAACCACAGGCCCCACAACAATCGATCGGTGCGCCGCTCGGTGGAATCGGCCTTCGCGCCGTAGGACAGCAGGCCGATGAACAGCAGGATCGACATGGCCAGCCGCGAGGCCGGCCCGTACAGCAGGAACAGCCACATGTCGTGATGCGCGAGGGGCGTGAACGCGCCGTGCAGCATATAGATCAACACGAACCCGACGAACCCGAGCGTCATCCAGCGCAAGATCGGCTCGCCCGACAGGCGATAGCATTGCCACGTGACGTAACTGACGAACAATCCCTCGAGCGTGGCCGCCGCGATCGCCACTTCATGGAATGGATGACTTTCGTACAGCAGATGGGAATCTTGGAAGAAGTAGAGATACGCGATGAGGTAAGCCGGCACCAGCGCAAAGGCCGCGCGCAAAAAACTCGCGTACAAGCGGGTGATGCGGCGCACGGTTCGGGGGGGATCGCCGGCTGCCACGATCGTCGTCGATGTCGTATTCATTGTTCGTCTCCTGTCGGCTGACCAGAGCCAACTGCGCCCGCCCTGGTCTCGAGCTAAAGCGTCCCGTCCGTCGCGATCGGGTTGGCACGTTCCCGCCAGCCAGTGTGACAACGACTGGAGGCGGGTGCAGCGCACCCCGCATCACGCATTCTACGGAAGAATAGCAGCCAGGACGAGTCGTGCGGCTGCCCCCCCAAGGCGGCCAGCCGGGCGGTTATCGCTCGATCGAACCCCTACAATTTGCAGACTAGCCGTGCTGCCTCTTCATTGCGCAAGCGGAACAATTCGCGTGACGCGCGCACCGGCACCCGCATCGGCCCCCGGCTTGCTCAATGTGACTTTCCAATCGGTCTTCCGCCCCGGATCGCCCGCGCCCGTCTCCGTCTGTGCGAACGGCAATCGCGCCAACGCGCTCGCGACCAGATCGTCGATATCGCGGCGGGCATCGGGGGCGCCATCGCGTTTCGTCGCGCTGACCTTATAGACTTCGCTTCCATCGGCACGATCGAAGAACCGCAAGGTCAGCGAATGAATATACGCTTTCTGGCCGGGCCACTCGAAGCCGGGCGGGAGAATCGCCGCACCGCACGGCGCGCCGCCGGCACAACGCGAATAGCGCACGCCGACGGAGGCCGGACGCGTCTCGTGCGAAACAGCAAGACGGTAGCGCGCGGCGTCGATGGGCGCGGCGGCGAAGCCGAGCTCGGCAAGACGCCGCTCGATCGCCGACGCAAAGTCGTTTGCCTCGATATCCGATGTCCTCGCGGAATCGTTCGCTAACGCAAAGGTGCGCTGGCCCGTGCCGAAATCGCGCAAGGCGGTTGCGCGCACCGCCGTTTCATTCCCCGCGCACCCCATCAACGCAGCCGTACAAGCGGCGAGCAGCAAGATCGTCTTCATTTCAAGCGGTCGTCATGTCATCGTGGATCGGAGGCCGACAAGCCGGCGTAGCCATGTCTTCGGCCGCAGCTGCGCCCCCGGGTGCGGTTGAACGCGCGTTCATGAATCGCCGTCCCAACGCGGCAGGGACACCGTCACGGTCGTCCCGCGGCCCGGTTCGCTCGCGACGAATACGTCTCCCTGATGCCGGGTCACCACCGTCTTCACAAGCGCCATCCCGAGGCCGGCGCCCTGCGTCTGCGGCTGTCCCGGCGATCGAAAGCGCCGAAAGCGTTCGAACAGGTGTGCACGGGCATCTTCGGTCATCCCGTAGCCTTGATCGGCGATACGGCACTGCACCCGATCAGCCCCCGCGTTCGCTACCGCGACGTGGACGACCGTTTCGCCCGGGCTATACTTCACCGCGTTGTTGAGCAGGTTCGTCACCGCCCGCGTCATCAAGGACCGGTCCGCGTTAATCCAATGCGCGTCGCCGTCGAAATGCGTCTCGACGACGATGCCTTTGGCGCGCGCCTGCGGCCAGATCTCATCGCTGGCATCGAGCACGACGTCGGAAAGATTGACGGGTTCGAAGACGTAAGCCTGCGATTCCGCACGCGTCAGCTGAACGAAATCGTCGGCCAGCGTCAGCGCCCGCCGCGTATAGCGCTCGATGTGCTGGAGCAGCTTGCGCGAGCGCTCGGAACGCGTGACCGCCATCTCCTCCTCGACCAGCGCGAGCACCGATGCATGGGGCGAACGCATGTCGTGGGAAAGCAGCCTCAACGCATCTTCCCGCGCCTGTTCGGCCGAGTGCAGCGCCGTCACCTCGACGAGGCCCACGACCCAATAATCCGTCGCCTCGCCCCGCGCATTGCGACACCGCGCATAGCGCAACAGGAAATCGCGTTCGGTGCGATCGCGCACCTCGATGCCCCGCTTGACGACGCGTACGCGTTCGAGATCGGCCGGATCGAGCACCTTGGGCCAATGCGCGATGATTTCCGCATCGGAGACGGTCTCGTGAACCATCGTCTTGATGAAGGTCATTTCGCCCAGCGTCTCGGTCAGCAGGCGCCCCTCCAGCGCCGAACTGCTGATCGGTGCGAAACATTCATGCGCCGCCTTGTTCGCGACGCAAATCATGCCGTGCCGATCCGCCACCAGAATCGGTTCGGGCAGGCTGTTCAGGCAATCCCACACGAAGCGCTTCATGTCTTGCATGCGATCGGCCGCATGCTCCACGAGCGCAATGTGGCGTTCGAGTGCATCGCCGCGCACGGTGCGCGGCTGCGCCGGCATGTTCGGCAGAATGTCGGCGTCGTCCGCCAGGCGCTGCAGTTCGCGCCGCAGGCGCCACATCGTCATTTCGAGCCGGCGCCAGCTCCAAAGGGGATAGACGGCCAGCAAGGCGATCAGCGCCGGCACGGGCGAAAGCCACACGCAAGCCCCTTCGAGCAAGACCGTGCTCACGACGAGGGAGACGACGGCAAGCCCAAGCGTGAGCAGCAACGTGCGCCAGGGCGACAAAAACAGCAAGCCGGCAAGCAACGCAATGAGCGGCACCAGCGACGCTGCAAACAACCACCGCGGGCTCACCGGCCGGATCTCTCGCCCCATCAGTAGTGCGCTCAGCGCGTTGGCGTGCAGTAAGGTATCGGCGGTCGGCCCCCACTTGCCCGTGATCGGCGTCGCCAAATGCGTGAGCAAACCCGAGGCAGTCAGTCCGACGAATACGACCTTGCCTTGCAGCGCGCCGTCGGGCATCCGGCCGTCCAGCAGATCATGAGCGGACACTTGGGCGTCGCGCGGTACGCTGCCCGAGAACGGAATGAGCACGCGCGACGAGCCATCGTCGATAGAGCCGTCCGTCGACGCGTCGGACGCCGGCGTCGAGCTTGGGAAATCAGCCTGATAGCGGCCGCCCTCGAGCGGTATTTTTCCGTCGCGGATGTCATCCAGCAAAGGCACGACCAAGTAAGGCCACTCGACACCGCCCGCCCCTTCGTGCAATGCGACGCCGCGGACGATACCGTCCGAATCGGGCACGACGTTGATATGGCCCATTCCCGCAGCGGCGGCGGCCAACTCCGGCACGGGCGGCACCGCCTCCTCGCCCCCGGTGGAATCGGCGAGCAGCGGCAAGTAAGTCGGCGCCGCGTGCAGCGCCTGCACCAGGTCGTCGTCCCCCGGCGAAGGCTCGGTCAACAAGACGTCGTAGACGATCGCCGACGCGCCGCTTTTGGCGACGGCGTCGATCAGGCGCGCTTGCAACGTCCGCGGCCAAGGCCAGCGGCCAAGTTCGGCCACGCTGTCGTCGTCGATGCGCACCACCGCGATCCCGGGCGCAAGCGGTTGGGAGCGCAACGTCAGCATCCGGTCGTAGACGAGCCGGTTGAAGTTCGTGGCGATTCCACCGTACACACAGATGAAAACGGCGGCGACGCCGAAGCAGCCGATCGCCAACCACTCCCACATGAACCGCTGCCACACGCTCAGGGACGGACGCCACATCGAGCGTGCCCGATGCGGCGGGGCGAGCGATTCGTCAGGGGCCATTCCCATCCCGTTCATTTCGCGAGCGTGAACGTACGCACCGGGCCGACGGTTTCATAGAATCGACCGCGATCGTATTGCTCGGAAACGACGCGCCAGTAGTAATCGCCCGGCGGCAAATCGGATACGACGAACGCGTTGTCGGTCAGGTCCACCGCGTCCACGACCGGATCGTGCAAGTCGGGATAGCGCGACAGCACGAGGCGGGAACGCGCCCCGGGATCGACACGCGACGTACGCCACGCGAAACGATACTCGTGCGAGCCGCCGCTGATGTGCGCAGACCCCGATGCGCTCAGTTCGTTAGCGCGGCGTTCGAACGCATAGACGCGCGGCAGGCCCTCGAGGCCGCTGGCGTCGATCGACGAAACGCGCACGAAGTACGTCCCGTCGGGTACATCGGCGAAGCTGGCGCGGGGAACGGTCACACGCGCATCGCGGATCAGATCGAGGAGATCGGCGTCGCGCGCGATTTGAATCCGATAGCCTTGTGCATCGGCAGCCGGCGCCACGCTGAATGTCACGGTCTTGCCGTCCTGCAGCTTCGACGGATCGAGCAGTGTCGGCGCCGGCAAGAGCGGCTGGGGCACGCCCACGGCGCCGCCGTTCGGCGTCGCACTGCCTTGGGCGGCGCCCACGAATTGCGACGGCACGCTCGGCCGCGCCGCATCGGCCGCCGTGGCGTTGGCGTTGGCGTTGGCGTTGGCGTTGGCGTTGGCGTTGGCGTTGGCGTTGGTGTTGGCCGAAGTGCCGACCGCCACCGTGCCGTCAAGCACTTCAACGGTCGTCATGGACGACATCTCGTTGACACGAAAACGCGTTCCTCGCACGCCGGCCACAATCGAGGGCGTACGCACCTCGAAGCGATCCCCGGGCTGCCTGGCGTGCGTCACTTCGTTGCTGACCTCGCCCTTCTGCAATTCGATGACGTGATCCTCGATGCCGGTCAGCGCCATCTTGCGCAGGCTCGACAATACGACGCGGCTGTTCGGCACAAGGCTGACGTACGAGCCGTCGTCGAGCTCGAGCGTCGCAAAGCCGTCGCTCCCCGTTGTAATCGTATCGCTCTCGCCCAAGGTACGGCCAGGCAGCAACGGCACGGCCGGCGCCGTGCCCTGGCCGCTCGGGCCGCCGTGCCAACGCGCCGTCACGAGCCCGCTCAACGCGACAATGCTCGCGGAGGTGGCATCGCGACGCAGCATGGCGAGCGGCAAGCGCAAGGTCATACCGGCAGGCAAGCGTCGCGGCGCGCTGAGATGATTGAGCCGGGCCAATGCGCGCCAGCCGCCTGCATCGGTCAGGTAGCGTTGCGCCACTTCATATAGCGTATCGCCGGCCGCCGT
Source organism: Trinickia sp. (assembly GCF_051961175.1). Taxonomy (GTDB): domain Bacteria; phylum Pseudomonadota; class Gammaproteobacteria; order Burkholderiales; family Burkholderiaceae; genus Trinickia. The sequence continues at coordinate 15,487 of NZ_JBQCDN010000311.1, read as the reverse complement.
CACATAGGCGGCCGTTGCGCGCGCATCGATCGTCTGCGCGCCGGCCGGCGAAATACTCAGCCATGCCATCGTCGCGACGAGCGCCCGCGACGCACCACCGCGCCCCCATTTCCGGAACCTTGCTTCTCGGTTACCCGGCGATCCCTCGCTCGAAGCCCTGGTAACGGCATGTCGGGTAAGCATTGTCGTGTGTCTGTAGATGCGCAATTGTTATTGATCGAAGCGGCTGCGACGGCGGCATCAACCGGACGCCGTGTGCCATCGAGCCGGCGCCCCCGGCCGGCGTCCGCTGGCGGGAACCGGTTCGGACGTGCCGAAGCCGCGAGCTTAACGAATTTCAGACGATCGTGCACCGTCAAACATCGAAGTGTGTTGCGCTTTCGAATACGCCTTTCAAGCACGGTGGGCGGACGGGTGCCGAAAGCGGCCCAACGATCGATGCAGGGCCGTTCATGCATGGCAGTCAAATTGCAAACAAACGTCAATTACCCACTTTTTGCTACACTCGCCACCGTTCCTTTTTGAGGCGGCGGCGGTACAATTCGAGGCCTATGAATTCCGGTCCGATGTGCTGCCGCGAAACGCCGAAGCATATCCGATGCACGCGAGCGAGACCTGAAACACATGAAGATCGCCTATTTGGAAGACGATGACGTTCTTGCCGAACACATCGGCGAGATATTGCGTTCGGCCGGCCACGAATGCGATCTCTTTCGCGACGGCAGCCAACTGATCCGCCGCCTGAAGCGCGATCGCTTCGACTTGATCCTGCTCGACTGGTGCCTGCCCGGTGTGACGGGCCATCAAGTCACGATCTGGGCACGCGCCAATCTCAGCGAGCGCGTACCGATCCTCTTCATGACGAGCCGTTCGCTCGAAGCCGATGTCGTCACCGCGCTGGCGGCAGGCGCGGACGATTACATGATCAAGCCGATTCGCAATGGCGAATTGCTTGCGCGAATCGACGCGCTGAGCCGCCGGGCTTACCCCGATTCGGGCGCCGGCCCGCAAAGTCTGATCGAAGTCGGTTGCTACCGCATCGATCCCGTCAGCCGCACCTGCTTTTTGCGCGATACGCCTATCGAATTGACCGGGCGCGAATTCGATCTCGTGCTGCTGCTGTTCCAACATGCCGGACGTGTCTTGTCGCGCGAACACATCGGCGGCACGCTTTGGGGCCAGCCGCAAAGCGCGATCTCGCGCACGCTCGATACGCATATGTCGCGCGTGCGCTCGAAGCTGCAACTCAAGCCCGACAACGGTGTCCGGCTCGCGCCGGTGTATGGACACGGCTACCGGCTGGAAGTCGTGCCCGACATGCCTGGCGATCCGAACACGCCCCCCTCGCTGCACACTGGACTCGCGTAGCACCGCTTCATCCCCTACGGCCCCACCCGTGCGATAACCACGCGGACCTGTGTCACGCGCCGGGCGGGCGCCGCAATCTTTACTTCCAATTGGGCCACACTTATTGAACGATTATGTCGCGCGTAAAAAGCGATTCCCGCGCGACATAATCGAGTCCTTATGCCTCTCTCGTGCGAGGGTACGATATTGGGGCCCCATTGAGGCCGTGCCAGCAGGCGCTCTCCGCCTCTGCAATATCCGTGCAAAGACTGCGAATTGTTTCTTGATCGCCATCAAAGAAAAAATGCGGCCGCCCGTAACAATCCGTATGAAGTTTTTGCGGCCGGCGCCGTAGTACAGGGTATTCCGACGCTGAACGCCGCTTCCGGCTGTTTTAGCCTCCACGTCAACGCACGTCGAACATGGATGCCCCGCTCGCCCCCACTCACCCATCGCCCAAGCCGGCCATCGATCCGTCGCCGAATGTGCTGCGCCGACGATTCCCCCACGTCAAACTGCAGACGCTGCTGCTGATCGCATCGCTGTGGTTCGCCTTCAGCGCGTTGACGATCTGGGACGCCAATGCCGAAATGCGCAGCGCGCGCGTGGGCGCGGCCGCGCTGGCCGATGCACTGTCCGCCCATACCGTCCGCGTCATGCGCGAAGCCGAACAGGTGGCGGCGCTCGTCTCCTGGCAGGTGCAAAACGACGGCGTGTCCATTCCGCTCGCCTACTACGTGAGTTCGGGCCTGCTCAAGCTCGACGTGTTCGTGCAAGTCGCCGTGATCGATTCTCAGGGGTACCTGCGCGCGTCGACCGTCCCCGGCTTCAGGGCGATCAATCTGTCCGACCGCGAGCACTTTCGGATTCATATTCACAATCCCAGCACCGAGCTGATGGTTGGACGCCCCGTCATCGGCCGCGCAAGCGGTAAGGCCGAGCTGCAACTTTCGCAGCGGATCAGTTCGCTGGATGGGCGGTTTCTCGGCGTCGTCGTCGTATCGGTGGACCCGAGCTATTTCACCGAGCTCTATAACGGCCTGCGTATCGGAAGAGATGGCGTCGTAGCCGTCGTCGGCACGAACGACTATATTATTCGCGCGCTGCGCTCGGGGCGAAACCAAGCGGTCGGCGCCAGACTGCCCATGAACGATCCGTTCCGGCGCGCCTTGGCGCACGAGCGCTCCGGCAATCTGCGTACGGCCTCGTTTATCGATGGGCGCGATACGATCATCAGCTACCGCACGCTCAGCGACTTCCCACTGGCCGTTGCGGTCGGCTATTCCGCGCGTGAATATCTCGTCGCATGGCGCACCCGGTGCATATTGCTGTTGACGGCTGCCATACTGCTTTCGATCTTGATCGTGGCCACCGAGCGGCGGACCAGGACACTGCTTGTCAATTTGGGCGCCGCGCACGATCGCGAGATCGCCAAAGGCGCGCTGCTCGAGCAGGCCCGCTCCGATGCCGAAGCCGCATCGCGCGCGAAAAGCGCATTCCTGGCAACGATGAGCCACGAAATTCGCACGCCGATGAACGGCGTCATCGGCATGAGCGAGGTGTTGACGCGCTCGACGCTGTCCGCCGATCAGAAGGAGATGGTCTGCACGATTCGCGATTGCGCGTCGGCCTTGCTGAAGATCATCGACGACATCCTCGATTTCTCGAAGATCGAAGCCGGCAAGCTGCAGATCGATTGCGTGCCGACCTCGATCGAAGACGTCGTCGACAGCATGGCCTCGTCGCTCGCGACCGTCGCCGATGCGCGGGGCGTGGCACTGCGCACCTATGTGTCGCCGCTGCTGCCGCCAAGCGCGATGTTCGACGATACTCGCCTGCGCGAGATCCTTTACAACCTCGTCGGCAACGCGATCAAGTTTTCCGCGGGACGCAGCGGTGTTCAGGGCCATGTCTCGCTGCGTGCAACGTTCGTCGACGGTGCCGTGCCGGAGGTCAGATTCGATATCGCCGATAACGGCATCGGCATGACAGCGGACACCCTAGCGAAGCTCTTTCAGCCGTTCAGCCAGGCCGAAGCATCGACGACGCGGCGGTTCGGCGGCACGGGCCTCGGCCTCGCGATTTGCCGCCGCCTCGTCTCGCTGATGGGCGGGCGCATGGCCGTGCAAAGCGAGCCGGGCCGGGGATCGACGTTTACGGTCGAGCTTCCGCTGCAAACCGTCGACGGGGCCGATCCGCGCAAGTGGGTCGATCTCTCGGGCCTCGCGTGCATCGTCGTCGCTTCGCCCGACTGGCGCTGCGACGACACGGCCGACTACCTGCGCCACGCGGGCGCGATAGTCGAAATCGCCGCGGACGGCTATGACGCGCAGCAAGCCCTTGCCCGCGCCGACAGCCCGCGCGTGCTCGTGCATGATGCACGCTGCCCGGCCGATACGGTCGCGCCCCACGTATCGCGCGAAGCGCCCCGTCTCTTAGGGGACGTGCTGATCTCGACGTCGCGCAGCCTCGTGTTGATGACGCGTACCGGCCATACCGTGTCGATCGGGGCGCAGGCGTTGCGCCGGCGTGTCCTGATCGATGCCGTCGCGCTAGCCGCGGGCCGCGCGGACGGCGATGCGCTGACTGCCCCGCACGGCAACGACGGCCTCGGCACCGGAGAACCGGCGAATGACGGCGTCGCGCTGCTCGTGGCGGAAGACGACGAAGTCAACCGGCGCGTCATTTCGCGGCAACTCGCCCTGCTCGGCTATGCGGCGGACATGGCTGTCGACGGCGAGCAAGCGCTCGAAATGTGGCGTGCAAAATCGTACACCCTGGTACTGACCGACTTGCATATGCCCAGGCGCGACGGCTACGAACTCGCTCAGGCGATTCGCGCGGAGGAAGCCGGCGACGCCGACGCCCGCGTACCGATCGTCGCCCTGACCGCCAACGCGATCACGGGTGAAGCAAACCGCGCCAAGGCACTCGGCATCGACGATTATCTGACCAAGCCGCTCAAGCTGGATCTGCTCGCACAAGCGCTCGCACAATGGACCACGCCGCGGCGGGGCGTCGCTCGGGGCGGCACGCCGCCCGTCACGGCCGATGCCGGCGTCGATGCCAGTGCCGTTCCCGCCTCCACGTTGGCCTCGTCAGGTCCGGGCGATCAAACATCGCCAGCGAGCGCCGCCGAGCCGGGAATGCGCGAGCCAATGGGACCGCCAACGGCGGGTTTCCAGCCAATGATAAATGACGTGGCCACTCAGCCCCGAGCCACCGTCGACATCAGCGTGCTGAAGGAAATTGTCGGCGACGACATGGAGACCGTTCAAGCGCTGCTGGTGGAATATGTGGAGTGCTCGGCCGAACTCGCCCGGCAATTGCTGGCGCACTTGGCGCAGGGCCGTGCGCGTGATGCGGGCGCGATCGCACACAAGCTCAAATCGTCGTCGCGCTCGATCGGTGCGCTGCCGCTCGGCGATCTATGCGCCGATATCGAAGACGCTGCGTCGAAGGGCGAGACGGACAACCTTGGAACGCTCGGCTCGCAGTTCGACACGACGTACCGCCATACCATCGAAGCCGTGCGCGGCATGCCGATCTTCGCCGATGCCCAGCCGCCAGCGTAATGCGGTACGACATGCGAAACGCGGCCTGGCTAGATGAAGATGAAGACGGTTGCTCACGGCGTAACGGCGAACCGCCGTTTCAGCCCCGGCCATGCGTGTCAGACCTGCACTGCGAAACCATCCTTGCCGGGCAGATTGATGTCGAGGATAACGAGGTCCGGGCGGTACGCGACGATCGCCGGCACCACCTCGTTTCCATGCAAGACGGTACGGACGTCGTAACCGTGCTTGCGTAGAAAGCCAGCGACGAGCGACGACAGACGAGCGTCGTCCTCGACAAGCAACAGGGAGTGAGACATGACGGCGCGGCTCGATGTCTGGTTTTTTTATCGACGGCCCAACATCGACCGGAAAAACTTACGAGAAACGAGGTGCAATTTTACCGTCCGCCGCGCGCTTGGTCAGCCCCGAACGGGCTACTCTCTCACCCGGAATTGCTCGGGGTCTTTGCCCTTGAGCCACCGCGGCCGAGGGCCGCGCCCGCCCCATGTTTCGCCGGTATCCGGATGACGGAACCGGGGCGCCCCGCTCGATACACTGCGCGCCTTGCGCCGTGTACCGAACACGTCGTCCACACTGAACCCGAATGCCGCGATGGTCTCTCTCACGGTGGCCAGCGCGGCGTCCGCTTCTGCTTGGCGCGCCGCTGCGATTTCGGCGTCCAGCTCTTGTTTTCTTGCTAGCAATTCCTTGTACGTCGCCACGGACTCAATCCTCCTTACGGTTGTCCCAAGGCTCGCGAACCCCGTCGCCATACCGCAACAAGCGATACCGCGAGCCGATCGACGGCGCGCGTCGCGCGCCAATTCTGCCATGACCCTTAGTGATGGCGGGCACAGCTTAAGCAACATGTGTGCCCACTTTGCGCAACGTTTAAATTAGCTGCTCCGGGAACCGCGGCGTCGGCCATCGGCAACGCCGCCCGGAAGCAGACGCATGCATAAAAACAGCGGCGGCCCCGTCAAGCACCGCCGCCTCGATGATCGACCACACCCTCCCGCAGGCTAGGCTCGATGCCGCTGCTGCAACATGCGGACGCGCGCCATCGCCGGTTCATCGCCGCCGATCGTGTCGTACATCTTCGACAGATCGGCTTTGAGCGCCGTGCGCGAGCCGCCGTCGAGGTACACCATGTGCCCCGACGGGTAAAAGCGCGCCGACAAGTTATTGCGGACGGTCTGCTCGATCAACGGCATCTGCTGCAGATCGAGGACCGTTTGATAGAACGGCGTCACGAAATCGTAAAAGCCATTGGCCGACAACACCTTCAGATCGATATTCAGCGCCATGACCGCGGCGAGATCGCCCGCCGTATACAAAATAATGTTCCCCTGCGCGTCCTTGCCCTTTTGCGCGCCCGTCGGATCGATATGCCCGAAATCCCAATTGCGGAAAGCCTGATCGTTCAAATCGGTAAACGAGGAGGTCGACGTATATTTCAATTGCTCGTTCAGGTACTCGTTCCACATCGTGGTATAGACGCCCGTCACGGCGGTCATGGTCGGATCGTTGCCGCCCGAGTTCGGATCGATCTGACCGGCGATGCCGGTATCGATCGCCGTGACGCGCCCGTCGTACGACCCTAGCGCCACGCCTTTCGACTTGAGCAGCGTCGTCAGAAATAGCGAATTGCCGCGGCTGTCGTAGCCCGCGATATCGAGACTCCATGCAAGCAATGTCGTCTTGTCGATACCGGTGTACTGCGACAGCTTTTCGACGACGGCATCGTCCGTTTGCGGGAATTTACGCAATGCGGCCAGGTAATCGGTGCGCGCGAACTGCGCGACCTCTTCGACGAATGCCCCGAGATCGGTGGGCGTGGGTGCCACGCCGAGCCGCTTGTGGTACCAGGCATCGGCCGCTGCCGTCGGCAGTGCGCCGATAGGGTTGCCCGCCTGCGTGTAGTCGAGAATCGACGATTGCAGCGTCACACCGTTCAGATCGATACCGTCTTCATGCAGCATGTAGGCAAGCACACAACTGCGCGCCGTGCCGTACGATTCGCCGAACAGATACTTCGGCGAATTCCAACGGTCGTTCTTCGTCAAGAAGCGCTTGATGAACTGTTTGATCGAGCGCGCGTCCTGATCCACGCCCCAGAAATCGCGATTCTTGTTCGGTGCAATCGCCGCGGAATAGCCCGTTCCCACCGGGTTGATAAAAACGAGATCGCTTTTATCGAGCAAGCTGTCGGGATTGTCCTCCAGCGAATACGGCGCCGGCGGCGTAAAGCTGGGCATGGACGTCTTGATGCGCTTCGGCGCGAACGAGCCGAGCAACACGAAGACCGAGGACGACCCCGGGCCGCCGTTGTAGAAGAACGTGACCGGCCGCGTTTCCTCTTTTTGGTTGTCCTCGGTGAAAGCGACGTAGAACATCTTCGCACTCGGTTTCGAGCTCGATTCGTCCACGGTGACGAGGTGCCCGGCCGTCGCCGTATAGTCGATCTTTCTGCCGCCGATCGCGATCGTGTGGTGGGTGATCGCTGCGCTCTCGCTCGTGTCGGTCACGAAATCGTCGGGCCCGTTCCCGTAGGCGACGTCGTCGTGAAACGGCTGATCGCTCTGTCGGCTAAGGAAAACGTGCGGCATAGAGGCCCTGCCCGGCGACGGCGCATGAGCATTATGAGACGATTGCGGGCTGCCGGTATCAGAATTCATCGTGATCGCTCCATCAGTTATGGCCGGCACGGTCTGAGCGCGTGCGCGACTGTTGACGAACTGCCCTCTAAGCCGCCGGCGCGGCCCCGCCCGAAGCGCGCCGGCGATAACGCTTCCCGTTCGAAATCCCACTGCCTCGGTCACCCGCGTTGCGCAGGCGATCCGATTGGCCCGCCTAGCCCGGCTGGCCCGCCTGGCCTGGATAGCCAGGATGACCTGGATGGGCTTAGCGGCCAGGCATCCCCCTTACCGATAGACCTGCACTACTGCGACGCCCCGCCGGCGTTCAGGTTCAGGGCGCCCGGCGTATCCGATGCGGATGCCGCGCCGGCCGGCGCGCCTAACGCGGCCGCGATGCCGCGGCCTTTCGGGCTACCCAGGCCGGTGCAAGCGTCCCACCCCTTCGCGGCCGCGTAGGTGCCGTTGTTGCCCGACGTGATGTCATTGAATGCATTCGACGCGGCATAGAGCTTTTGATTCACGAACCCGGCCGGCTTACCCGATAACGCATTCACACGCGCGACGAGGCCGGCGAAGAGCGGCGCGACGGCGCTCGTCCCGCCAACCGGTACCGACTGCCCGTCGATCAACACTTCGTACCCGGAAGCCGGGGAGGCATCTGCAGCGACGTCCGGCACACCGCGGCGCGCGAGCGGGACAGCTCCCGCGCCCAGACGCGCCGCCTTCAGCCCTTCCTGCCAGGCGGGCAATGCGAACCGGGCGCTGACACCGCCGCCCGTCGCCCCGCCGTTATCGCCGTCGTTCCAGACCACTTCGCTCGTAATCGCCCCGCCACCGGCCTTCGCGGTCACGCGTGTCCCGCCGCAGGCCAGCACATAGGGGCTCGACGCCGGGAAATCGACATGATCGGCGCCGTCCGAGGCACCGTCATTCGAGCCGCTGTCGCCTGCCGCCGCGCAGATCGTCACGCCGAGCGCAACGGCCGATTGCAGGGCATCGTTGAAACTCGCGACGGCCTGATCCGTCCAGGCGCTCTCCGGCCCGCCCCAACTGATCGACAGGACCGATGGCTTATTCGTCGAATCGTGCAGCGCTTGCGTGATGGCATCGATAAAGCCGGCATCGCTGTTCGGCGCGAAATAGACGGCAATCTTCGCCTTTGGCGCAATGGCGCCGGCGATCTCGATATCGAGCGTCACTTCGCCGTCGGCACTGCTCGGGTCGCCGGTCGGGCTATTGTTGGCGCCATCCACCGGAACGGAGACGACTTGCGGCGCCGGCACGCCGAGGCTACGAAAGTAAGCCGACAGATCGGACGCTTCGTAGCCGCCGCCGAGTTCGATCAAACCGATACATTGACCGGCGCCGTCGCCATCGGGGAATTCGTATAGCTGAGCGAGCTGCACCGGCGTAAACGCCTGCGCCGCGGCGCGCGCCATGATCGGCCCATGCGGCGGGCGCAGCCGGAAATGCGGCCGTGCTTGCGGGCGATCGTCCAGGCCGAGAACGGCTGTCACTACATCGGCCAGATCGGCCGGAATCGTGATCGAACCGGTACGCCCGCGAAACCGGCCGAGCGTGGGGTGCTCGTAGTGGGAAAGCTCGACGCCGAAGGCCGCTTGGAAATGCGCTGCCGTGCCGGAGAGGACGACTTTGGCGCCGCTCATGTCGCAGCGATCGATGCTGAGCTGGTATTCGCGCGCAAAGGCCTCAAGCTTGGCGAAATCTTCCGGGGCGACGCCGAAGCGCTGCGCAAAGGCTTCGCGCGAAAGCGGCTCGGCCTGCTCGCCGCGCGCGGTGCGCTGCGCGAATGCCTCCAATTCCCGCGCCTCACGCCGGCGCAGGGTGACGACGACGCGCAATGTCTCGTTCGGGCCAACCGGCCCGATGCACTTTGTATCCTTGACGGCTGCACGTTCGCTGCCCGCCAGCTGCTGTCTCGCTTTGGTCATCTATGACGCTCCTCATGCAGTGGTACGAGGAAAGCTCCGACACCGGCCCTAACCGTGCAGTTCCTTGCGCCTTGCAAGCGCGCGCCGGCCATGCGGCAAAATCGGCCAGCGGGACGAAAACGCATTCGTCGGACGACTGCTCAGAGTGTAGTGCATCGCCGCCCTGGCACGCAGCCTGTACATGGAGATTGGCTAACCGGCCAAGGCGCCCGGTTGCGCCCTGCGGCGCGGCCTGAGCCTGAACCCGCGCCCGTGCCTGCACAGTCAGCAGACATGATCACATCGGCATATCATGGCGCGCGCAGGGCCGCGCAAGCCGCGGCATGCTGCCGAGCCTGGCCGTTCGCGGCCCGCCCGCCGGAAAACGCTTAGTACAAAAGGAACAACGCGAAATGTCCCTGTCCATTTACGATGCTTCAGTACCCGTCTTCATCCGCGGCCTCACGAACCTGCGCGCCGTACTGCAAAAGGCGCACGATCATGCTCTGACGAAGCACTTCGAGCCGTCGATTCTGCTGTCGAGCCGCCTTTATCCGGACATGCACCCGCTGACCCGCCAGGTGCAGATCGCATCGGATGCAGCCAAGTTCTGCGTGTCGCGGCTGGCCGGCGTCGAACCGCCGAAATATGAGGATGCCGAAGCGACGTTCGACGAGCTGTACACGCGCATCGACAAAACGATCGCCTACCTGCAAGGCTTCGATGCGGGGAAATTGGAAGGCAGCGAATCGCGGACGGTGACGCTCACGGTGCCGAGCGGCAAGCATGAGTTTGTCGGACAGGTCTACCTACTGCATTTCGCCTTGCCGAACTTCTACTTCCACGTGACGACCGCCTACGCGATCTTGCGCCATAACGGCGTCGAACTCGGCAAGTTCGATTACCTGGGACGCACCGGCTGACCGGGCGGGCGTTCGATAGGTGGGGCCCGGGCAGCGTCTACCGAAGCGCGCCGGCCTCGGCCTTCAGTCGAGCGAAAGACGCAGCGCAAAGCCGATCAAGGCCGCGGAGAACGTCCAGCGTTGCAACGTCTGAGCCAGCGGATACTTGCGCAGCACGGTCGATATCCGGGCTGCTCCGACCGCGTATAGGGCGTCGAATATTGCCCCGACCATCACCAGGACAACACCGAGTTCCGCGACCTGAAAGAACACGGGGCCCGCGCTTGGGCGGACGAACTGCGGCAACAACACCGAACAGAACAACAGCGCTTTTGGGTTGAGCAGATTGGTCAGCAAGCCTTTCAAGAAGGTTTGCCGCAGCGCGCTGCCCTCGCCCGCCGGCGGCGCTGTTCCGCTTTCCGGCTTCACGGCGAACATCGGCGAACGGAAAATCTGAATCGCGATATAGGCGAGATAGGCGGCCCCGCCATAGCGAACGATCTCGTACAACCACGGCGCGGTTTTGAGCAAAGCGGCCACGCCGCATGCCGAAAGCGTCACGTGCGTCGCACGCGACACGCCAAGGCCGACAGCCGCAGTCAGCCCTTTACGGGTGCCCCGGGCAATGCTGGTTTGCAGAATCAACGCCATGTCGGGACCGGGAATCGCATAGACGACGATAAGCGCCGCGATGAACGTAATGAGCAAGTTGGCGGACACCACGGCGACCTCCGGATCGATTCGTTGTTAGTAGCCCTATTTTGCCGTTTGACCCGGAGCGATTTTCGGCGATTTATCATCGTCTAATCGTCGGTGATAGCGGATTTCGCTACATAGAAATGATGAAACGCAGAATTCCCCTATCGCACCGATGCCTGCCTAGCCTAGTCAACCCGAGCTTATCGATGATATACGCATTTCCGAAATCGCTAGGCCGTGAGCGAACCAATCGGAAGTCAGCCGCGTTTGCACGGCGCTCGGCGTGTGCCTGACGGCTCAGCCCGTGCAGTCCTGATTTTCAGAAGCATCTGCTGGGGTGAAGTGTCAATTGCAAAGTTCATTCGTTCGAGTATCGGGGCGCATGGCCCGCACCTGTTTCTATCACGATGCCTTGGGCAAGGGATGTTCCGACAGGTACACCCTCAGTGCGGCGTTGATGCGCGTTTGCCAGCCATCGCCCGTGGCACGAAACGCCTCCAAGATATCCGCGTCATAGCGAATGCTGACCTGCTCTTTCGGGCTCGCCAACGGCGGACGACCCGCACGGCGCTTGGCCATGACCTCTCCGAACGGACGCAGCCGCTTGAACTCCTCGTCGCTCAACTCCCGCGTGTCCGGATCAGCCGCGATACCACGCCCAATCGCCTCATCTTCCTCGTCCGTCGGATAGACGAATTTACGTTTGCTGCTCATAGCGTTGAACCTCTCTACGGTTGGCCTTGCGCAAGCTGATGACCCGGATGGCATCGCCTCGATGCGTGAACGCCACGCAATACACCCGATCGCCCAGCGGCGCATAGCCGATGAACCGGTCCTCTTCATAGCCGAAGCGATCGTCCGCCTCAACTTGAGCCGCGCTCCAATTTAACTCGGCTGCCATAGCCAGCGAAACGCCGTGCTTCCGGCTGTTGCTGGCATCCTTGGCAGGATCGAACTCGATTTTGATGTGCATTATTGTAGCTTCAATAATTATCCCGTGCCACCCTTCGAGATGGTGCCCGCTTCCTTCTGGCCGTACACCCGCTTGAGCAGCCGATTCGGCCGCGTCTGCTCGATCCGCTCGGCCTCTTCGCGGGCGCTCCAACCGCGCCGATGGCCGCGTTTCGGCATTTCGATGAACAAGCGATCCGGCTCGCCGATGTCGAGCTCAGACACGCGCAACTGGAGGCGCAGAACGAGCACGTCGAGGCCATGGTTGCGGCGTCCGAAGCACAAGCGGAGCAGTTGCGCAACGATCTCGAACGTCATGCGGAGCAGACTCAACTCGTCAACAACAGGCAGCAAGAGATCCGGAAAGAAGTGGCGCAACTAGAAATGCAGCGTGTCGCGTCGCAAGCGCGGCTGAACAAGGCGTTGCGGGACATTCATCAATTGCGCGCAACCAGCAATGAACGCATCCCCCACCTGTTCACGCGCAGGACAGAGCTGACGGGAGAAAAGCCCCAGGCAGTCCCGGCGACCGAGCTCCGATCTCGGCGGCGCGGCTACCGAGGTAAAAGATCTTGATCCGCCAATCGGATTTCGATCGCATTTGCGATGCTGACGTGATCCGGATTGTCGACGGAGAAAACGTTGTCCGCGACGCTTACGATGATCGTTCCCATCTGTTCATCGCCTTCCATGACTGGCACCAGTTCCGCCGCCTCGGGGAGTTGCTCACGCGGGATCGCTTGCGGAAGGTAGAGCATCCAGCCAGCCCCCGGCCGCTTGGGGAACACCTGATACGTGGTGTAGTACCGTAGCGGGCCGACTTCGATGTAGGAGGCGCTAGAGCATATGTCTAGCAGACCACGCATGAGTTGCTGCATGTTTCTCGCGCGGTCAAGCGCGTCGACCTCGTCGAATTGCAGATCGAACAAGCAGATCGGTAGATCAGGATTAGACGAAAATGAAACAGAGAGCACGCCGCCCTTTCCTTTCTCGCTTCCGCTCCATACAGCCGCTATCCGATAGTCAATCACTCCGTCCTTCTCGTCCTGCACCCGAAGGAGCTCGAGCGCTACGGGCGTTGGACCGCTACTGTCGAATGCAAGATGTGCAAGGGACTTCTTCCGCGTGGGGGCGGCTGGGTGCCAAATCGCAACCGGGAGGCCGAACGGTTCGAATAGTTGGGCGATTTTCCAGATGGTACCTAGGTGTTCCTCGCGTGAGGGGAGGATCGGCTGTTGAAGTTTAAACGTTACAATGATGTTCATTTCATGGATAAAGTAAGGATTCAATGGCAAGCTTTTGCCAAGCGAATATTTTTGAGAAATACTTATGAGAGACAGGTTGCATGAAATACCACGTCAACCGCGTAGGCGGGTTGCCTTTTGTAATATCGCTCTGAGTGCGCGCCTGCCTAAGCATGCGCGGCACACCCGAGGCCATGAAAAAGCGTTTCGGAAGACCTGTTTTTGAACTAAAGAACTGATCGTACCTAGCCTTTGCCTCCTGGAGGCGGCATTCCGTTGCCTGAAACCCATCGAATTCTTTGTCCATGAATTTCCATTCCGTGAACGGGGCAAAACCGGTCACGCGCGCTTGATAGTCGCGAGAAATTTTTGACATGTGCCATCGCCTCGTAATCGCCCAGCCCCTTCGCGGTGGACACTGCGCGTGCGACTCATACGGCAGCGGCACTACGCGTGCTGCCGAGTTCGACTTCGCCTTGTCGGACTCAAAGCCGTCTCGGTCGGACCGTGCTTTGTCGGCAAGCCCGCGCACGGCGCCTCCCACCGCAGTGAGCAATCCCAAAAGGGCAAGGCCCGCCTGTTCGAGACGAGAGCGACGCGTCGATGCCATTATTTGTTCTCCTGTAGCCGCAGTGACTTGTTGCGAAGCACCTCGATCAAATCCGCAAAACGCTCGTCCGGGACAGCACCGGTCTTTCGAAGCCATCGTCGAATCGACGGGTGGCAATGGAAATCGGGCGCCTGTATTTCCAGATAGATGAAGTCCGCGAGTAGCTTGTCGCGTGTTAGCCCTGCAGCTTTAGCTTCGGCGAATGCTTCGGTGAGCTTGTCGGGGAAGGCTGGGTCGTCGGCCAGCGTCGGATCGACCTTGCGGATGCTGTCTTGCACGGCCGATATGAACTTTCGTTCTTCCTCGGTCAAACACATTGTTTTATCGTTGCGCATGTCTCGATACGGACTTGGATATGAGCGGTAGGTTGATGGCGATCGGCGCCGAATGCCGCACGGCCGCAGTTGCATCGGGTTATTTTGATTGCGTACCGCGGTCGTAGCTGTCGCGGTGGAAAAATTAGGACCAACGGAAGTGCGGGAAGTAAACCGGGTCGTCGCCCGGCTCACTGCCTGTCTTCAATTGTCGAGGGATCGAGGGCGCAGGCGGCGCGTCTCCTCCCTAGGCCTGGGCACGCCCCCGACCAACTCTTATATAAGATATAAGACATTTGACGCTTCACCGGATCGCGGTTAAAATCCCGCTCGCAGCAGCGTCCGGCATGGTCCGGAACGCCGGACGAACCTCCCACTGAAACGTCATACCAGCAGGTCCCCCATGCTTGAAAACTTTCGTGCTCACGTGGCCGCGCGCGCCGCGCTCGGTATTCCCCCCCTGCCGCTCACGGCTCAGCAAACGGCCGAGCTCGTGGAACTGCTGGCGAATCCGCCCGCCGGCGAAGAGCAAACGCTGCTCGATCTGATCACCCACCGCGTACCCGCCGGCGTGGACGAAGCCGCCCGCGTGAAGGCAGGCTTCCTGGCCGCAGTCGCCAAAGGCGAAACCGCCTCCCCGCTGATCTCGCGCCAGCGCGCCACCGAACTGCTCGGCACGATGCTCGGCGGCTACAACATTCAGCCGCTGATCGAATTGCTGTCGGACGCCGAAGTCGGCACCGCAGCCGCCGACGCACTGAAGAAAACCCTCTTGATGTTCGATCAGTTCCATGACGTCAAGGAACTGGCCGACAAGGGCAATGCCAACGCGCGCGCCGTCATGCAAAGCTGGGCCGACGCCGAATGGTTCACGAGCCGCCCCGAAGTGCCGCACAGCCTGACCATCACCGTCTTCAAGGTCACGGGCGAAACGAATACGGATGACTTGTCCCCCGCCCCCGATGCCACCACGCGCCCGGACATCCCGCTGCATGCGCTGGCCATGCTGAAGAACGCCCGGCCCGGCATCACGCCCGAAGAAGACGGCAAGCGCGGCCCGGTCAAGTTCATCGAGTCGCTGAAGGAAAAGGGCCACCTGGTCGCCTACGTGGGCGACGTCGTCGGCACGGGCTCCTCGCGCAAATCGGCCACGAACTCGGTACTCTGGTTCACGGGCGAAGACATCCCCTACGTGCCGAACAAGCGCTTCGGCGGCGTGTGTCTAGGCGGCAAGATCGCTCCGATCTTCTACAACACGATGGAAGATGCCGGCGCCCTGCCGATCGAGCTCGA
>NZ_JBQCDN010000310.1:0-3635 GCF_051961175.1 Trinickia sp. | reverse complement strand
GCAGGCAATCGTCCGGGCGATGACTGGCTGGTGCTCGATGTGATCCCGCTGTCGCTCGGTGTCGAGACGATGGGCGGGCTTGTCGAGAAAATCATTCCGCGCAATTCCACGATTCCCGTTGCGCGCGCGCAAGAGTTCACGACGTTCAAGGATGGCCAAACGGCCATGGCGATTCACGTTGTGCAGGGCGAGCGCGAGCTCGTCGCCGATTGCCGTTCACTCGCGCGTTTCGAACTGCGGGGCATTCCGCCGATGACAGCCGGCGCGGCGCGTATTCGTGTGACGTACCAGGTCGATGCCGACGGTTTGTTGTCGGTGTTCGCGCGTGAGCAGCACTCGGGCGTCGAAGCGTCGGTCGTCGTCAAGCCGTCGTACGGGCTGGCGGACGACGATATCGCGCGAATGCTCGAAGACAGCTTCCGTACAGCCGAAATCGACATGCGTGCGCGGGCATTGCGCGAGGCGCAGGTGGAGGCACAGCGTCTGATCGAGGCGACCCAGGCGGCACTCGCGGCCGACGGCGAATTGCTCGCCGACGACGAGCGCGCGCAAATCGACGAGACGTTGGCGTCGTTGCACCATACGGCGCAAGGCGAGGATGCCGATGCGATCGAATCCGCGACGAAATCGCTGGCGGAGCAAACCGACGAATTCGCCGCGCGGCGCATGGATAAAAGCATTCGCAACGCCTTGAAGGGCCGCAAGCTCGACGAAATCTAAAGCGTGCGCGCCGCTTTACAATGACAAGGCGAGCGGCGTTTGCCGCTCCGCACAATACAGCCAGAACGGAATTTCCTATGCCTCAAATCGTTGTCCTGCCCCACGTCGAACTGTGCCCGGAGGGGGCAGTGATCGAGGCCGCGCCGGGCGAAAGCATCTGCGACGCGTTACTCGAGCACGGCATTGAAATCGAGCATGCATGCGAAAAGTCTTGCGCTTGCACCACATGTCATGTGATCGTGCGTGAAGGTTTCGAAGCGCTCACGCCGTCGGAGGAAGACGAAGACGATCTGCTCGACAAGGCTTGGGGGCTCGAGCCGAGCTCGCGGCTCTCGTGCCAGGCACGCGTGCCGCAAGACAAGGATCTCGTGGTGGAAATTCCGCGCTATTCGATCAACCACGCGAAAGAAAATCATTGAGCTTCCAAGGAGGAGCAGCCATGAAGTGGACCGACGTACAAGACATCGCAATGGCCCTCACCGACAAGCATCCGGAAATCGATCCGCAGCTGATTCGCTTTACCGATCTGCATCGGTGGGTCATGGAGCTCGAGGGCTTCAGTGACGACCCGAACCGGTCGAGCGAGAAAATTCTGGAGGCGATTCAGCTGGCCTGGATCGAAGACGCCGCCGAATAAGGCTTGCCGCCGTTGAGCGGGCGAACCTTCGCACATCACATGCGTAAAAAAGCGACCACATCATTCGGTGTGGTCGCTTTTTTTTGCGCTGCTTGAGCGCGGGTAGGTTCTCGCGCGGGGCTTGCCGGGGTGGCTGGCTGAACTCGGCCTCCGATTCAGAGCAGGCCGCTTTCGGCGCCTCCCGGCGCCAACGCCTCCCGGCTTCCTCGACGCGGTCGTACCTGACCGCGCTCAACCTGCCGCGAGTGTTCCGTGTTCGATATGAACGCGTTCGCCTTGCTGGAACGGCGGCGCTGCGCGGTACGTGAAGTAACGCTGGCGGCCGTTTTCCATCCGCACGCGCACTTGATATTCGGTTTCGCTGCGCAGATGCTTTTCCACCGTGTTGCCAGCGAAACCGCCGCCCACGGCGCCCAGCGCGGTCATGCCCAGACGGCCGTTCCCGCGGCCAAATTGGTTGCCGAGCAGGCCGCCCACGACCGCGCCGCCGACCGCGCCGATACCGGTGCCGTGGCCTTCATGCCGGATCGGTACGATCGATTCGACGGTGCCGCAAGTCGAGCAGTACGCCGATTGTCCGCTCGGCTGCTGCGCGTGTGCATAGGGCTGCTGAGCCAGCTGTTGCGGCGCGGGCGCTTGGCCGTTGTACGGTTGCTGCGCGTACGACGGTTGACCCGGCTGGCCCGAGTAGGGGATTTGACCGGGGGCCTGAGAGGGGGTTTGGGCCTGCGTGGTTTGCGGCGAGCGCGACTCAGCCGGTTGCTGCTGGCCCGTCATCGCTGCAGCCGTGGCTGGGGCGGCGGAATCGATGACCGGTTGCGACGCGACTTGCGCTGCCTGCGACCGGTCGTCCTGTACGCTGGAACTCGACGCTTTCGGGAAGACACCCGTGATAGCGGCGGTTGCGGCGAGGCTGGCGACGATGACCGTGCCTGCGGAGACCGCAAGCAGCGGGTGCAGGCGACGAGGCGAGGTAGTCGGATTGTTCATGGCGGCACCTCCGTCGATACGGAAGAGGCTTTCCCTCAGTGATGACGATAACGCTGATAGTGTCCGTCATCGCTTGGCGGCCATCGTTTCAATTTGTAACGTGCGTCGCCGTGCGGACTGCGTGCGAAAACGAGCGGTCCTCGCTGAGTAGGATGAATCAGCGATTCGCGAGGTCCGAATCGCGAAAAAAAACCGCCGGGAGCATCACTCGCCGGCGGCTTTTACGGATCGTTACAAACGCGTGTCGCGTGCGCGCATCAGTCCTCGCGACGCAGATGCGGAAAGAGAATGACGTCGCGGATGCTCGGGCTGTCGGTCAGCAGCATGACGAGGCGATCGATACCGATCCCGCAACCGCCTGTCGGCGGCATGCCGTATTCGAGTGCGCGAATGTAGTCGGCATCGTAGTACATCGCCTCTTCGTCGCCGGCATCTTTCTGCTCTACCTGCTTCTTGAAGCGCGCTGCCTGGTCTTCCGGATCGTTCAACTCGGAGAACCCGTTCGCGATTTCGCGGCCCGTGATGAACAGCTCGAAGCGTTCGGTGATGCCTTCCACCGAATCGGACGCACGCGCGAGCGGCGAGACTTCGACGGGGTAATCGATGATGTACGTCGGCTCCCACAACTGCGATTCGGCCGTTTCTTCGAAGAGCGCCAGCTGCAACGCGCCGATGCCCGCGTTCAGGAACGTAGGCTGTGCGGGATCGACACCGAAGCGCTTCAGTTCCGTGCGCACGAATGCAGCATCGGCAAGCTGCGCATCGGTGTAATCGGGCGCGTACTTGCGGATGGCCTGCGTGATCGTCAAGCGATGGAACGGCTTGGCCAGATCGAGCTCGCGGCCCTGGTACGTGATGGTGGCCGTGCCGAGCGCGTCGATCGCCGCCTGGCGGATCAGCTGTTCGGTGAAGTCCATGAGCCACGTGTAGTTCGTGTACGCGGCATAAAACTCCATCATCGTGAACTCGGGGTTGTGTCGCGGCGATACCCCTTCGTTCCGGAAATTGCGGTTGACCTCGAACACGCGCTCGAAACCGCCCACGATCAGCCGCTTCAAGTACAGCTCGGGCGCGATACGCAGGAACATCTGCATATCGAGCGCATTATGGTGCGTCGTGAACGGCTTGGCCGCAGCGCCGCCCGGGATCGGGTGGAGCATCGGCGTCTCGACTTCCATGAACTCGGCGTCCGACATGAACTTGCGGATCGACGAAATCGCCTTCGTGCGGGCGATGAAGGTGTTGCGCGCCTCGGGCATGACGATCAGATCGACATAGCGCTGACGGT
>NZ_JBQCDN010000309.1:0-4849 GCF_051961175.1 Trinickia sp. | reverse complement strand
TTTTCGTCGAAGCGGCAAGCGGTACGTCCTGAAGCGGCGCGCGCAGCGCAGCATCAAAGCGGATCGATTTTGCACATGGCTCGCGCGGCAGGCGGCCGGGATGCCGGATCCCGCGTAACGCGCGGGGCGGGCTCAGTCGCATTCGCGGGCCGTTGGATCATGCTGAAACAGCGTCGGCCGTCGGCGGCGGGCCAGCGTCACGATCTTTACGCTTCTCGTTTGCGGCTCAGTCGGGGGATTCGTTCCCCTTCCAAATTCGTGGACGGTGCGCAAGACGACGACCCGTTCCGGCGCACTGATTTGCCCCGGAGGGATGCCTCGTCCGCCATCCGAGGCGCCGATCAATACCCTTCGTCCATCAAACGGGCCTTCACCTTCTTACCTTTGACCTTGCCCGCATTGAGCTTACGCAGTGCATCGCGGGCGATGCTCCGCTCCACCGCGACATACGTCGAATAGTCGGTCACATTGATCTTGCCGATCTGAGCGCCGTTAAAGCCTGCTTCGCCTGTCAGCGCGCCCAGCACATCGCCAGGGCGAATCTTTTCCTTGCGGCCGCCGAGGATCTGTATGGTTTCCATCGGCGGCAACAACGGGGCATCGCCGCTGTCCTTGAGTTCGGCGAGCGCATGCCATTCGACGTCGCGCTTTTGCGCCTGTTCGATGCCGCCCACCCGCCCCATCTCATCCATGCTCGCGAGAGTTAGCGCCCAACCTTCCTGGTCCGCACGGCCCGTGCGGCCGATCCGATGCACATGCACCTGGGGATCGGGCGTTACATCAACGTTGATGACCGCTTCGAGTTGGGCAACGTCCAGCCCGCGCGCGGCAACGTCAGTGGCCACGAGCACCGAACAGCTGCGGTTCGCGAATTGGATCAGCACCTGATCGCGTTCGCGCTGATCGAGTTCGCCATGCAACGCCAGCGCATGAAAACCCTGCGCACGCAACACATCGAGCAAGTCGCGGCATTGCTGTTTGGTATTGCAGAAGGCAAGCGTGCTCACCGGGCGATAGTGATTGAGCAACATCCCTACGGCATGCAGCCGCTCGTCGTCCGTCACCTCATAGAAGCGCTGGCGGATCTTACTGTCGTCGTGGTGCTCTTCGAGCCGCACTTCTTTCGGGTTGCGTAAAAACCGCTGGCTCAGCTTGGCGATGCCGTCGGGATAGGTCGCCGAAAACAGCAACGTTTGCCGTTCCTTCGGGCATTGGCTCGCCACTTTCGCGATATCGTCGTAAAAACCCATATCGAGCATGCGATCGGCTTCGTCGAGCACGAGCGTGCTCAATGCCTCGAGGGCAAGGCTGCCGCGCTCGAGATGATCCATGATGCGCCCCGGCGTGCCGACGACGATATGCGCGCCATGTTCGAGGCTCGAAACCTGGGGTGCCATCGGCGTGCCACCGCATAGTGTCAGCACCTTGATATTCTCTTCGGCGCGTGCGAGGCGGCGGATTTCCTGCGTGACCTGATCGGCAAGCTCCCGCGTTGGGCAGAGGACCATCGCTTGCACATCGAAACGGCGCGCGTCGAGCCGTGCGAGCAACGCGAGCGAGAAGGCGGCCGTCTTGCCGCTTCCCGTCTTCGCCTGAGCGATCAAATCCTGCCCGGCCAGCGCAATCGGCAAGCTCGCCGCTTGGATCGGCGTCATGGAGACATAGCCGAGCCGAGCAAGGTTCTCGAGTACGGTGGGCGCGAGTGCGAGCTCGCTGAAGGAGGTGGCGGTGGGTGTGTTTGTCATGAGAGGGCGTCGTTCGTCAATCCTGCATGTTCACGATCGATGAACATCCGCGCATCATGAACAACAACGCCGGGCTGAGCAACTTTTTCGAGCGCGAAGCGATCACTCGCGCCCGAAATATCCACCCATCGCGACGATTAACCCGCCACCAGCGGGCGACAGGCGTTCACCGTTCGCTGAAAGCACGAAATCGCGTAATCGACGTCTTCTTGCGTGGTATATCGGCCAAGGCTCAGGCGAACGGTGCGGCTCGCCGAATCTTCGTCGAGCCCGATCGCGGTCAAGACATGCGAAGGCGTGCCGGCCGCCGAGTTGCAGGCCGAAGTGGACGAGACGGCAAGGTCACCGCCGAGCATGAAGGTAAAGAAACCGGGTAAGCCGACAGTCAGGCTCAACGTATGAGGAATGCGGCGTGCCGTACTCGCATTGTGCGTGACACCGTCGAGCGCGAGCACCGCATCGAGAAACCGTGCACTGAGTTTCGCAATCCGCTCGCTGTCATTGCCCATCATGGTGGCGGCCAATTCGCATGCCGATCCCATGCCGGCGATCTGATGCGTCGCGAGTGTGCCTGAGCGGAGCCCGAACTCATGACCGCCGCCGTGCATCTGCGGTGCGATCCGGTCCGCCGCCTCGCGGCTCACATACAACGCCCCGATGCCTTTCGGCCCGTACACCTTATGCGCGGACATCGACATCAAATCGATGCCGAGCGCTTTTACGTCGATCGGCGTCTTGCCGAGCGCCTGTGCGGCGTCGACGTGCAACAGCGCGCCGGCCGCGTGCACGATCGGTGCAATCGCGGCGATATCCGTGAGCGTGCCGAGTTCGTTGTTGACGAGCATCAGCGACACCAGTCCGGTTTGCGGACCGATCGCCGCCGCGACCGCATCGGCCGTGATTTCGCCGCTCGCCGTCGGGCAAATGTAAGTGACCGGCATGTCGCGCTTCTCGAGGCTGGCCATCGTATCGAGGATTGCCTTGTGTTCAAGCCGGCTCGTCACCAGGTGGCGCTTTGCCGTGGCGCTATCGGCATAGCCCTTCAGTGCCAGATTGTTCGATTCCGTCGCACCGGACGTCCAGACGATTTCCTGCGCCTGCGCGCCGATCAGATCGGCAACCTGCCGTCGTGCGAGTTCCACTCGCCCTCGCGCAGCCGCACCCGCCGCATGCGAGCTCGAAGCGGGATTGCCGAATACCCCATCGATGCCCAAGCATTCGGACATCGCCTGAATGACCTTCGGATCGACAGGCGTCGTCGCCGCATAGTCGAAATAATGCAATTTGGTACGTTCGCTCATGATCATCGCCAAAACCTTCGGATCGCACACCGTTTCGAAAAACGATGGAAGCTCACAGAAGAACTTTTAACCAGGAATTAGGAAAGAGCGCCGCTGTCCTTCACGCTCAAGCAGCGAACCGCGTTCGCCCTTGCGTCGCTCGCGAGTGCGTCCAGCGGGCCCTACGAGGCAGCCCGCGTGGCTGCAGACACCGTGAGTAGGTGACTGCAATGTTAGTGGTGCGATCGCGAAAATTGCTTCCAAATAATGACGAAAATCGCGAGATTCATAGAAAAATTTTCTAGTGCCGGCTCGAGAATCGCCATCAGCTCTCCATGGGCGCCGTCAACTGCCGTGCGATCTCAAGAAAATTTTCCACTTTCGATGTCTTGGGTTGAGCCTGCGACGCCAGCGCGAGCCGGATCGTGATATTCGCACCGGCAACGTCCGCATACACCACGCCTTCGACCTGGATCTGACAGACCGACGCCGGCACAAGCGATACGCCGAACTCCGCAGCGACGAAATTCACGACAGAGGACAATTGCGGTGCCTGCTGGCCCAGTACCGGCTCGAAACCAGCGTTGCGGCAGGCCCCCACGATCACATCGTGCAGCGTCGGGCTCACGTCGCGAGGCAGCAGCACGAACGGTTCGCCGGCGAGCATCTCGAGTTTGATGCGCTGCTTGCGGGCCAACCGATGCGTGACCGGCAGCACCAACCGCATGCGTTCGGCCGCGATGTGATGGAAGGTCATCCCCGCCGGCGACTGTGCGCCCAGCCGCACGAAAGCCACGTCGACGCGGCCCGATTTGAGATCGTCCAGCAGTTCGGCCGTGTTGCCTTCCGACAGCGTCAGGGTCACGCCGGGATAAGACTGGCGGAATTGCCGAATCATCCTCGGCACGACCGGGTTGAAAGCCGCAGACCCGGTGAAGCCGATATTCAGTTGGCCCGTCTCACCCCGCCCCGCGCTCTGCGCATTGGCAATGGCAAGACCCGCGCTCTCCAGGAGCCGGCGCGCGTCGACGAGGAAAACTTCACCGGCTTCGGTGAGCACCACCCCGTGCCCTGTCCGCCGAAACAGCCGTACGTTCAACTCGGCTTCCAGTGCGTGAATTTGCGCGCTCAACGGCGGCTGGCCGATGCCCAGCTTCTCCGCGGCCCGCGTGACGTTGCGTTCCTCGGCGACCGCGAGGAAGTAGCGAATATGCCGTAGCTCCATACCGATATCTGTAAAAAGTATTTCTGGAATACACGATAGATATTGGACAGCATATCAGCGCGGGAAGACAATATGCGCAAAATTCTTGGCGTGGCATTACGCCGCGCTTACTACGCGCCCCTCATCCCCTCGCCGCGTTCGGCTTGGTTCAGTCCGCCCGTTGCATACGGCGGCCTTGTGTGCGGCGGCCGTAGCAAGATCGGACTCGATACGACAAAGGGGTATGACATGGCAGGACCTATAGAAAAGCAGAGACCGAGGCCGGAGTTCCGGAACATCGGGATTGGCGACATTACGATGTCCTATCGCCTGCCGTTGGCGGCGAAGGTATCGATCCTGCACCGGGTCAGCGGCGCGCTGCTCTTCGTTTCGCTGCCCTTCCTGCTGTACCTCTTCGATCAAAGCCTCACTTCGGAAATCAGCTTCGAAACGTTCAAGCTGTTTCTCTCCAACATCGTCGTCAAGCTCATCGCGCTTGTGCTGGCGTGGGCCTTTCTCTTTCATTTCTGCGCCGGTATCCGCCATCTCGTGATGGACACGAACCACGACGCAGTAACGAAGGAGAACGGCAAGCGTACGTCGGTCGTCGTCTTCGTCGT
>NZ_JBQCDN010000308.1:0-7518 GCF_051961175.1 Trinickia sp. | reverse complement strand
GATCGGTTAGGCGATGTTCCAGGCTATAGCAGGCGTAGACGATCTCTCCGGTCTCCTGCGCCGCGACGATGGCCGCATCCACACATTTCACCGCTTCTTCGATGGGCCTGGTCCAAAGCAGCGCCATCTGCATCAAGAAGTTGGCGCCCACCTTCTGTGCGGCGAATCCATGCTTCTCGGCCACCGCGACGGCTAGCCGCGCAAATGCCTCTCCGTCCTGATAGCGACCGAAGAAGGGGCCCAGAAAGATAGCCAGCAGCGCATAGCCGATGACTGCCGATTCCGTCGTGCCGTATTGCTGTGTCACATTGACCATTCGGCACGCAATCGATTGGCACAGGTTGCTATCGGTGAAGTAAGCGGAGCGCCATAGCGTCGACAACACGTTCATCACGGCGTGCATCTCCGCGTCCTCCATGTCCGGCAGGTCGACGAGGCTCGCTATCGGCCGTTCCCCCAGTCTTGCCCAAACGGCCTCGTACTCGTTCCGCACTTGGTCGGTTGTCGGGCACTCCTGTAACTCGATACCGAACATCCGCAGGCATTCGAGCGCCGTTCGCACAGCAAGCGCGTTCTCGCCCTGCACGAGCTGGAGCACCATTCGAAGCCGATAGATCTCGGCGCGATCTGTCTTCGATCGCGCCCGCATCGAGAGCTTGTCGACCCATTGAGCCGCTTCGGCAAAATTCGAATCGAGAAACTCGCAGTCCGCTCGCTCGAACCAGACACTGAACGTCAACTCATAGCAATCGTCCCAGCCTTGCACCCCAAGCATCGTGATCGCGGCTGCCAGGTAGCTACAGGCCGAGCTGTACGCTGTGGACGCCTTGGCCTTTCTCGCGGCCCGCAGGTTCAGCGTCGCGGCGCGCTGCTGCTCGCCGCGCTCGACCATGAGCGACGCGCCAAGGTTCAATTGATTCGCGATGTCGAAAATGCGCGCCGCGACTTCGTGCTCGTCCATGCTGGCGAGCAGCATGCGGCCCACGCTCAGATGATGCTCGGCACGACGTTCCGGCTCGATCAAGGCGTACGCTGCCTCTTGGACACGATCGTGCAAAAACTTGAAGCTGCGCTCCGTGGACATAATGGCACCGGCCCGCACTGCGTCGCCGAAGTCGGCGTGTACTTCGGCTTCCGAACAACCGCGCATTTTTGCGAGTGTGTCGAAATCGGCCTGGCTGCCGAGGCACGCGAGTCGCTTCAGGCCCGCCTGAGCACTGGGCGGCAGCCTTTGCAAGCGCCGGACCATCAGATCGACGACGTTTTCCGTGAAGCCTTTTGCGTCGATCACCGCGAGATCCCATCGCCATGAACTGGAAACAGGCTCGAACTCGAGCAGACCTTCTTCAGCAAGGTTCGTCAGAAATTGCCCCGCAAAAAAGGGATTTCCCCCTGTCTTTCGGTGCACGAGTGCAGCTAGCGGTTCGGCCTGTTCCCGCGTACATCTGAGTGCATCGCACAGCAGATGGTTGAAGTCGTCTACCGATAGCGGTTCCAGCACGATTTCATGGACAGTCGTACCCGCTTGCCGAATCGACTTGAGCGTGCTCACCAGGGGATGCTCCGGCCCGACCTCGTTGTCGCGATAGGCGCCGATCACCAGAAGGTGATGCGTATCCGCGTCGGTGATCAAGTACTCGATGACAGTTAGCGTCGCCGGGTCCAGCCACTGCAGATCGTCGACAAAGATCACGAGCGGATGCTCGGCTTTTGCAAATACGCCGACGAAGTTCTGAAACACCGATTGAAAACGCAATTGAGTTTCCAGCGGCGAGAGCACCGGGAGCATGGGCTGCGGCCCAATCAAGTTGACCAGTTCTGGAATGAGGTCGGTCAGCAAGCAGCCATGTTTGCCGACTGCCTGCTGGATGGCATCGCGCCACTCGTCGATATCCGACGGCGGGCTATTCAGGATCTGCCGGATCAATCCTTGGAATGCTTGGGCGAGCGTGGAATAGGGGATGTCTCGCAGACGCAGATCGAACTTTCCCGAGATGAAGATGCCGCGCGGAAGCACGATCACCTTGTGCAGTTCGTTGACGACCGACGACTTGCCGATGCCCGAGTAGCCGGACACGAGAATGAGTTGCGGCTTGCCTTGCGCGACGACGCGCTCGAATGCATCGAGCAGCGTGCGGATCTGCGCGTCGCGTCCATACAGTTTCTCGGGAATCAACAAATGGTGCGTCGTATCGTGCGTGCCGAGCGGGAACACGTCGATGCGACGCGAGGCTTCCCACTGCTTCAGGCAACGATGCAGATCCCACTGTAGGCCCCCCGCGCTTTGGTAGCGCTCCTCGGCCGTCTTCGACAGCAGCTTCATGACGATCGCCGATACGGCGGCGGGAACGTCCTTGGTCCGGAGACAGGGCGCCACCGGCTGCCGTGCGATGTGGCAATGCACCCACTCCGTGGGATCGCGCGCATGAAAGGGCAGGCTACCGGTCAGCATTTCGTAGAACGTCACGCCGAGCGAGTAGAGGTCGCTGCGCGAATCGATTGACCGGTTCATCCGCCCGGTCTGCTCCGGCGGCATGTAAGGCAGCGTGCCGGCGATGAATTCGGGCGGTTCGGGGGATTGTCGTTCGCGCGGCAATCGAGAAGCGATGCCGAAGCCTGTCAGCCTGGCCTCTCCCGTCGCCGGGTTGACGAATATATTGGTCGGCTTGATGTCTTTATGCAGGAGGCCGCGCTGATGGGCCTTGTCAAGCGTGCTCGCGATGCCGATGGCGAGGCGTAGAAACTGTCCAGTTTCGAGCGGAGCGCCGAGCAGACGATCGAGCGGCGTGCCGTCGAAGTCCTCGAGCACGAGCAGCGCACGCTGTCCGTCGCGAATGAACTCCAGCGGGCGCACGGCCCATTCGCTGTCGAGATCCGCCTTCAGGCCGTATTCGTGCTCGAGCCGATCGAGGCACGCCGGCGCGGGATGCTCGGCGATCGGCAGCAACGCGACTACGGCGCTCCGAGTCCCGTCTTCGTTCGTGCGCCACGCCCGATAAAAAACGCGATCACCATCCCTGGAGAGGACATGGCTGCTGTCCTCGAGCGCATGGAGCCAAGAAGAAAAGTTCAAGCGCTTCGCCCCCCGCTAACCGGTGGCCGAGCCCGGCCTCGACGCGGGCCTGACTTTCAACAGTCTGCCACATACGGGCGTTCGGAATAGATGGGAAAAGCCCGCAGGGGATGCAATAGCGCGCAAACCTATGACGATAGCGTGCGATTCGTCTGGCGTTTGCGGGCTCAGCTCAGCAGCTGCCCTGCGGGGTGTGTTCATCGAGCGGCATGGACCCAGTGTTCGACCCCCAAATCGGGCGCTCGCGCGAATTCCCAAACGTTAGATCGTGCCCTGTGATCGAGCATGTGCGGCGATCATCTGATCATAAAGTCCTATTGGCTTGCCGATCTTTGCAGCTCGACCCTGAGTTGGCCGCTATGCGTCGCTGCCTCGTAGTGGGACGCCAAGGCATTTAGCCGGGCTGCAAAACCTTCCACGACAATCAAGCACAAGTTGCCGGGCGCGATCGCATCGGCGGCCTCGCGCTCGGATTCATCGCTGGCTTTGCACCCGGAATAGGCCACCCGCAGCGCTCGTTTACTCCACGTGTCGCGCGGCACAGAAAGTGTTCATGTCATCGCACGGGCAGGGACGTTCGCATACTCCACGAATCGCGCCCCGCGATCCCGCGATTCGCGGGCGCCGCGATAGTTCTATGCAAAGGACGCAGTCATGTATGCCACTTACAGCATTTCTATTCTCGCCGGTGCGATTGTGCTCGGCGCGACATCACCCCTATGCTGGGCGGAGCAAACCATCAACGTGACATTGCACGCGAACTCGATCGAGCTCGAGACACATGACGTGAAGGCCGGCCGCCTGACGCTCTATGTCAAGAATGCAGCGAACAACAACATGGAACACGAGCTCGTCTTGCTCAAGACGAATCTTTCAGACGGTGCACTGCCCGTCGGCAAAGGACAAGTGCTCGAGCGAAAACTGAAAAAAATCGGAGAGGTCGAAGACATCGCGCCGGACAAGAGCAAGCGCGCCTCGTTCAATCTTGCGCCCGGCCACTATGTGCTGATTTGCAACAAGCCAGGACACTACGCAGCGGGAATGCATACGGCGCTTGTCGTGACGCCGTGAAACGCCCGGCAAACGCTGCCGCTTAAGCGGCCTCGCCGCTGCGACGCGCGCCTGGCTCGCCTTGTCCCTGCGACAGGTACCGCAGCAGTTTCGTCACCATGGCGACCACTATCCCGGCAAGAATCACGTAAAACACCGCAAGCGGCACCAGATGCTGCACAGACACGAAGCCTGCGAGGCCCATCATGGCCGACGACACGAGCAGCAGCGCGCAGCCGAGAATGGCGCTCGTCAAGCCCGCGATATGCGGGAACAGCGAATTGCCCTTGGCCATCAGCGTGGGATACATCGCGCCGGCACATAGGCCCATCAGCAGTACCGGTGCGGCAAGCGTCCAGACGCGCAAGCCGATCGTCGATGCCAGCACCAGCATCGCGATGGAAGCGGCAACCATGACCCACGCGCCGACGCGTAACCGGGCTTCTGCCGTCGGCAGCCGCGGCCCGTGGATGCGATTCGACAGCCCGCCGAGGAAGTACATCATCCCGATACCCAGCGCGAGATAGCCGAAGTAGGTCGGCGGTTTGTGCAGCGTGCTCTGCACCATGAACGGCCCGACGATGTTGAACACGAGCAGAATGCTGTAGCAGACCCCTTGTGCGAGAAAGCAGCTTTGAAACACGGGGCTCGATAGCACCATCGCGGCATTCTTCATCAACGTGCGCGGCTCGAGGCGAACCGGCGAGGGTAGCGTCTCGCGATAGCGCCACAGAATGCCCCACATCAGCAGCGAATAGACGAGCAGGAAAATCAGGCAGGCATGCCAGCCGAGCCACGTTTGCAGATGCGCCCCGATGACGGGTGCGACGATCGGCGCCAGCCCCCATGCGATCGACATGTAGGTGAACGCATGCATCAACGCCTGGCCAGAAAACGAATCGGTAATGATGGCCTTCGCCAGCAAGTTCGTCACTGCGATCCCGAAGCCCTGCAAGCATCGGGCGAGAATGAACGTCTCGAGATGCGATGTGGTGAGCGAGAGCGCGCAGCCGGTGGTGTAGACGATCAGACCGAAGGCCAGCACGCGCTTGCGCCCGTAGGCGTCGGCGACCGGGCCGAAGATGAGCTGGCCGAGCGCATAGGCCACCATGTAGCCGGACACGCTCGACTGAATGGCCTGCGGCGACGCGCCAAAGAAACGCGCCATCGCAGGCAGGGCCGGGACGTAGATGTCGATGGCCAGTTGCCCCGCCGAAGCGTACAGGCAAACGAGCAAGAGCAGAAATCGCGGCGAATTCGGTATTCGCGCACGCGTCGTAGGGCGGTCTGAAAGAGTGGCAGTCATTGAGATCGAGAGGCGGGCCGGTGTGGGTACCGCTCGAATTCAGCAGGCGGCACGCAACGAATCCCTGCCATTGTAGTGAGTCACGCGATGGCTTGCTTGCGGCGCATGCATGCGCGAAGTCACACTGGCTGCGAGGACTCGGCACGCTATATTGCCGGCCCTATCTCTGGGTAGGCGTTGCCGCCTCGACGAGCATGGCCGCAGGTTCACAGGCGTATAGCACTCCCGATTATCGAAAAAATCATGGGCGACAAAATCGGTAAAACGTTTGCGCACTCGCCTTCAGTGCATTTTGACGATTGTTTCGGAATGTCTTAACGATTGTTTGCATGATTTCCCGCAGAAATTAAGACAATTCGTATCCGGCGCGATAAGGCGCCGTCGTCAGTGCGCAGCGATTCCATGCTTCGCGGCACACATCGCATACCGCGAATACGACATACAGGCATTCACGGGGAAATCACACGATGACATTGAAGATCCTGTCCGTTTTCGGCACGCGTCCCGAGGCGATTAAGATGGCGCCCGTCGTCAAAGCGCTCGAAGACACGCCCGGCCTGGAGTCGATCGTTTGCGTAAGCGGTCAGCACCGCTCAATGCTCGAGCAAGTGCTGGAATTATTCGATATTCGCCCGCGCTACGACCTGGCACTGATGACAGCGAATCAAACTTTGAATGGCCTCGCGTCGCGGCTCATTTTCTCGTTCGACGATGTTCTCGCGCAAGAGCGCCCCGATTACGTGCTCGTTCACGGCGATACGACGACAGCCTGCGCGGCCGCGATGGCTGCATTTCATCGCCGTGTTCGCATCGGCCACGTTGAAGCCGGTTTGCGCACGGGGGACTTGTCGAGCCCGTGGCCGGAAGAGATGAATCGCCGTGTCATCGACGCGATCAGCGACATCATGTTCGCGCCCACCGAAAGCGCGAAATCCAACTTGATGGCCGAGGCGCTGCAAGGCCGAATCGTCGTGACAGGCAACACGGTCATCGATGCGCTCTATGCGACGACCGCACGTATCGATGCCGACGCCGCGTTGCGCGCCAAGCTCGACGCGCAACTGCCCTCGCTCGACGATGCGAAACCCATCGTGCTCGTCACCGGACATCGCCGCGAAAGCTTCGGCGAAGGCTTCGCCGCCATTTGTACCGCGCTCGATCAGCTCGCGCGCAGCAGCAACGTGCAAATCGTCTATCCCGTTCATTTGAACCCGAACGTTCGGGCGCCCGTGCGGGCCCGGATCGGTCATACGCCCGGCGTGCATTTGATTGAACCCCTCGATTATCTCGGCTTCGTGCGGCTCATGCAGCGTGCGACGATCGTGCTGACCGACTCGGGCGGCGTGCAGGAGGAAGCGCCCGCGCTCGGTAAGCCCGTGCTCGTCATGCGCGATGTCACCGAACGTCCGGAAGCGATCGAGGCGGGCGCCGTCAGGCTCGTCGGCACCCGCGCCGAATCGATCATCGCAGGCGTGCGGGCGCTGCTCGCGGAGCGCGAAACCGGGGCAGCCCCACGCGAGCCGATCAGCCCCTATGGCGACGGTCTCGCGGCTCGGCGCATCGTCGCGACGCTCGCGGGTCAACCGCTCAGCGAGTTTCCAGCCAAGCAACCGCCGCACGAGATTGTCTTGCCGACTCATGCGGTTCATGCACATCCGATGGCGCTACACGTGCCGGCCTAGGGCCTGTTCAGGCCCCAGCAGGTCCGAACCCGTACTTCGACGCACCCACTCATCCCTCTTTCGAGCCTCGTGTCATGCCGCGTACCCGCCGACTCTTCGCCTTCCGTCCCCTCGCCTGCATCGCGTTCGGCCTGCTTGCCGGCGGTGCGCTGCTGCCGGCTAGCAGCAGCGCAAGCGCGCCGGGTGACGCGCTGCGCCAGTTCGGCGCGGCCACCAGCCTCACACGCAGCATCGCGCTCGCCGACCTCGGCATCACCGAACCGGTCGTGTTGACGGGCAATGCGAGCCAAGATTTCTATCTGCCAGTGCCGAAGAACATGCCGCTCGCGGATGCGGCAATCTCACTGGATGGCCGCTATCTGAAGGGGCAACCCGGCTCGGCGTCGGTCGTGCTTTCCGTCGATAAC
>NZ_JBQCDN010000307.1:0-11383 GCF_051961175.1 Trinickia sp. | reverse complement strand
AATGCACATGGCGCAAGCGCAAATGATGGCGATGCAACAGCAAATGCTGGCGTTGCAGCGTGCCGCGTTCACGGGTACGTTCGCCGCACCCGCGCAGCAGGCCGTTGTATTCGCCGCGCCGATGTGGGCGATGCCGGAGCCCGTGGTTGTCGTGGTGCCGACGCAGCGGGTCGCTCCGCCTGCGGTCGCGCCGGCAAAGCCAGCCGGGATCAAAGCGTAAGGCTTGCCCGATCCCGCTTCGCTCGGTGGAGATCACGAGCACACCGCGTGCCATGCGACCAGAAGGCCCATGGCACGTCTTTATTGAAGGTTCACATGCGCGCGCCCAGCAGACGTCCGATTGGATCGCGCATAGCAAAACCGCCGGCAAAGCCGGCGGTTTCGTTCCAGACAAAGGCGGCGTAATGCACCGCCTCTAATCGCTTTACTTCCGCTTCAACTGCGAGATATCGCGCACGGCACCGCGATCGGCCGACGTCGCCAGCGCGGCATAAGCTTGCAACGCTTGCGATACGACGCGCTGACGATTCTCCGGCTGCCAGGCTTTATCGCCGCGCGCGTCCATCGCCGCACGGCGGCGCGCCAATTCCTCGTTGCTGACCGCCAAGTGCATCTTGCGTTGAGGAATGTCGATCTCGATCACATCGCCTTCTTCCACGAGCCCGATCGTGCCGCCTTCCGCCGCTTCGGGCGACGCGTGCCCGATCACGAGCCCCGACGAGCCGCCCGAGAAACGGCCGTCCGTAAACAGCGCGCACGTCTTGCCCAGGCCCTTCGACTTCAAATACGACGTGGGGTACAGCATTTCCTGCATGCCGGGGCCACCCTTCGGACCTTCGTAACGGATCACGACGACGTCGCCCGCCACCACCTGATCGCCGAGGATCGCTTCGACCGCGGCATCCTGGCTTTCGAACACACGGGCCCGCCCCGAAAACACCCACTGCGATTCGTCGACGCCGGCCGTCTTGACGATGCAGCCCTTCTCCGCCAAGTTGCCGTAGAGCACCGCGAGGCCGCCGTCCTTCGAATACGCGTGTTCCTTGTCGCGGATGCAGCCCTTCGCACGGTCGCTGTCGAGCGCCGCATACACCGCCTCTTGACTGAACGCGACTGTCGTCGGAATGCCGCCGGGCGCCGCCCGGAAGAATTTCTGGGCGTCCTCGCCCGCGCCGCCCATCACATCCCACTTGGCCAGCGCATTGCCGAGCGTGCCGCTATGCACGTTGCCGCACGACAAGTCGAGCAGCTCGGCGCGCGCCAGTTCGCCCAGAATGCCGACAATCCCGCCGGCGCGATGAACATCCTCGATATGGTATTTGTCCGTGGCCGGTGCGACCTTGCACAGGCACGGCACCTTGCGTGAGATGCGATCGATGTCGGCCATCGTGAAATCGGCCCCGGCTTCCTGCGCGGCGGCGAGCAAGTGCAGCACGGTGTTCGTCGAACCGCCCATGGCGACGTCGAGCGCCATCGCGTTTTCAAAGGCGCGCTTGGTGGCAATGTTGCGCGGCAGGACCGAAGCGTCCTCTTCCTGGTAGTAGCGGCGGCACAAATCCACGATCAAACGGCCGGCTTGCTCGAACAAGCCCTTGCGCCAGGCATGCGTGGCGACGACCGTGCCGTTGCCGGGCAATGCGAGGCCGATCGCCTCGGTCAGACAGTTCATCGAGTTCGCGGTGAACATGCCCGAGCACGAACCGCACGTCGGGCACGCACTGCGTTCCACTTCGGCCACCTCGGCATCGCTGATCTTCGGATCCGCGGCCTTGATCATCGCATCGATCAAATCGATCTTGGCGATCACCTGGCCATCCGTCGGCGATTTGACCTTGCCCGCTTCCATCGGGCCACCGGATACGAACACGACGGGGATGTTCAGGCGCATCGCGGCCATCAACATGCCCGGGGTGATCTTGTCGCAATTGGAGATGCAGACCATCGCATCGGCACAATGCGCATTGACCATGTACTCCACCGAATCGGCGATCAGCTCGCGCGAAGGCAGCGAATAGAGCATGCCGCCGTGGCCCATGGCGATCCCGTCGTCCACGGCGATCGTATTGAATTCCTTGGCGACACCGCCGGCCGCTTCGATTTCCTTCGCGACGAGCGCGCCCAAGTCCTTCAAATGGACGTGCCCCGGCACGAACTGCGTGAACGAGTTCACGACGGCGATGATCGGCTTGCCGAAATCGTCGTCCTTCATTCCGGTAGCGCGCCACAAGGCGCGGGCACCGGCCATGTTGCGGCCGTGCGTCGAAGTGCGTGAGCGGTATTGGGGCATCTGCGTCCTCAGGTATCGCGGTCGTATATTGGAATGGTGTCCGGCCAGCGGAATCGGCGCGCTGGGCCGTGACGGCAGACCGGCGATCGGCAGGAAGGAACGGGAAGCGGCCCCTGCCGACGCGCGGTATGCCTCTTAAACGTCCGAAATACTGAAAGATTCTCGGTCAGACGTCCAATATATTTTTTCTACGAGACTAAGTCGTAACAAATATCACGCCGGCACGCCGGCTATCGCGCGTTCCGAACGGATCCAGGCGATGCTCGCGCCCAGGCCGAGCACGGCGAGGCAGACGATCGGCACGATCATCGGCCCGAACGCGGTGCCGGTGGCCTTGCCCGCGAACGGCATCAGGTTTTGGCCGAAGAAGCCGCCCAGGTTGCCGATCGAATTGATCGCCGCGACGCTCGCGGCGGCGCGCGCCCCCGTGAAGTAGCGCGGCGGCATCGACCAGAAGCACGGATACAGCAGAGGAATGCACGCGCCGCCGAGCACGAGCGCGACGAACCGCAGCGGCGTTGACGGCAGCACGAGGCTCAGCAAGAAGCCCAGCCCGCCGCACCCGGCAACGATCGCGATCGCCCGCAAAATGCTCTTCGAGCGGCGCAGCTTCGCCGGGAGATACACGAGCAGCACGACCGACAGCGCCCACGGCAACATGCTCAGCACGCCGTTCGTACTGTTCGACACGCCGAACGACTTGACGATCGTCGGCAGCCAATAGGTCACGCCGTACAGCGACGTCGACATCAACATATACGTGGCGGCAAACAGCATCACGCGCGGATCGAGCAACGCCTTCCACGGCTGCGCATGCTCCGCGTGCTCGGGCTTTTCGCGTTCGAGGGCGGCGGCGACGATCCGCTTTTCCGGCTCGCTCAGAAAGCGCGCTTCCCGGTACGAAGCCGGCAATAGCTTGAACACCGCCACGGCCACCAACACCGCAGGCAGGCCAGTGGCAATGAACACCCATTGCCAGCCGGCGAGGCCCCCAACGCCGTCCAAGCTCAGCAGCCACCCGCCCACGAGCGAGCCGAGCATGTTCGCGAGCGCGCTGCCGAGCGTGAAGATGCCCAGTACGCGCGCGCGATAGCTTTGCGGAAACCACAGCGTGAGGTAATAGATCACGCCTGGATAAAAGCCGGCCTCGGCGACACCGAGTGCGAAGCGCAAACCGCAAAACACTTGAATCGACGTCGTGAAGCCCATCAATACCGTGATCGCCCCCCAGGTGAGCATGATGCGGGCGAGCCACACGCGTGCGCCGAACCGATGCAGCGCGAGCGTGCTCGGCACTTCGAACAGCAGATAGCCGATGAAGAACAGCGATGACGCAAGACCGAACGCGGCCTCTGTCATATGCAGGCTATGCACCATCTGCAGCTTCGCGAAGCCGACGTTCTGCCGATCGATGAACGAGATCAGGAACATGATGACGAGGATCGGCAGCAGACGCCGCGCCATCTTTGACATGACCGCGCGCTCTGGTGCGGACTGTTGAGGCTCGGCGGCCGAGGTTGCGTTCATTGGGTACTCCTCCTTGGATTCGAATCGTTGAAAGGGCCCCCGCTCGACATGAGCGGCGTGCGCGGGCGAGCCGGGCGGGCTGTGAGGCGGGGCCATGCGACGGGCTATAAACCGGGCTATAAACCGGGCTATGAAGCGCGATATTCGCCAAGCTCGGTTGCGAACATTCCGTACCAGGTGCGCGGCTTCGTTTTGATCGTGCCGACTTGATAGAGAAAGTCGACGAATTCCATGAGCCGATCGGGCCACACCGAGAAGCGCGTATGCGCCGCGGCAAGCATCCGCATCACCGCATCGAGCGAGACGTTGAGGTTCGAGGCAGCCGCGTAAGTGGCCGCTGCCGATCGCGGGTCCTTCGCGATGAGGCGATTCGCTTCGTCGAGGGCCCGGAGAAAAGCGCGTGCAAGCAGAGGCTGTTGATCGACGATCCGTTTCGGGGCGAATACGACGTCGAGCGTCAATGGGCCAAGCACATCGATCGAATCGACAACGCGGTGAATGCCCGGTTGCCCCAATTCGAGCGTCGAAAAGGGCGGCGATCCGAAATGCGCGGTGATACCGCCTTCGCGCCGAATCAATGCCTGCATCGCCTCGGGGTGGGGCAAATTCACGGTGATCGCATCGAGCTGCGCGAAATGCGAAGGCCCCAGCAGTTTGCTCGCCAGCATCTGCAGCACCACCGCTGAAAGCGATGTTCGAATACCGGGCACCGCGATCCGGTCGGAAGACGTGAAATCGGCGAGCGACTTGATCCCAGGCCGGTTCGTGTTCAGGGAAAGCGAGGTGGTCGACAGGCCGCTGATACCGATGACCTCGACGTTCGGAATGCCGCGCGAGCGCGCCCATAGCTCAATGAATCCCGGCGCGCCGGCCGCGGCGAAGTCGAGCGAGCCGGCCATCATGGCGTCGTCCACCGAATTGCCGCCGTCGAGCAGCACCCAGTCGACGCGCACGTCGCCGATGCCCAACTTCGCGGCGTGGTGCTCGAACAATCGCTGCTTCTCCATCACGAGCAACGGCAGATATAAGAGGCCATAACCCTTCGAGATGCGCACGCTGCCGGCCTTCGCCTGCACCCACGCGGGGGACAGCACCGCACCAAGGCCGGCTGCCACCAAGGCACGGCGTCGGCGCGAAGGCTCCCTGACACCGTGGCACACCGTGCTCGCCCCGTACTGCATCGTATCGTCTCCTCTCCTCTTCTATGGAAGCGGCTCTCGCCGTTCATCCACGCATGTTCGCAAGATTAGCCACCGAGTCTGAGAAAATGCTGAGATCGATTCCCCGGGAAAACCCGTAATCGCACGAGGCAACGAGCGAACCAGTAAACGAGCAACCGAGCAACCGAGCAAACGACTCCGCAGGAAAGGCATCATGCGCATTTTGGTGGTAGAAGACGATACGGAAATCGGTGCGGCGATCCGCGCGCGCTTGACACGGCTTGGGCATGCGGTGGATCTCGAAGCGGACGGCGCGACGGCGAACACGCTGCTGCGCGTCGAGCGCTTCGACCTTGTCGTGCTGGACGTGATGTTGCCAACGATGGACGGCTTCGCGATTCTGCGCAATCTGCGCGCGGCCGGCTGCGGCACGCCCGTCCTGCTGGTGACGGCGCGCTCCGCGATCGACGATCGCGTCAGCGGCCTTAAGCTCGGCGCCGACGATTATCTCGTCAAGCCCTTCGATTACCGGGAACTGGAAGCGCGCGTGCAAACGCTGTTGCGTCGCCATACGGGGCATGCGGATAACCTCGTTCGAGTCGGCGGTCTGTCGATCGATCGCAGCAGCCGGTTGGCCGAACTCGACGGCAAACCGCTGCCGCTGTCCCGCCAGGAATTCGCGCTGCTCGAAATTCTCGCGAGCCGTCCGCAGCGGATTTTTTCGAAGGAGGACCTGCTGAACCAATTGTTCAGCTTAGGTAACGAGCCGACGACCAACGCTGTCGAACAGTACGTCACGCGCGTGCGCAAAAAACTGCAGGGCAGCTCGGTCGAAATCAGGACGGCTCGCGGCATGGGGTATCAGATTGCTACGCTTTGAGTGGTTTCGCAAAACGCTGTTCGGCCGAACGCTGCTGTTTATCGCGCTGATTGTGGCGTCGGGCGCGGCGGGCCTCGCCATGATTGCCCGCTACTACGCGGGCGTCGCATCGGAACGCGCCTACGATCAATTGCTGGCGGGCGCGACCATTCAGGTGGCCGAAGATCTTTACGTGCAAGGCGGCGTGCTGGCGCTCAATCTGCCGGTGGCGGCACTTTCGACGCTCTCGCGGTATGACCTCGTCTACTACAAGGTGACCGATTCGCGCGGCATGGTCGTGGCCGGCTATGCCGACCTTCCGAGTCCGGCCAGCAGCGCCGCCGCGCGAAACGGCCCGCTGTTCGGCAACGGTAATTATCAAGGGCAGCGCATTCGCACGGCCACCCTCGCCCGCTACCTGCCTGAAGAGCGCACCCCCGGATGGGCCGTCGTCACCGTCGCGCAAACGACGCACGCTCGCGCGCAACTGACGAACGAAATGAGCCTGAAGGTATGGACGCTCATTGTGCTGATGAGCGTGCTCGCGATCGGTGCGAGCGGCCTCGCCATCCGGCGCGGCCTGCGTCCGCTCGCGAAGATCGAGACGATCATCGCCGCCCGCGATCCGGCCGATCTGCGTCCCGTTGCCGCCGATACGCCTTCGGAAATCAATGCGATCATCGGCGCCATTAACGGCCTGCTGGGCCGCCTCTCCGAACGCATGACGGCCATGCAGCGCTTCATTGCCGACGCCGCGCATCAGATGCGCACGCCGCTCGCGCGGCTCGACGCGCAGATCGAGCTGCTCAGTGGCGAGCACGATCCATCGCGCTATGCGGCACGTCTCGATGCGCTGCGCGCGACCTGCTCCGACGTCGGCCGGCTCACCGGGCAACTGCTCAACCATGCGATGGTCATTCATCGCACGCAAGCCGTTCCATTGCAGCCGGTGGATCTCGTTGGGCTCGCGAAGGAAGTGCTCGGACGAACGATCCCGCTTGCCGACGAACGCGACGTGAGCGTTGCGTTCGAATGCGATCGGCCCGACGCATACATCGACGGCGATCCGATCAGCTTGCAAGAAGCCCTATCGAACGTGCTGCATAACGCGCTGCTGCACGGCAAGGCGGATACGCTCGTGGTCTCCATCGTCACGTCGGAGACGTCCGTGGCGGTGACCGTCACGGATAATGGCCCCGGCATTGCCCGCGAGCACTGGGAAGCCGCGCTGCGTCCGTTCGAAAGGCTCGGGCAGGAAAACACCTCGCGCCACACGGGATCGGGGCTCGGGCTCGCGATCGTGCAAGAAGTGGTGACCGCCCACGGCGGCCGGGTGGGCTTCGCTTTCCCCGCAACGGGCGGCTTCGCCGTCACGTTGACGTTGCCTCGTGCGGCGAATCGAACGGTAGCCGAATAACGGCGGACAGGCCGCTTACGGGCGCGGTTATCCGAAATTATCTCCGATTGGTATAATTATACCGGCTACGGATAATTTTGGATAATCGTATGGAACTGACGGAACTGTGGCATTTCCCCCGGCCGGACCTCGCGAGCGCCTATCTTGCCACGCTGAACGCCGGGCTCGTCACATCGACGACGATTTTCGCCCCGCGCCGCACGGGTAAGACGGTATTTCTTCTGAGGGATCTGAAGC
Organism: Trinickia sp.; assembly: GCF_051961175.1. GTDB lineage: Bacteria > Pseudomonadota > Gammaproteobacteria > Burkholderiales > Burkholderiaceae > Trinickia. Next base: position 3,896 of record NZ_JBQCDN010000307.1, on the reverse strand, counting down.
CGCTCGCCGAAAGCGAGGGCTACACGGTCGTCTATGCCGACCTCTGGCAGACACGGCAAACGCCGGGCGCGGCACTCGTACGGGCGATCGAGGAGGCCCTCGAGCCGCACTCGCTGCTGGACAAAGTCATCGCCCGCCTTCAAACGCCCGTCAAGGCACTCAAAGGAAAAGCCGAGTTCGCCGGTGCGAAACTCGAGGGCCATATTGACCTCGAACACGATCCCAAGCGAGAGATCACCGATACGGCGCTTTTAATCGACGCGCTGATTGCCGAGCTGACGAAGCGCCGGCCCATGCTCTTTCTGATCGACGAAGCACAAGCACTCGGCCGCAGCAAAGAAGGCGAGGAGATGGCTCGCGCGTTACGCACGACGCTGACCAAACAACAGCGTAAGCTTCGCATGCTGTTTACCGGGTCTTCGCGTACGAAGCTCGGCCATGTCTTCACGAATGCCAATGCACCGCTTTACTCGGCCGCCAGTACGGTGCAGGACTTCCCGCTGCTTGGCGACGATTTTGTCGACAATATCGCACGCCGGATCAAAGAATCGACGAGACGCAAGCTCGATGTGGCTGCGGCGCGCGAGGCATTCGAGCTCTTCGGCCGGCGTCCCGAGCCGCTGATGGAGGCGGTGCTGGCTCTGATGATGAGCCCCGCGCTCACGTTTCAGCAGACAATTGCGATGCAGCAGGAAAAACTCGCCCGTAGGGAGAATCACGAAGGAACGTGGAATTCACTCGACGCGACCGAGCGGGTGCTCGTCCGGATGCTGGCGGACGATCCTTCGATCAAACCCTTCGCCAAGGCGACCCTTGTGAGGCTGCGCAAGCATGTGGGGATCGAAGACCTTCAGGCCACGCATGTTCAAAAGGCGCTTAACCGGCTCGCGGAAAAGACCGTCGTAGCCAAGAGCCCGCGCGACGTGTACGAGTTCGAGAACGAGAGTTTTGTGGACTGGGTTCGTAACATCGTGGATTGACCGGGCCGCGTTGCCGCCGATCTCGCTTTCATATGCTGTGGGCCGCATCGATCGGATTGCCAAAGCGTTTGAACGGATGCTTGAGCAAGGCTAAACCGTGATGTAGCATGGCAGCTCGCCTCGTACGTGCGTTTAAAAGCGATCGATCGCGGCGAACGGAGCAGCAGCTCGAGCGAGCCGCTGCATTGGGCCGATCCTCCCATTACTTGGATTAGGCGGGAAACGCCATGCATTTCGTCGAATTGAAATCCGCGAACCCGGCCGATACTGTGATTCATCGACTCGCTGATCGGCCACAGGCCCGACAGTCTCAGTCGAGATCCGAGACCTTCAGGAGATTGGCATGGGCACGTTGGCGGTAATTTTTTCCATCTGGGCTTTGGTCGCCACCTGCGCTGCGCTGTTCATCCGCGGCGCGAGCCCCCGTCTCGAACGTGCTACCGTTGTCGTGACGGAACGGCGCCCCACGCGCTCGCCGCTCGCCGAATAACGTTTTTCCTTCGGGGTCGAGCGGATCGCTGCGGTCTTCCCGCAGCCACTTGGCCTCGGACAGGCGCCTGTCCCTATCACGGGCTCGCGCGCTCGGAGCCATCCCCAAACGCAGCATCGTCGTACGACGCTGCACCGAGCACGCTTCTCGCAGCAAACCCCAAACCCTCTTCGCAGCCGGGGCGGTAGCCGGCGCATCCTGATCGCCCGGCATTGAGTCGGCATCGCGCCGCTTGCCATTGCACGCGTCGATGCCGTCTCCAGCTTGCCTGATATTATTTCCCGCTCGCGCCGGCTACGATCAAGGACTCCCCTATGTCAACCGCATCGCATGCACTCCCGCGCTGGACGCTCTGGGCGCCGCTCGCCGCGTGGCTGATCCTTGGACTATCGCGCCTCATACCGGCCGAAGGCATCGCGATCGCCTTGATTGCCGTCGCGCTCGCCGGCTGCGTATTCGCCGCGGTCCATCATGCCGAGGTGGTGGCCCACCGCGTGGGCGAACCATTCGGCACGCTGGTGCTCGCGGTGGCCGTGACGATCATCGAAGTCGCCTTGATCGTGTCGGTCATGCTCTCCGCCGGCCCCGAAAAAGCCGGCCTCGCGCGCGATACGGTTTTTGCCGCGATCATGATCGTCTGCAACGGGATCGTTGGCCTGTGTCTGCTCGTCGGCGGCTGGAAGCATGGCGAACAGGACTTTCAAGGACGGGGCGCGAGCAAGGCGCTCGCCGTGCTCGCCGCACTTTCGGTGCTGTCGCTCGTGATGCCTAACTACTTGAGTGCGATGCCGGGGCCGCAACTGTCCACGTCGCAGCTCGCGTTCGCGGGCGTGTCATCGCTTGTGCTTTACGGCGTGTTCGTCTTCGTGCAAACCGTGCGCCATCGCAATTACTTCCTTTCCTCCGGCAACAGCGACGATACCGCTCACGCGGCCGCGTTGCCGAGCGGACGCGTCGCGCTCACCAGCCTCGTGTTGCTGCTGGTGAGCCTCGTCGCCGTCGTCTTGCTGGCGAAGCTGCTCTCCCCGGCTGTCGAACGCGGGGTGGCCAACATCGGCGCGCCGGCCGCGACGGTCGGGATCGTTATCGCCGCCCTCGTGCTGCTGCCCGAGGGCTTGGCCGCGGTCGGGGCCGCACGCGCGAATCGATTGCAAACGAGCATGAACCTGGCGCTCGGCTCCGCACTCGCGAGCATCGGCCTCACGATTCCCACCGTCGCCGCGGTATTCATCTGGGTCGGGCGCCCGCTCGCACTCGGCATCGGCGGAATGGAAACCGTCTTGCTGACACTGACGTTGTTCATCAGCAGCCTGACGCTGAGCAGCGGCCGCACAACCGTCCTGCAAGGCGCCGTGCATCTCTGCCTGTTCGCCGCGTATTTATTTCTGTCGGTCACGCATTGAGACGGCCGATGCCGCCCGCGGCCGCATGTGCGGCATCGGCCGCAGGGGCGGCATCAAACTTGTTCAATCCACATGAATCGCTTCCGATGGTAGACTGCGGCGCACGTCAATCCGCAGCATGACCATGGCTCTCCGATCCCGCAAACACCTGACCGCATGGCTTGGCCTCGTCGCCATGTGGCTCATCGTGCTCGCGCCGATCGTCAGCCAACTCGTCGTGGCCGCGCATCGAGCCGATCCGTCTGCCGCCCCGCTCTGTTCGGCGGTCGAGCCCACCGCCGGTTCCGCGCATGCCACGCCGGCCGATCCGCTCGCGGCGTGCGGCTACTGCGATCTACTCGCCGATCACATCGCCATGCCGGCCGTGCCGCCCGCGCCGCTCGTGCTCGTCATGCTCCTCGTATCCGTCACCGTCCCGGTGCTGAGCGTGCGCTTCACGCCGCTAGGCGCCTTCCCATCCGGCCGGCCTAGAGCCCCACCCGCCTTTTCCTGATCCCCGTTACCCGCAGCCGATTCGATGCGCCCATTGAAGGCGCGCGCGGCTGTTCGTTCAACGAATTCAGGAAGACGACATGTTGTACTTCGCCTCGCGAAGGCCGGGCGCCCGCGCGCGCCGCCATGCGCGATTCACCACGCTCGCGCTCGTCCCGTTCTCGCTTGTCGCGCCCGTCGCATGGGCCGCGGCCGATGCCACGCCGAGCATCGATACCAACGCCCGTAGCGCCAGCCCGGAAACACTCGCCAGCGCCACTCGGGACGGGGTTGTCTTGCCGACGATTACCGTCAGCGCCGCAGCCGGGGCCGGCCGCACCGGCCCTGCCCTCGACCCGAATCTACCGGCCTCGATCGAAACGGTGACACGCAAACAGTTCGACAACTGGAACGTCGTCAACACGGAAGACACGCTGAAATACCTGCCGAACCTGGCGGTGCGCAAGCGTTTTATCGGCGATCTGAATTCGATCATCGCGGTGCGCGGCACGAGCAATACGCAAAGCGCGCGCGGCCTGGTTTACGCGGACG
>NZ_JBQCDN010000306.1:0-2881 GCF_051961175.1 Trinickia sp. | reverse complement strand
TTTTCTTGTGGCGCGGACGCGGCCGCTTTGAGGACGTCGAGCTTGCGTTCGCCCGAGATCAATAGGACCAGCCGCTTGACGCTCTTCAGCGCGGACATCGACAGGCTCACGCGGGCGTGCGGCGCCGCGCCCGGATGGACCGCGACATAGCGCTCGCTCGTCTGGAGCGCGTGCGTCCATTCGTGTGCGGGCGCATCGGCGAACAACGACGCCGTATGACCGTCCTCGCCCATGCCGAGCACGGCGACGTTCGGCAAGCCGTAGGCGGGATCGGCGTTCAACGCGGCGATGCGGGTATCGAGCGAAACCGATACATCCACGAGCGGCGCGAAGCGGGCGGCTGCCACGGCTTGCGTCAGCAACGTTTCTCGAACGAGGCGCGCGTTGCTCGCGTTGTCGGTTTCGGGCACCCAGCGATCGTCGACGAGGGTCACGTCGACACGCGCCCAGTCGAGCGATTCCAGCGCGAGCGCCTGAAAGAACGGGCGCGGGCTCGTTCCACCTGAAACCGCCAGGATGGCGCGCGTGTCGGGGCCCGCGGCAAGCGATGCGCCCAGCGCACCGCTCACGGCCTGGGCCAGCGCGCCAGCTTGGGCGCGCGGGTCGTCAAAAGCGTGAAGCTCGATCACTTCTCCTCCAGCCTGCTTTTTGTATGTTCACCATCGTCGGCAACGCCGCACCGCTTCGCCAACGGCTCATTCCGCCAGCGTTGCGTTGCCGGATCTGCACGTCGTTTTCGTTTTGCCGCTTCGTTGTTTCGTCGCTTTATCGCTTTGTCGCTTTTGTCGACTTCCGACGCCAACGACGCAGCGACTCAGTTCAATTCTCTTCTTCGAGCCAGCAGGTGCCGTGCTGCGCGAGCATCGCGCTGGCCGCGGCGGGGCCCCAGGTGCCGGCCGCATACGGCTTGGGCGGCTTGTTCGAGGCGGCCCATTCGTTCAGGATCGGCTCTACCCACGTCCATGCCGCCTCTTGCTCGTCGCGACGTACGAACAGCGCGAGGCGCCCGTTGATCACGTCGAGCAGCAAGCGCTGATAGGCCTCCATCTGTCCTTCCTTGAAGAACTGATCGAAGGCGAGATCGAGGTGCACGCTCGAGAGGTTCATCCCTTCGCCCGGTTGTTTGGCCAGGCAGTACAGGCGGATCGATTCGTTCGGCTGCAGCCGGATCACGAGCCGGTTCGAGCCGGGGCGCAATGCCGTCGGGCCGAGCGCCGAATGCGGCACGGGCCGGAAATTGACGACGATCTCCGCGACGCGCTCGGCCAGACGCTTGCCGGTGCGCAGGAAAAAGGGCACGCCGGCCCAGCGCCAGTTCTCGATCTCCACCTTCAGCGCGACGAAGGTTTCCGTTGCGCTTTGCGACTTCACGCCGTGTTCGGTGGCGTAGGCCGGCACCGAATTGCCCTTGATGACGCCCGAATGGTACTGCCCGCGCACGGCGATCTTGGAGATATCGCGCGTATCGATCGGCTTGAGCGCGCGCAGCACGCGCAGCTTCTCATCGCGGACGGAATCGGAATCCATCGAATGGGGCGGCTCCATGGCGACGATCGACAGCAGCTGCAGCAGGTGGTTTTGCACCATGTCGCGCAGCGCGCCGGTGTTGTCGTAGAAATCGCCGCGCGCCTCGACGCCGAGTTCTTCGGCGATCGTAATCTGGATACTCTCGACCCACTCGCGGCGCCACAGCGGCTCGAACAGCGCATTGCCGAAGCGCAGCGCGAGCAGGTTCTGCACCGGCTCTTTACCGAGGTAGTGGTCGATCCGGTAGATCTGCTCTTCGGCGAAGATCTCGCCCACCGCATCGTTGATTGCATTCGACGAGCGCAGGTCGTAACCGAGCGGTTTCTCCAGCACGATCCGCGCGTTCTCGTTCAATCCGACCGACGCAAGGGCGCGGCAGATCGGCACGAACAGCGACGGCCCCGTCGCGAGATAGAACACGCGCGTGCCGCTGTGATCGTTCATCGCATCGCGCAGCAACGCGAAATCCTCGGGCTTGCCCAGATCGAGCTTGACGTAGGCGATCCGTTCCAGAAAGCGCTCCCAGACGGCTTCGTCGAACTTGCCGCCCTTCGAAACGTGCGATTTGACGTTGCTGTTGACCCAATCGATATAGCCCGCGCGATCGGCCGCATGCCGGGCCACCGCCACGATCTTGCCGTGCTCCGACAACATGCCGGCACGGTGGGCCTCGTACAGCGCCGGGAGGATCTTTCGCATCGACAGATCGCCAGTCCCGCCGAAGAGAACGAAGGTGAAGCCTGAGTCGATTTGCATGAGTCTTGAGCCGAAGTCAAAGGGTTGCGGGCGCGATTCGAGATACGTACTGCGTGGGTGGGCTGCTCGAAGTTGCGACGTCTGTAGCGCGATAAAAATAATTTTGACACTGAATTGTAGTTTAACTACAATCCAAATCAAGAGGTAACGTCGATCGAATGCAAAAACCTTTGCGGCCGTGCTGTCGCGTGAAGGTTGCGAGCGTCGATCGCCGGCAGTGCGCCGCGTACCCGATTCATACCGCGCGTGCATGTTAGCAGCGCGGTTTGGATGGCGCTGCCTCCCCGAGCTGGAACCGCGCGACGCGGGCCGGCCGAATTTAAAAGAGGAGACAGTCGCCCAAGCTTGGAAGCACGCATTTCCTGGCGATCCTTCGCGGCCGCGTTCGGCCCGTCGGCGCATGTGCGCGCCACGCGAGTCGGCATTCGGCCACATCCAGTGTTGTCTGTTGCACCCAACCACCGTTCCCCAGCCAGTCGAAGAGGGGAGCACTCGTTACTTGGTCAGTAGTCTGGAGGAGATAAAGAATGAAAGTTCGCGCGATCATGGCTGCGCTGTGCGCCACGGGGCTCATGCTGGGCGTGTCGGCGGCTCAGGC